>JBKPCQ010000179.1:0-7221 GCA_046727455.1 Actinomycetota bacterium | reverse complement strand
CTCGGGCCGCCGGCGAGGTAGGCCAGCTCGACCGGGCCGGGCGGCCGGTGCCCGCCCGGGTCGGCGCCGCGCGTGCGCGCCGCGCGCCAGGTCAGGGCGATGGCCAGGCCGGCCACCGCGAGGACCGCGTAGACCTGCAGGAACCGGGGACCGCTGATCCCCCACGTGTCGCCGGGTGCCGCCAGGACCGTCATGGCGCCCAGTGTGGCGGCTTCGCGCCACCCGGCTGTTCACGACACCACGCGGTGGGTACAGCGGAGGTGTGCGCGACACGTGGGGCGGGCCGGCGGTACCGGACGGGTACGTCCATGACGCGCTGTACTACGGCAGCGACGAGGAGTTGCTGGCCGTGGCGGTGCCGTTCCTGCGCGCCGGGCTGGCCGCCGGCGAGCGCGCGGTGCTGATCTGCACCGACCGCGACGCCGCCCTCCTGGCCGCGGCGCTCGGCGGCGACCCGCGGGTCATCACCCGCCTGCCCCGGGCGGAGATCTTCCGCCGCGCCCCGACCGCGATCGCCGCCTTCCAGCGGCTCATGGAGCGCGAGGTGGCCGCCGGTACCACCCGGGTGCGGCTGGTCGGGGAGGTGGACTTCGGCGGGCACCCGGTGCGGTGGACCGAGTGGAGCCGGTTCGAGGCGGTGTGCAACGAGGCACTGGGCCCGTACCCGCTCTGGAGCGTCTGCATGTACGACAGCCGGCGGCTGCCGGCCGACGTGCTCGCGGCCGGCGAGCAGACCCACCCGAACCTGCGTACCGCGATCGGCCGGGCAGCCAGCGACCGGTACCTGCCGCCGGTCGACTTCCTGCGGCGGTCCACGCCGGCACACCCGGACCCGATCGAGGCGGGCGCGCCGGCCCTCGCTGTCGAGGCGCCGACCGACCTCGTCGCGCTGCGCGCCGGCCTGCTCGCCACGCTGACCGCCGCCGGCGTAGGCGAGCGGGCCGCCCAGGACCTCGTCTTCGCCGCGAGCGAGGTGACCACGAACGCGCTGCGCCACGGCCGTCCCCCCGTCTGTGTGCGCGCCTGGTCGAACGGCGACCACACGGTCTGCACGGTGACCGACGCCGGCCCCGGCTTCGACGACCCGCTTGCCGGTTACCTGCCTGCGCACGGCGGGGACCTGTCCCGCGGCGGGATGGGCATCTGGCTCGCCCGGCAGCTCTGTGACCAGGTCACCATGGGCCGTACCGTGGAGGGGTTCACCGTCCGCCTGACGCTGCTGCGCTGAGGGGGTTCGTGGATGTCGACGCCGGTCATCCCGACCGTCCGCCGCCCCGTGATGCGGCAGGGGTGGCGGCACCTGACGTTCCTGCACTGGCGGTACCCGCCGGACCTGGTACAGGCGCTGCTGCCCGCCGGGCTGACGGTGGAGACGATGGACGGTGCCGCCTGGGTGGGGCTGATCCCGTTCCTGATGACCGGCGTGCGCGCCCCGGGGGTACCGGCCCTGCCGTGGCTGTCCCGCTTCCCGGAGACGAACGTGCGCACCTACGTACGCGGGCCGGACGGCGGTACCGGCATCTGGTTCCTCTCCCTCGACGCGGCCCGGCTACCGGCGGTCCTCACCGCGCGCGCCACCTACGGCCTGCCGTACTTCTGGTCCGACATGGCGGTCGGGGTGACCGCCACCGCCCTGACGTACCGCTCCCGCCGCCGCTGGCCCGGCCCGCGCGGCGCCCGGTGCGACGCCGATGTGACGCCGGGGGAGCCGCTCGCGCCGAGCCAGGGCGGCCCGGCCGAGGTGTTCCTCACCGCCCGGTTCCGGCTCTACAGCCGGTTCGCCGGGCGGCTGGTCCAGGCCGAGGCGGAGCACGAGCCGTGGACCCTGCACCGGGGCCGGGTGGACCGGCTGGACCAGAACCTGGTCCGGTCCGCCGGGCTGCCGGAGCCGGTGGGCGAGCCGTCGGTGCTCACCTCGCCCGGGGTCACCGTCCGGGTGGGCGCCTGGCACCCGGCATCCGGGTAAGATCCGTTTCCGGCTGAGGGGGAGCGGATGCGGGCGGCGTGGTATGAGCGGAAGGGTCCGGCCCGGGAGGTGCTCCAGGTCGGGGAGCTGCCGACGCCGGAGCCCGGCCCGGGCGAGGTGCGGGTCCGGCTGACCCGCTCCGGGGTGAACCCCGGTGACGTGAAGAAGCGGCAGGGGTGGCTGGGCTCGCCGATGCCGTACCCCCGGGTGGTGCCGCACAGCGACGGCGCCGGCGTCGTCGACGCGGTCGGTCCCGGCGTGGACCCGGCCCGGCTGGGCCGGCGGGTCTGGGTGTACGGGGCGCAGTCCTACCGCCCGTCCGGCACCGCGGCGCAGGCCACGGTCGTGCCCGCCGACCTGGCCGTGGACCTGCCCGACGGGGTCGGCGACGAGGTCGGGGCGGCGCTGGGCATCCCGGGAATCACCGCGCACCAGGCGGTTTTCGGCGACGGTCCGGTCCGCGACCGGGTGGTGCTGGTGCACGGTGTGCTCGGCGCGGTCGGCTCGCTGGCCGCCCAGCTCGCCGCGTCGGGCGGGGCGCGGGTGATCGGCACGGTGCGGCAGGCGGCCGCTCTCGCCCAGGCGGAGGTACCGGCGGTGGCGCTCAACGCCCCGGACGCCGCCGCGCGGATCCGGGAGCTGGCACCGGACGGCGTGAACCGGATCGTCGAGGTCGCCCTGTCCGCCAACGCCGACCTCGATGCCGAAATCGTCGGCCCGGACGCGGTGATCGCCGCGTACTCCTCGCCGGATGCCCGGCCCGCGCTGCCGTTCTGGCCGCTGCTGTTCGCGAACGTGACGCTGCGGTTGCTCGGCAGCGACGACTTCCCGGTCGAGGCCAGGCGGCAGGCCGCGCGCGACCTGACCGAAGCGGCCGCCGCCGGTACGCTCCGGATCCGGGTGGCCGCCGTGTACCCGCTGGCCGAGGTCGCCGCCGCGCACGAGGCGGTCGAGGCGGGCAGCCCTACCGGTCGGGTGCTCGTCGACCCGGCGGCGTGATGTCCCCGCCGCCGTTCGCCCCCGACTGGACCACCCCGCCGCCGCCCCGCCTGGGCGGGGAGCGGCCGATCCGGGCCTGGCGGGTGATCGGCGGCGGCGCCGTCGCGCTGCTGGGTCACCTCATCGTCGGTTGGTTCGTGGTGGTCGTCCCGCGTCACGGGGCCGAGGGCCTGAACGGGCTCCCGCTGCTGCTGACGGCGCAGGCCGGGCTGCTCATCCTCTGCCTGGTACCGGGCATCCTGCTGCTGGTCCGCGGTGACCGGGGGTTCGGCCTGGGGCTGCTCGTCGGCTGGGCCACGGGCCTCGCCGCACTGGTCGTCACCGGGTACGCACTGTACGCTCTCGTCCTCCTCAACCCGCCCGGCTGAGCGGGTCAGCCGGTGGTCGCCGGTCGCGGGACGGCCACCGCGTCGTACGGGGTGGTCGGTGTCGGGGTCACGGTGAACTGGGCGTTGGGCAGGTACAGCCGGTCCCGGAAGGTGGCGACCGTGGTCGGCGTCCGGAATCTCGGGTCGGTCACCCGGGTGACCAGCCGGGCCCGGGTACCGGCCGGGTCCAGGCGCAGCACGGCCACCGTGTTGAGCCGGTTCTGCACGGCGTAGAGGGTGGTCCCGGCGCGCAGCAGCCCGTCGCCGTTGGCCAGCGACTCGCCGCCCAGGTCGACCGTTGTCGCCACGCCGGTACCGGGATCGACCCGGAACAGCTTCCCGGTGTTGGTCTGCACCACGAGCAGGCCCCGGCCGTCGGGCCTGGTGACGATCCCGTTCGCGTTGGTACCCGGGGCGTAGACCAGGTCACCGGTCAGCGGTAGCCGGGTGGCGCTCGCCGGCAGGGCGCCGCCGGGGCCGAGGGTCAGCTTGTACAGCACGGGGTTCGTGGAGTCGGTGAACCACACGGTGTGCCCGGCGAGCACCACGTCGTTGACGAAGGCGGGGCCGGCGGCCAGCGGGTACCGGGCGAGGATCCGGCCGGTACGCGCGTCGACCACCCGGGCGTCGCCGCCGGTACCGCCGGCCACAAAGAGCCGCCCGCGCCCGTCGATCTTCAGGCCGAGCGAGGGGGTACCCGGTCCCGCGCTGATCACGCGCCCGGCACCGGTACGCAGGTCCGCGCGGTAGATCGAGCCGTCCAGGCGGGAGCCGAAGTAGGCGAAGTGCCCGCCGATGGCGATGCCCTCCGGCGGGAAGCCGAGCGGCAGCGCGATCGTCGTGGGGAAGGGCGCGTGCTCCGGGGCGGCGGCCGCGCCGGTGCCGGCGGCGGCCGCGCCGACGCCGGCCGGTGCCACCATGGCCGCCACGAGGCCGAACAGGATCAGGACAGGTCTCATCCGACCTGCCTATCGGACCTCCCGGTCGGGCACCATCACAGGCTTCGATGTTTTCGGGGTCTGGAAAAGCAGGCAGCTGTCACCGAACTCGTGCCACAGGTAGCGCTCCCGCAGCGCGGCGTCGTACGCCCGCTGGACCAGCTCCGGACCGGCGACCGCCTCCAGCAGCAGCAGGTGCGAGGCCTGCGGCTCGTGCCACCCGGTGACCAGCCCGTCGACCACCCGGGCCGGCCGGTCCGGGCCGAGCACGAGGTCGGTCCAGCCGGCTCCGGCGCGTACCGTGCCGTCCGGCCGGGCGACGGTCTCCAGCGCGCGCGCCACGGTGGTACCCACGGCCACCACCCGGCCGCCGTGCTCGCGGGTCGCGGTGACGAGGCGGGCGGTGTGCTCCGGTACCCGGTACCGCTCCGGCTGCGGCGGCTCCCCGTCCTCCAGCGAAGACACGCCGGTGTGCAGGGTGACCGGGGCGACCCCGATCCCGGCCGAGACCAGCCGGGTCACCAGCTCGGCGGTGAACGGCCGGCCGGCGCTGGGCATCTCCGCGCTGCCCGGCTCGCGGGCGAACACCGTCTGGTACGCGGCCAGGGGCCAGCGGCCGCGCAGGTACCCGTAGCTGATCGGCCGCCCGTACCGGGCGAGGTACGCCGGGACGCCCAGCGGTACCTCGACCCGGGCGCGCCACAGCCGGTCGCCGCCGTCGAGCAGCGTCACCACCCCGTCGCCGGGCAACCGGATCCGCTCGCCGGCCACCGCGTCCCGGACCGGCCCGGACTGGTCCGGCCTTCTCAGCTCCACGACCCACGCGCCGTCATCCAGCGGGGTCGAGAAATGCACCACAACCCGGCCCGCGTCCACGGCCGCGGCCAGGGTCGCGGACGTGTTGACCACGACGAGGTCGCCGGGGTCGAGGAACCGGTCCAGGTCGTGGAAGCGGGCGTGCCACACGGTCGCGCCGTACGCCACGAGCAGCCGCACCTGGTCCCGGCGCAGCCCGCGGCTCTCCGGCGGCTCTCCGGCAGAGCGTTCGGGCGGCAGGACGAACCGGGTCCTCGTCCTCACGCCGGTACCGTCAGGTCGACGGCCCGGTACCGGCCGCTGGGCAGGTCGGCGTCGACCAGGCGCAGCAGCGCCGGTACCACGGTCTCCGGCTCGGGGCGGTCCGAGATGTCCTCCCCCGGAAACGCCTGCTGGTGCAGGTCGGTGCGCATGTCGCCGGGGTCGAACCCGTACACCCGCAGCTCCGGGTGCTCGGCGGCGAGCACCGCGGTCAACTGGTCGAGCGCCGCCTTGGCCGAGCCGTACCCGCCCCAGCCCGGGTACGGCTCGACGGCGGCGTCGGAGCTGACGTTGACGATCCGGCCGTGCGAGCGGGCCAGGGCCGGCAGTACGAGCTGGATCAGCCCGAGCGGGGCGAGCACGTTCACCTCGTACACCCGGGACAGCTCGGCCAGCGGATAGTCGGCCAGCGCCGGCTGCGGGCTGGGCCCTAGCACGCTCGCGTTGTTGACCAGTAGATCCAGGTCGGTTACGGCCGCCGCGAGGGCGCGGCGGTGGTCGGGGTCGGCCACGTCGCCCGCGACCGCGGCGACGCTGGTCCAGCCGGCCAGCTCCGCCGCGACGGTATCCAGGTCGGGCGCGCCGCGCGCGTCGAGGACGAGGGTCCAGCCCCGGGCGGCCAGCGTACGGGCGAGTGCGCGGCCGAGGCCACGGGAGGCGCCCGTGATCAGTGCGACAGGCATGGGGCAAGTCTGCAAGCTGAAGTTAACTTCATGTCAATCGAGCCGGCTAGGTAGCGGACAGCACGTCCACCACGAACCGCAGCGGCCCGTTGGTCGCCCCGCTGCCCTCGCCGTACGCCAGGTTGGCCGGGATGTCGAGCTGCACCCGGCTGCCCACCTTCACCCCGACCAGCCCCTGGTCCCAGCCCTTGATGACCTGGCCGTCGCCGAGGACCAGCGAGAACGTCTGCGAGTTCTTCCAGGACGAGTCGAACTCCTCGCCGGTCTTGTAGTTCACCCCGACGTAGTTGACCACGATCGACTGGCACGCCTTCGTCGGGTCGCCCTTGCCCTCGATCAGGGGGGTGACCTTCAGCTCGGTCACGTCACCGGTGCCGGCCTTGACCACGGGCTTCGTCTTCAGCGCCGGGTCCGCACCGGCCGGTACCGGCGGGAACGACTGGTTGGTCGTCGGCGCGGCCTTCGCCGACGGGCAGGCACCGGACGCCGAGGCCGACGCCCCCGCCGACGCGCTGGGGTGCTTGCCCTTGAAGCCGCCGATCAGCCACACCGCCCCGCCGATCACCACGATCGCGGCCAGCGCGGACAGCGCGGCGATCCGCCACTGCCGGCGCCGCCGCGCCGCCGCCCGCCGAGCCGCGGCGACCTTCTTGTTCTGGCGCTTCTGCTCCCGGCGGAGGGCCGCCGGAGTCGGCCGGCGTGGCGGAGGGGTGGTCACGCGGCGCACTCCCTGTCGAGGTGGATCCCGATCACGAGAGGGGAGGATATCCTGGCGGACGGCCGGCCCGCCGGCCGGCATCCACCCGCGCGGAACGTCCGGGCAAAGAGAGGCGGTGCGCGATGGAGCGGATGAGCACGCTGGACGCCGGGTTCTACTTCATCGAGAACGAGAACACCCCGATGCACGTGGGCTCGGTCGCGGTGTTCGAGGGGCCGCCGCCGAGCTACGGCGACCTGGTCCGGCTGCTGGTCGGCAAGCTGCCCAAGGTTCCCCGGTACCGGCAACGGGTCCGCGCCACGCCGCTGCACCTGGGCCGGCCGGCGTGGGTCGACGACGAGCACTTCGAGATCCTGTACCACGTCCGGCACACCGCCGTCCCGAAGCCCGGCGGCGACGAGCAGCTGCGCAACCTCGCCGGCCGGGTCTTCGCCCAGCGTCTGGACATGGCCAAGCCGGTCTGGGAGCTGTG
>JBKPCQ010000178.1:0-10480 GCA_046727455.1 Actinomycetota bacterium | reverse complement strand
GCTGCTGGACCGGATCGACTGGTGGCGCGGGTACACGAAGGAGGGCGGCGGGAGCATGGACAACAACCCGTCGCCGGGCAACAAGGCCGGCGGGTTGACGACGATCCTGGAGAAGTCGCTCGGCGCGGTGGCCAAGGGCGGCCGCGGCGAACTCACCGCGGTGTACGAGTACGCCGAGCCGGTCACCCAGCGGGGATTCGTCTTCATGGACACGCCCGGGTACGACCCGGTGTCGGTCACCGGCATCGTGGCGGGCGGCGCCACCGTGGTCTGCTTCACCACCGGGCGGGGGTCGGTCTTCGGCAGCCGTCCCGCGCCGTGCCTGAAGCTCGCCACGAACACCGAGATGTACCAGCGCATGGCGGACGACATGGACGTCAACTGCGGGCGTATCGTCGACGGAACCGCCTCCGTGACCGAGGTGGGCGAGGAGATCTTCGAACGGATCATCGCGGTCGCCTCCGGCGAGCGCACCGTGAGCGAGGAACTCTACCTAGGCCAGGAGGAGTTCGTACCCTGGCAACTCGGCGCGGTCACCTGACACCCCCGGGAAAGGCGCATAATGATCATCGAGTCGGCCGAAGTCGTCGTGACGAGCCCCGATCGCAACTTCGTCACGCTGCGGGTCACCACCGACGAGGGCCTCGTCGGCCTCGGCGACGGGACGCTGAACGGGCGCGAGCTGGCGGTCGTCGGCTACCTGCGCGACCACGTGGCGCCGTTGCTCATCGGCCGGGACGCGCATGCCATCGAGGACACCTGGCAGTTCCTCTACCGGAGTGCCTACTGGCGCCGCGGCCCGGTCACCATGACCGCCATCGCCGCGGTCGACATGGCGCTGTGGGACCTCAAGGCGCAGCAGGCCGGCATGCCGCTGTACCAGCTCCTCGGCGGCGCCAGCCGGACCGGCCTGCTGGCCTACGGGCACGCGAGCGGGCGCGACCTACCGGAGATCTTCGACTCGATCCGCCGGCACCTCGACCAGGGCTACCGGGCGATCCGGGTACAGTCCGGGGTACCGGGCCTCAGCGCGGTCTACGGTGTCGCGGTCAGCGCCGGCGGCACCGGACCGCGCTACGACTACGAACCGGCCCGCCGCGCGGCCCTGCCCGTCCAGGAGGACTGGGACAGCCGCGCGTACCTCCGGCAGGTACCGGCGGTCTTCGAGGCGGTCCGCAACGAGTTCGGCCCGGAGCTGCCGCTGCTGCATGACGGACACCACCGCCTCACCCCGATCCAGGCGGCGAAGCTCGGTAAGTCCCTCGAACCGTACGACCTGTTCTGGTTGGAGGACTGCACTCCCGCGGAGAACCAGGAGGCCCTGCGGCTGGTGCGTCGGCACACCACGACGCCCCTGGCCATCGGCGAGGTGTTCAACACCGTCTGGGACTACCAGACGCTGATCCGCGAACAGCTCATCGACTACGTGCGCTCCGCGGTGACGCATGCCGGCGGGATCACCGCACTCAAGCGGATCCTCGAATTCGCCGCGCAGTACCAGATCAAGTCCGGCATGCACGGGCCCACGGACATCTCGCCGGTGGGCATGGCCGCGGCGTTGCATCTCGGGTTGGCCATCCACAACTTCGGCATCCAGGAGTACATGAAGCACGGGGAGCGTACCGACGAGGTGTTCGGCCAGTCGTTCACCTTTGCCGACGGCATGCTGCACCCCGGCGAGCAGCCCGGCCTCGGCGTGACGCTGGATGTCGACGCGGCCGGCAAGTACCCGTACCAGACCGCCTATCTTCCGTTCAACCGGCTCCGGGACGGTACCGTCCACGACTGGTGACGTCCAATGAAACCTCCAAAAGAAGGTCCACTGTGGACGGTGGGTCAGTCGTCGTCCTCACTGGGCACCGTGGGCTTGGCCATCGCCCCGCCGAGCGGGTGGTCGATGTAGGCGCCGCCGACGTAGTCGTGGACCGGGTCGCTGAGGTCGGGCTCACCGAAGCGGGCGATCCGGTCCGCCGCGAAGCGTTCCGCATCGTGGGCGGGCTGGAAGCCGAGCGCCCGTGCGCGGTCCAGCGACCACCAGCGGCGGGTGTTGTCGGACACCGCCCAGAGCATCCGGTAATCGGTGCCGGGCTGCTCAAGGCAAAGCTCGATGAGCTGGGCGCAGTCCTCCGCGGCGAGCCAGGTGGCCAGTGCGCGGGTATCGGTCGGCTCCGGGAAGCAGGAGCCGATGCGCAGTACGGTGACGTCCAGGCCGAACCGGTCGTGGTACAGCGCGCCGAGCGCCTCGATCGCCGCCTTGCTCCAGCCGTAGAAGGTGTCCGGGCGAGGCAGCAGGTCGTCGGGCAGCCCGTCGGAACCGGGCGGAACGGCGCTGCGCCGGTAGAAGCCGACGGCGTGGTTGCTGGACGCCAGGATCACCTTGGCCACCCCGGCGTCGACCGCCGCCCGCAGCACGTTGTGCGTCCCGACAACGTTGACCTGAACGACATCCTCAAAGGGCGCTTCGGTGCTGATGCCGCCCAGATGCAGAATGGCGTCGACGTCCTGCGCGGCCTTGGCGACCGCCTCGCGGTCGAGCACATCGACGTTGACCAATTCCTCGCCCACCTGGAGGTCGTCGACGTCGTGGTGGCGGACGCCGAGGCGCAGCACGCGATCGTCGCGGCGCAGCAGCGGACGCAGGAGGGTTCCCATGACTCCCGCGGCGCCGGTGATCAGTAGGCGGTTCCTTTCGCCACCTGGTGCACTACCGGCCACGGTCGCCACCTTCCTGGAAAATACGCTGTTTGGACCATGGTATCGGGCCTCCGGTGCTGCTACAGCCCACGCTTCAGCGTGAAGGGAAACGTTTTCACTATTCATGCATCGCCGGAACATCGGAGCTATCCGGGCAATCTGCCCCGTCGTACACCGGACCTGGTTCCATCGCCGGGGATGTCCGGTCGGATGCCCGATTGACCAGGCCGATTCCGCAGGCGTAAATACGATCACCGTCTCGCCGCAGGACGGTGCCGCCCCTCTTTCGACCTCCACGAGGACTGGAACATTGGCACGCCTACTTTCCCACCGATGGATCACGGCGGGGGTGGTGACGGTGGCGGCGCTCGCGTCGGGCGCGGCCGCGGTGGCGACGATACCCGCCGGCGCCGCGACCAGGCCGAAGACGGTACTCCTGGACGGCGCCCGGCTGCTGGCCGTCCGGCAGACCCTGGCGCACCACCCGGCCGGCCCGGTGAACACCGACCTGACCCGGCTGGGCAGGTCCGCCGACGCAGCCCTCACGGCCGGTCCGTGGTCGGTCATGGACAAGAAACAGCAGCCGCCCGGCGGCGACCGGCACGACTACTACAGCCAGGCACCGTACTGGTGGCCCGGACCGGGCGGATGCCCGTACGTCCAGACCGAAGGGGAGCGCAACCCGGACGCCGACCGGATCAGCGACCACGCCGAGCTGGACGAGGCCTGGACCGCCATCCACGACCTCGCGCTCGCCTGGTACTTCACGGGCAACGCGACGTACGCCGAGCGGGCCGGGCTCGACGTGCGGACCTGGTTTCTCGACCCAGCCACGCGGATGCACCCCGACATGACCTACGCGCAGGTCGTCCCGTGCGACACCACGGTTCACGGTACCGGCATCATCGAGGCCGCGCAGACGCTGCCGCAGCTGCTCGACGCCCTGGCCGTTCTGGACACCGGCGCGCCCGGCTGGACCGACGCCGACCGGTCCGGCATGCGTGCCTGGCTGACCAGCTTCCTCGGCTGGTTGCGTAACAGTCCACAAGGGACGGCCGAGACCGCCGCGCCGAATCACCACGGTACCTACAAGGACCTGCTCGACGCGTCCATCGCCCTGTACGTCGGCCAGACCGCCCTCGCCGCCAGCATCGTGGGCGGTGCGAAGCAGGCCCGGATCGACCCGCAGATCGAAGCCGACGGCAGCCAGCCGCTGGAGCTGGCCCGCGCCCGCTCCTGGCACCGGGCCAACCTCAACACAACCGCGCTGTGCCGGCTCGCCGCGACCGGGCAGCGGGTCCGGGTCGACCTGTGGGGGTACACCAACCCGCGGGGCGGGTCGATCCGGAAGGCGATCGACTTCCTCATCCCGGCCGCGATCTCCGGCAGCGGAGCGTGGCCCGGCCAGGACGTCGACCCGTTCGACCAGAGCCTGGCCAAATACGTGCTCCACTTCGCCGCCGAGCACCGGGACAGCGCGGCCGCGGCGGCACTGCCGAAGGTACCGGCGCCGCCCGGCGGGGACGTGTGGCCGCTGGAATCCTTCTGCTAGCTCACGCTCGTCTGGACGAGCGCCAGCCAGCACCGAGGCGGGCGGCGTCTGGACTGAGGAGCGCAGCGACGAGGGAAGGCGTCGCCATGAGGAGCCTCGGTGCCGCGCGAGCGAGCGAGCGCCAGCCAGCTCAGCGAGCGCCGACGTTTCAGCGCGCGTCCGGCTCCGGTGTCTGTCCGGGCGCGGCCAGGAAGTCGAAGTCGCAGCCCTCGTCGGCCTGGGTGATGTGCGCGGCGTGCAGCGCGCCGTACCCGCGCGGGTACCGGGTCGGAGGCGACGTCCAGGCCGCCCGGCGCCGGGCCAGCTCGCCGGGGGAGACATGCAGCTCCAGCTTGCGTTCCGCGACGTCGAGCGTGATGAGGTCGCCGTCGCGGACCAGCGCGAGCGGGCCGCCGGCGTGCGACTCCGGAGCCACGTGCAGGACACACGCGCCGTAACTCGTACCGGACATCCGCGCGTCGGAGATCCGCACCATGTCGCGTACCCCGCGCTTGAGCAGCCGGCCGGGGATCGGCAGCATGCCGTGCTCGGGCATGCCCGGGCCACCCAGCGGGCCGGCCCCGCGCAGCACCAGCACGCTGTCCTCGTCGACGACCAGGTCGGGATCGTCGATGCGGGCCAGCAGGTCCGGGTACCCGTCGAAGACCACCGCCGGCCCGGTGTGGCGTAGCAGCCCGGAGTCGGCGGCCAGGGGCTTGATGACCGCGCCGCGCGGCGCGAGGTTGCCGTGCAGCACCGCGAGCGCGCCCTCGGCGGCGACTGCCTTGTCCCGCGGCCGGATCACGTCGTCGTGGAACGTCCGCGCCCCGGCGATCGCCCCGCCCAGCGTCTGCCCGGTGACTGTCGGCCGGTCCAGGTGCAGCAGGTCGGCGAGCTGGACGAGCAGCGCGCGCAGCCCGCCCGCGTAGTAGAAGTCCTCCATGAGGTAGGCGCCCATCGGCCGGATGTTGGCCAGGACCGGAGTGTTGCGGGCGGCCTCGTCGAAGTCGTCCAGGCTGAGCGGTACCCCGCTGCGGCGGGCCATCGCGATGAGGTGGATGACCGCGTTCGTCGAGCCGCACAGCGCCATCGTCGTGGTGACCGCGTCCTCGTACGCCTCGCTGGTGAGGATCCGCTCCGGGCGCCGGTCCGCGCGGACCATCTCCACGGCGACGATCCCGGACCGCGCCGCCATCCGGGTGTGCGCGGAGTCGGCGGCCGGGATCGACGAGGCGCCCGGCAGCGTCATGCCGAGGACCTCCACGCACGCGGTCATCGTCGACGCGGTGCCCATCGTCATGCAGTGGCCGTACGAGCGGGCGATGCCCTCCTCCAGCTCGGCCCACTGCTGATCGTCCACCAGCCCGGCCCGCCGGTCGTCCCAGTACCGCCACATGTCGCTGCCGCTGCCGAGGATCTCGCCACGCCAGTTGCCGCGCAGCATCGGCCCGGCCGGGACGAAGATGGCCGGCAGGCCGGCGCTGATCGCGCCCATCAGCAGCGCCGGGGTGGTCTTGTCGCAGCCGCCGAGCAGCACCACGCCGTCGACCGGGTACGAGCGGATGAGCTCCTCGACCTCCATCGCGAGCAGGTTGCGGTAGAGCATGGCGGTGGGCTTGGTGAACGTCTCGCCGGCGATGGCGCTCGCGGGCAGCTCGATCGGGTACCCGCCGGCCTGCCACACGCCGCGCTTGACCGCCTCGGCCCGGTCGCGCAGGTGCAGGTGGCACGGGTTGATCTCGCTCCACGTGTTGACCACGCCGATGACCGGCTTGCCGAGGTGCTCCTCCGGTGCGATGCCCATCTGGCGGGTACGGGCGCGGTGGCTGAAGCCACGCACGCCCTCCCCGCCGTACCAGCGTTGGCTCCGGAGTTGCCGTTCGGTCACGCCTCGCGCTCCTCCGCGACCCTCGTGACGAGCTGGGTCGGGTTCACGAACCGGAGCGCGATCAGCAGGAGCACGAGCATCGTCAACATGTACACCACCGCCATGGCATCCGTCTGCTGCTGCGCCCGGATGCCGGCGCTGGACATCGAGTCGTAGAGCTTGACCACCAGCGTCTCGCTCGTCGCGCTGGAGGTCAGGAAAGTCAGCTCGAACATGCCCACCGTGCGGACCAGGACCAGCACCGAGGCGGCGAGCACCCCGGGTACCAGCAGCGGCAGCAGGATCCGCGTGAAGATCTGGCGGGTCTTCGCCCCGCACATCCGGGCGGCCGACTCGACCTTCGGGTCGATCTGCTCGATGAACGGGGTCATCGTGAGCACCACGAACGGGATCGCCGGCACCAGGTTCGCCAGGATGACGCCGACGATGGAGTTCGCGACCTGGAGGTGGGTGACGGTGTTGAACTTGTACATCGCGGTGGCGAGCGGGATGCCGTACGCGATCGGCGGCACCATGACCGGCAACAGGAACACCAGCATCACCGCCCGCTTGCCGGGGAACTCGCGGCGGGCCAGCGCGTAGGAGGCCGGTACGCCGACCACCGCCGAGATGGCCACCACGGCGAGCGCGACGATCAGCGTGACCTTCAGCACGCTGCCGAGGTTGTACGCGTGCCAGGCGTCCACCCAGTAGTGCGTCGTGTACGCCTTCGGCAGCCAGGTGCCGAACCACTCGTCGCCGAACGAGTTGATCACGACCGAGAACACGATCCCGGCCAGGTTGATGAAGAAGAAGGCCATGACGAACCAGGCCAGCCAGACCAGCGGCCGCGCACCGCGCTTGCGCGCCTCCTCCTGTACCGCGGCGATCTCCGTCATCCCTTGCCTCCCGTCGAGCCGCGGTAGAGCCGGCCGCGGCCGTACAGCACGGCCGCGATCACGATCAGCTCGATGACCGCCATGATGAGCGCGATCGTCGACGCCTTGGAGTCGTTGCTCTCCACGCTGCGCGCCTCGTACGCGGCGATCGAGATGACCCGGGTGGTGCTGGTCGGGTTACCGACGAGGTATGCCGACGGGAACACCGAGAACGCCAGCACGAAGGTCAGGCAGAAGGTGATCGCGAGACCCGGTGCGAGCAGCGGGAAGGTGATCTGCCAGAACCGCCGCCGCGGGCTGGCGCCGAGCGTGGACGCCGCCGCCTCCAGGCTCGGGTCGATCCCGGACAGGTACGACAGGATCAGCAGGAAGGCGAACGGGAACCCGCTGATGACCAGCGAGATGACCACGCCCCAGTAGTTGCCGGTCAGCGGGATCGGATGGTTCGGGTCGGTGACGTGCAGCGCGTAGAGAGCCTTGTTGAACCAGCCGCCGGCCGGATCGAAGAACTTCAGCATTCCCTCGGCGACCAGTACCGTGCCGAGCGTGATGGGGACGACCAGCACGGTGGTCAGCAGCCGCTTGCCGCCGACCCGGCCGCGCAGCCGGTACGCGATCGGCACCGAGATGAGCACGTTGAAGATGGCCGGCGGCAGGCTGAGCCGCAGCGTCGTGCCGATCGTGTCGCGCTGCAGGTGGTCGGCGAAGAACTGCTTGTAGTTGTACAGCGGGTCGGTGCTCTTCAACGGCTGGAACGACAGGCCGAGCCCGTACGCCAGCGGGTAGGCGAACAGCACGATGAGGAACACCACGCCAGGTATCAGCAGCAGCAGGCTGCGGTCGACGCCGCGCTCGGCCAGCCGGTGCGACAGGGCGGCCCGTGGCTCCGACGCGCGGTGCCGCGCCGGAGCCGGGGCCGGTGGAGCGACAGTCATGACGTCGCTCCGGCCGGTGCGGGGTTGGTTGCCACCCCGGTCGAGGGGCCCGCCGCCTCCTCGACCGGGGGGCCGTCCAGACGCTCGCCGAAGACGAGCACATGGTCGTGGGGGACCCACGCGGACACCGTGTCGCCCCGGGATACCCGGGTCGAGCTGCGCAGCTTCAACGCCTCCCCCTCCGGGAGGCGGGCCTCGATGGCCTGCTCCCGGCCGTGGTACTCGACGACCTCGATGGCGACCCGGATGTGGTTCTGCGGGTCGCGCGGTTCGACGCCGACGACGAAATCCTCGGGCCGGACCGCCACGGTGGCCGGGCCGGGACCGAACTGACCGCGCGCGAGGCCGGTCAGTTCGATCCCGTGGCCCTGCACCGTCGCCCGGTCGCCGTCGCGGGCGGTCACGGTCATGGGCAGCAGGTTGCGGTACCCCATGAAGCTGGCCACGTAAGGGTTCGCCGGGGAGCGGTACAGCTCCTCCGGCATACCCACCTGCTGCACCACGCCCTCCCGCAGCACGACCAGGCGGTCGGCCAGCGACAGCGCCTCCTCCTGGTCGTGCGTGACATAGATGGTGGTCAACCCGAGCGACTGGTGCAGCCGACGGATCTCGGTGCGCATGTCCAGCCGCAGGGCGGCGTCCAGATTGGACAGTGGCTCGTCCATCAGGACGAGGGGCGGTTCGATCACGATGGCCCGGGCGATGGCCACGCGCTGCTGCTGCCCGCCGGAGAGCTGGCCGGGCAGCCGGTCCGCGTACTGGGTGAGCTGGACCAGGCGCAGCGCCTCGTCCACCCGGCGGCGGGTCTCGTCCCGGCCGGTGCTCCGCATCGCGAGCCCGAAGCCCACATTGCGGCGTACCGACATGTGCGGGAACAGCGCGTAGTTCTGGAAGACCATGCCGAACCCGCGTTTCTCCGGCGGCTGCGTGTCGACCCGCCGCTGGTCCAGCCAGATGCTGCCGCCGCTGAGCGGTAACAGGCCGGCCAGGCAGTTGAGCGCGGTAGACTTGCCGCAGCCGGACGGGCCGAGCAGCGCGACGAACTCGCCGCCGGCGATCCGCAGGTTCAGGTCGTCCAGGACCACCTTGTCGCCGAAGCGCCGCGTGACGTGCTCCAGGCGCAGGTGATCGAACCGCTGCTTACTCATTTCTTCTGCGACCCCACCTTGTCGGTCCACATCTGGAACGCGGTGATCTGAACGTCCGGCGGCAGCGAGACCTCGATCGGGTTGTTCTTGATGAGGTCGTCGTACTCCGGCCGGCCGTACTGCTTGATGACGTCCTGGCTCTTCTGCGGCGCCATGTCCAGCGTCACGCCCTTGATGGCCGGGCCGGGGTAGAAGTACCCGGTGTCCCAGGCGTACGCCTGCTCCTTGGGCGTGAGCATGTACTGGACGAGGTTGAGGATCGCGGACAGCTTGTCCTTGCTGACGCCCTTCGGGACCGCCGCGAACTGGGCGTCGCTCACCCAGTGGAAGCCCTTCATCGTGGTGATCTTCGTGGTGTTCGGCACCGTCTTGATGGCCCGGGCGTTGATGTCCCACCCGGTGGTACTGGCGATCATCCACGCCGACCCGTTGGCGAGCTTCTTCATCGTGTTGGTGGTACCGGTCTCGTAGGTCTGCGCGCACCCGCCGAGGTCCTGGAGGAACTTCCAGGTCTTGTCCCAGCCGGTGGTCGGGTTCGTCGGGTCCGAGTCACCGAGGATGTAGGGCAGGCCCATCAGCAGGGTACGGCCGGGGCCGGAGTTGGCCGGCTGCGCGTACAGGAACTTGCCGGGGTTGGCCTTGCACCACGCGAGCAGCTCCTCGGCAGTCGTCGGCGGGGTGGTCACCTTGGCCGGGTCGTACTCCAGCAGCGGCCCGGACGGGTACCACACCAGCTCCACGCCCTGGTTCTTCGCCTGCTGCTGCATCTTCGCCGGCACGGTGTCGTAGTTCTTCATGTTCGACAGCCGGCCGAGGTACGGGGTCAGATCCTCGTACAGGCCTTTGGAGATGCCGGAGCCCAGGCCGTCGGTACCGGTCAGGACGAGGTCGATGGCCAGCGCGCCACCCGCCTCCTGCGCCTGCAGCTTGCCGGGCAGGTCGGGAGCCTTCGCGGTGCTGGTGTTGACCTTGCTGATGATGTCCGAGTGCTCCTTGACGAAGTCGTCGAGCATCGGCTGGGTCAGTTGCAGGTTCCCGGCGACGTCGACGATGTTGAGCGTGACCGGGGCGGAGGGCTTGTCCGGCACGTCACTCGTGGCCGACGCGGAGGCCCCGCCGCCGCCACTGCTGGGGGCGGTGCAGGCGGCGGCCAGCGTCGCCGCGGAAAGTGCGGCCAGTAGGCCGGTGCCGAGACGGAACCGGCGCCTACGTGGATCACCCATAGAAGTAACTCCCCTTTCCGGGAGTGGCCGGCGGCGTCAGACCGCCGGAGGGTGGCTGTCGGGACTGGTGGTACTGGCGGCGGCAGTCGTCGCGCGCACAATCAGGTTGGTGGTGAGTTCCCGGTACGGGCCGGTGCCGTCGTCGCTGCCTTCGATGCCCGAGAGCAGGAGGTCGACGACCGC
>JBKPCQ010000177.1:0-8476 GCA_046727455.1 Actinomycetota bacterium | reverse complement strand
GGGCCGGCACAGCGAGGCGGTCGGCGCTGCCCAGCAGGTACGGCGACTCGCCGAGGATAACGGCAATGCCGTGCGCCTCGCACAGGCCCAATGGATACTCGGTAAGCTGCTGTTCAACGTCGGCCACTGGGACGACACGCTGGGCGAGTTCGACCTCGACCCGGAGGCGTCCACCGAGCCGGCGGTGGACTGCTGCGCCCACGCTATGGCGGCGGTCATCTTCTTCCACCGCGGCGACCCGGCGGCCGGCCAGCACCTCGGCACCGCCGAGCGGTTCGCGGCCCGGTTGGGCAAGCGGATCATCGCCGCCCTGGTGCTCGCCCGCAGCCTGGCGCACGAGCACGCGGACGCTCCGGCGGAGGCGCTCGCGACCCTCCTCGACGGAGTGTCGGACGCGGGCGACGAGGCCGGGCAGTCGACGGAGCTGTTCGCGGACGCGGTACGCCTGGCGATGGCGATCGGTGACCGGGCCACCGCGCGGTCGCTGGTACGCCGGGCGGAGGCCGTGGCCCAGGGATCGGGCATCCCGTACCGGCGGGCCGTCGGCGCCCACTGCCGGGGCCTGCTCGACGGCGATCCGGCCGCGCTGGTGCGCGCCGCCGATGACTACGCGACGGCCGGGCGGCTGCTGCCCTATGCCCAGGCGCTGGAGGCCGCCGCCGTGACGCTGGCAAGGGCGGGCGACGTGACCGGTGCCCGTGCCCACTTCACCAACGCTTTCGGCTCGTACACGGAGCTGGCCGCCCGGTGGGATCTCGCGCGGACCCAGGCGACGTTCCGCTCGTACGGCATCCGGCGCGGCCCGCACACCCCGCACCGGCGCACCGATCACGGTTGGGGCAGCCTCACGCCGACCGAGATCAAGGTCGTTGAGCTGGTCGCCCGGGGCATGTCCAACCCGCGGATCGCGGCCCAGCTGTTCCTGTCCCGCCGGACCGTCCAGACGCACGTGTCACACGTGCTGGCAAAGCTGGATCTGCACTCGCGGACCGATATCGCCCGTGAGGCGAGCCGGCGGGACCTCGCCGGACTCTCCCGCGGTTAGCCATCAGGCGGCACGCCGGTCCGTGGCCAGCCGGCCGGTGGCCGGTCGGCTGGCCCCTGCCGGACGGCGTGCGCAGGCCCGCGACTCGGCCATCGGCTCCATCGGGCCGCCCATCGTCGCCAGGTGCAGGTCGAGGTGGGCGCGCATCCCGGCGTTCCAGACGTTCTGGTCCACGTCGTGCGGAGCGATCCACCGGTGCGAGTTGTCCGAGTAATGAAGACGCTGATCGCCGGGTCGAAGCTCACTCATGGCGGAAAGCCTCGCGAGCGGGCGCCGGCGAAAGAACGGCCAACTCCCGGAGATCGCAAGCACCGCGTTGACCTGGGCGGGGACCGATTTCCGCGGCGGCCGGGCGGCATTTGCCCGCTCGCTTTCCCGCCCCGTCCGCCACACACCCTGTGCGAGCCGTTTCCCGGTTGCGCCAGGTGGCGGATGTTCGCGGTCGGGCGCCGGGGCAGGATCGACGCGTCGAAGTCCTCGCCGTCGTACCGCCAAGGGGCTGCGGCGGCGAGAGACCGACGTCAGCCCGCCGGTACCCCGAACAGGCCGTTGCGCTCGGAGACCTCGGCCAACACGATGTCGCAGACGACAACCGTGACGTTGTCCGGGGCGCCGGCCCGCAGCGCCAGGCGGACCAGCTGCTCGGCGCACAACTGCGGCTCCGGACACAGCGCCATCGCCCGCTCGATCGCGTCGTCGACCACGTAGTCGGACAGCCCGTCGCTGCATAGGAGGTACCGGTCCCCCGCCTGCGGGGTGAGCAGCGTCACCGTCGCCGCGAACTCGCCGCCCTGCACGGCCTGCGTGATGATCGAGCGTTGCGGGTGGTCCCGGGCTTCCTCGGCGCTGATCAGCCCCCGGTCGACCAGCTCCTGGACGAACGTGTCGTCCCGGGTGAGCCGGGCGAGCCGGCCGTCGCGGAGCAGGTACCCGCGGGAGTCCCCCACGTGCAGCAGGGCGAGCCGGTCACCGGTGACCAGGAGAGCGGTGACCGTGGTACCCATGCCCTGGCGTGCCGGATCCGCCTCGGCGGCCTCGCCGATCTGGCGGTTCGCGTCGTCGAGCGCGGCCCGCAGTGCCTCCTCCGGATCGGCGTCCGCCGGTGCGTCGTCGAGCCCTCGCAGCGTGCGGATCACGATGTCGCTGGCAAGCTCGCCGGCCGGCGCCCCGCCGATCCCGTCCGCGACCGCCAGCAGGCGCGTGCCGACGTGTACGGCGTCCTCGTTGTTCGAGCGGATCAGCCCGAGGTCGGTGACGACGCCGGTCCGGAGGCGCAGGCTCATGCCTGGCAGCCTGCCAACCCGCGGGCCGCTTGTCACTACGCAGTACTACGTAGGGTTGGAGCCATGAATCCGGTCGGGATAGTCGGGCGCGGGGACGAGCTGGCCGAGCTCGCCGGCGCCTGGGCCCACGCGGCCGGTGGGGCGGGCGGCCGTACGGCGGTGATCACGGGGACGGCCGGGATCGGCAAGAGCCTGCTGGTGGCGCGGGCGCTGGCGGGGTTCACGCCACGGCCGGTCGCCGTGCTGTCGGGCCGGGCGCGGGTGCACTCGCCGGCGCCGTACGACTGGCTCGCGGCGGTGCTGACCGGGCGGGAAGGGGCGGACCTGCCGGTACCCGCTGACGCGCTGGCCTGGCTGGCCCAGTACCCGGACGCGCCGCGCGAGCGGTACGCCCCGGGGGCGCTGCTCCGGCTGGCCGTCCGGGTCGTCCAGGCGCTGGTCGGCGCCGGGCCGGCGGTACTCCTCGTCGAGGATCTGCACGCCCTGGACCCGGCCAGCCTCAACCTGGTCGGCGAGCTGGCCGGTACGCCGGACCTGCCCGCGCTGCTGCTCGTCACCAGCCGCCTTGCCGACTCGGCGGTGGCCCCCGAGCTGACCGCCCGTACCCTCGCCCGGCTGTCCGGCGGGCCGGGCGCCATCCGGCAGCACCTCGGGCCACTCGACGCCGCGGAGGTGGGCGAGGTGCTGGCCCAGGTCTACCGGGAGCCGGTACCGGCCGAGGTGGCGCTGGCCGTCCGGGAGCGGACCGGCGGCAACCCGTACTGGCTGACCGAGTTGCTCGCCGCCGCCGACGGGCGCGGCCCGGCGGCTCTGGCCGACACGCCGCTGCCGGAGCACCTGCGCCTCGCCGGCCAGCCGGCCGCGGCCGACGTGGAGCTGACCGCCCGGGAGATCGAGGTGCTCGGCTGCCTGGCCGCCGGGATGTCCAACAAGCAGGTGGCGCGGCGGCTGGACATCTCGATCCGGACGGTGACCGTGCACGTGTCGAACCTGCTCCGCAAGACCCGGTCGGCGTCGCGGACCGAGGCGGCGCTGTGGGCGGTACGGCACCGGCGCCTGCGGAGCTGATGGCTACCGTTGGCGCATGCCGACCGCCACGGAAGTCCTGGAACGGTACCTTGTCTCCGCCGGCATCACCGGCCCTGTGAACACGCCCCGGGAGTCCAACCTCGATCACGCCCGCCGGTTCGCGGCCGGTGAGCCCGCATACCTGTTCGGGCTGCCGCCCCGGGAGCCGTGGTCCTACGAGCGGGTGGTGGCTCTGCTGGCCGACCGGGTCGGGATCGATCCCGACCCGCGTCGTGACAGCGGCCCGGACACCATCGACCCGGCCCGTACCGTCGCCGCGCTGGACCGGCTGCGCGACCGCGTGGCCCGTGCCGCGGCGAACCGGGAGCGGGTCCTGCTCGCCACCGGGCACCCCACCGGCCTCCTGGAGATCCACCTCGGGCTCGCCGCGGCGCTGCGCGCGGCCGGCTGCCCGATCCTGACCCCGGCGGCCGGCGCGGTCTACCACGTGCCGGTGGAGTACGCCGAACCGCTGCGCCGGGTACACCTGCGCTACGTCGGCGGGGTCGCCATGTCGTCGGACGGGTACGCGTTGTGGCACAGCCATTCACCGGCCGGCATGTTGCACGTGCTCGCCGCGCTCGCGGCCGACGGCGCGGCTCCGCCGGACCTGGTGGTCGCCGACCACGGCTTCGCGGGGGCGGCGGCCGCCGCCGGGCTCGACGTCGCCTGCTTCGCGGACAGCAACGATCCCGCGCTGTTCGTGGGCGAGGCCGAGGGCCGGGTGGGGATCACCGTGCCGCTGGACGACAACGTGCTCCCGCACCTGTACCAGCCGGTGGTGGACTACCTGCTGGCGACCTGATCAGCAGAAGCCGGTGTCCGTCCACACCGCCGCGGTGCCCGGCGTGTACACCCGGCTGACCGGGTTCTGCATCGACCCGTGCGCGCTCGCCTGGTGCGCGACGGCGAGGACCGATCCCCCGGCCATGAGCGCGCCCGCGGCGGCGGCCCACCATGCCCTGCGCTCCATGCGTCGACCGTACGAAGAGCCATGGACATATGTCAATGTGTAGCTCCGGGGCTCCCGCACCACTGCGCGAGCGCGGTCCGGACCTCCGTGCCGTCGGCGTGGTCGCCGCTCCAGGCCAGGTAGCCGTCGGGCCGGACGAGCAGCGCCGTCGCCGAGCGCACCAGCGCCCCCCGGGCCCTGACCGCGACGACCCGGCCCGCCCACGGCGCCGCCGCCGCGTGGGCGGTGCCCTCGGTGTCGACGAGGAGGAAGCGTCCTTCGGGCATCAGCTCGTACAACCGGGTGTCCCGGCCGCCGACGGACAGTGGCAGGTCGGGCACCCGGGTCCCGGCCGACGGCGAGGCGAGGGTCCCGGCCGGGACCCGGTACGCGATGCCCAGGCCGGAGATGGTGCGGCGAACCAGCTCCGCCACCCGGTGCCGGTTCATGATCGTAGGAGCGAGGAGGGACCGGACCAGGCGGACCGGTGCGGGGGCCACGCCGAGGCGCATCATCAGGTCGGTGAAGCGCAGGGTGGTACGGCCGGCCGGGTGCCGCTCGGTCTGGTACGAGTCCAGCAGCCACGAGGGCGCCCAGCCCCGTACGGCGGCGATGAGTTTCCAGGACAGGTTCGCGGCGTCCTGGATCCCGGTGCTCATGCCCATCGCGCCGAGCGGCGAATGCACGTGGGCGGCGTCCCCGGCCAGGAAGACCCGCCCGACCCGGTAGCGCTCGGCCTGGCGGCGCTCGCTCAGGAAGCGGGTCGACCAGCTTATCTCCGCCAGGTCGAGGTCGTCGCCGACGATCCGCCGGATGGCGTCCCGGATCTCGTCGATGCCGACCGGCTCGTCCAGCGGTACGCCCTGCCGGGTCTGGTCCCAGATCGTCGCCCGGTACCAGCCGTCGCCGTAGGGCGGCAGCAGGACCACTCCGTCGCGACCGACGAACGGGTTGACGGCCAGCGGAAGGTCGCGCTCGAAGCGGGCGTCGGCGAGCACGATGCGGGTGTCGTAGCTGCGGCCGCTGAACCGCACGGCCAGCAGCCCCCGTACGGTGCTGTGCGCGCCGTCCGCGCCCACCAGGTAGGCAGCGCGCTCCGTGCGGTCGCCGTTGACCGTCACGGTGACGCCCTCGGCGTCCTGCCGCAGGCCGGTCACCTCGGCTCCGTGGACGATCTCCACGCCGAGGCCCCGGGCCCGCTTCTCCAGCAACGCCTCGGTCCGGGCCTGCCGGACGACCAGCGTGTAGGGGAACCGGCTGTCCGGGTGCCGCAGGTTGAACACCACCTCCCTGCGGCCGAGATGCACCCGGACCTCGGGGAGCGGAAAGCCCTGCGCCACGAGTTCGTCCGCGATGCCGCGCATGTCCAGCAGCTCGAGCGTGCGGGCGTGTACCGCGAATGCCCTGGTGAAGTTGGACTCGTCCGCGCGACGTTCGAGGATCTTGACGTCGACCCCCGCGGCGGCGAGGTCGCCGGCCAGCATCAGGCCAGTGGGCCCGGCGCCCACGATGAGTACCTCGGTCATCTGTCTTACCCTTCTGGTCTGGCCCGTCGCGTCCGGTCTGGTCGCCCGCGCGGCGGGGCGGTCGGTAGACCCGGTGCGGCCGGCCACGTGACCGCGTGGTTGGCCGCACCGGCCGTCGTGATGCAGGTCAGGTAGAACTCCACGTGGTCGTCGATCCACCGGCGCGCGTGCTCGACGTCGGACTCCGCCGCTTCCCCCGCCTCGGCGCGGAGGTAGACGAACCGCGCCACGTTCAACGGCCCGAACAACTCCCACACGAGTTGCCGCGCGGCCACGTCCGACCGGACCAGCCCGGCCTGCTGCCACCGCTCGAACGGTTCCTCCAGGCGGTCCCGGGCGGCCTCGATCGCGCGGCCGAGGCCACGGAGCCCACCGGCGCCGGTGCCCTCCCGGATCACCACGCTCGCGAACAGCCGCGCGCGCCGCGTCGACCACTCCTCGAACAGGCGGTCTACCAGGCGCCGCAGGCCCTGCCGCGGCCCGGCGGCGACCAGGGCTTCGACGTCGAGACTCAGCGCCTCGAACGACGGGGGGCCCGCCGCGGCGAACAGCTCGTCATAGATGGCCTGCTTGCCGGAGAAATGCGCATAGATCGCGCTGTCCCGCACGCCTACCGCCGCGGCGATCTGCCGCACGGTCGTCGCGTGGAAGCCCTGCGCCGCGAACAGCTCCAGCGCGGCCTCCAGCATCCGGTCCCGGGTGGCCGGTCCGTTGGCTTTGGGTGGTCGTCCCCGGCGTCCTGCCATGGCTTGATTATTAATGAGCGCTCATTAATTTGTCAAGCGCAACTGTGGGGGGTGGACGGTCCGACGGGTAGCGTTCGGGGCATGGCTGCGGTCAAGGTCGAGCAGAGCCACAAGCGGATCCGGGCATACCTGGGCGGCGAGCTGGTCGCCGATACCGTCCGGCCGCTGCTGGTTTGGGAGGCCCCACGCCACCCGACCTATTACTTCCCCGCCGGTGACGTCCGGGCGAAGCTGGTCGCGACCGGGGCGACCGAACACTCACCGAGCCGGGGCGACGCCGAGGTACTGGACGTGGTGACCGGGGGCGGTACCGCGGCCGGAGCGGCAAAGCGGTACCCGGACTCGCCGATCCCCGAGCTGCGCGACGCGGTGCGCCTGGACTGGGGCTCAATGGACGAGTGGCTGGAGGAGGACGAGCCGGTCTACACCAGCCCGCGCGACCCGTACACCCGGGTCGACATCCTGTCGTCGAGCCGGCACGTCCGGGTGGAGCTGGACGGGGTGGTACTCGCCGAGTCGCGCCAGCCGACCATCCTGTTCGAGACCGGGTCGCCGCCACGGTACTACCTGCCGCTGTCCGACGTGCGCCGGGAGCTGCTGCGCCCGTCGGAGAGCCGGACGCACTGCCCGTACAAGGGCACGGCCGGGTACTGGTCGGTGCTGGTGAACGGGAACCTGTACGAGGACCTGGTGTGGATCTACCGGACCCCACTGCCGGAGAGCCAGAAGATCACCGGGCTGGCCTGCTTCTACAACGAGCGGGTCGACCTCGACGTCGACGGCGTGCGCCAGGAGCGGCGGCGCCGCTAGCGAACCCGGTCGGGCTCGGTGAGCTTGCCGCGGATCTCGTCGGCGTCGGGGTGGTCCAGCTCGTCGAGGATCGCCACGGCGGCGACCCAGCTCCGCCGCGCCGCCCGGGTGTCGCCCGCGGCGGCGTAGGTGTCGCCGAGCCGGTTCAGGCAGTCGGCCTGGTTGTACGGGTCGGCGGTCTCCCGGTACAGGTCGATGGCCTCGCGGTAGCTGCGCGCGGCCAGGTCGTGCTCGCCGAGCCGGTGGCGCGCGTACCCGATGGTGACCAGCGTCTCCGCCTCGTTGTGCGGGTCGCGGAGCTGGACCTGGAGCGCGCGGGCCCGCTCGCTGTACTCGAGCGCCTGCCGGTAGTCGCCGAGCTGCGCGTGGTACCAGCCGGCGGAGTTGATCGCGGCGGCGTGCCCGGCCTGGTAGCCGGCCACCTGGTAGATCTCCAGCGCCCGTAGGGCGTGGTCGAGCGCCGGCCGGTACCGGCCCTCCATGGCGAACGCCTGCGCGATCAGGTGCGTCGTCCGCGCCTCGCCCACCCGGTCGCCGATCTCCTCGAACAGCCGCAGCGCCTCGGCCAGGTGCGCGTGCGCCTCCTGGTACCGGCCCTGCCGGGCGCAGGCGCCGGCGAGGCTGCGCCGGGTGCGCGCCTCGGCGGCCCGGTCGCCCAGCCGCTGCGCGGCGGCGAGCGCGGCGTGCTGGCTCGCCTCCCAGTCCGACCAGAGACCGTTGCGCTCCTGGAAATGCGTCAGGGCCGAGGCGAGCTGCCAGGCGTGCGCGTCGAAGCCGTTCGCGCCGGCCAGGGCGATGGCCGTCACGAGGACCCGGTGCTCGGCGGCGAACCAGGCCATCGCGGCCGCGGGGCTGCCGAGCGCCTCGGGGGTGACACCCGGCTGCGCGGGCGCCGCCGGTATCGGCCGGCGGTGCACCGCCAGCGCCTGCGCGCCGGCCGCGGCGGTGTGCAGGTAGTGGTCGAGGGCGCGGTGCACGGCGGCCCGCCGCTCGGCCGGGCTGTCCAGCGCCTGCGCCAGCTCGGTCGCGTAGGCGCGGAGCAGGTC
>JBKPCQ010000176.1:0-9306 GCA_046727455.1 Actinomycetota bacterium | reverse complement strand
GCCGAAGCGGCTCCGGCGGCGGGAGCGGCGCCGGAGCCGGCGGCGGCTCGGAGCTGAGCGTCCGCTGCGCCGCCGCCGCGTCGGCCGGGTCGAGCACCAGCGCCCACAGGGCGATCGCCACCTGGGCGGCGGTCGGCCGCTCCTCCGGCCGCTTAGCCATGCAGGCCCGGCACACCTCGGCCACCGAGCGGGGCAGGCCGGGCACGAGCAGCACGGGCGTGGGCGCGACGTGCCGCATCCGGGCCGCGTGCAACTGCGCCTCCGGCGAGCCGGTCTGGTACGGCGAGAGGCCGGTGAGCATCTGGTAGAGCAGGATGCCGAGGGCGTACACGTCGTCGGCGGGCCCCACCGCGCTGCTCACCCGGCGGGTGGGCAGCGGCTGCTTCGCGGCGAGCGCCGACGTCGCCTCGACCGTGATCGCCTCGCCGAAGTCGATGATCTTCGGGCCGGTCTCGGTCATCATGATGTTGGCGGGGGTCAGGTCGCGGTGCACCACCCCCCGGCGGTGCGCGATGGCCAGCACGTCCGCGATGGTCGCCGCCACCTTGACCGCCTCCGGCCAGGGCAGCGCGCCGCCGGCCAGCCGGCCGGCCAGCATCGCGCCGGACAGCAGCTCCATCGCGACGTAGGGCACCACCCTGCCGTCGGGAAGCTGAGCGTCGCCGTAGTCGTACACCTGGGGCACGCTCGGATGGCGCAGCCGGCTGGTGATCAGTGCCTCCTGCCGCACCCGGCGCCGCGCGTACTCGTCGTCGGCGAAGGCGGGGGCGAGCAGCTTGACGGCGGTGCGGCTGCCCCGGTGCGTGTCGATGGCCTGATATACGACGGACACGCCGCCGTAACCCACGGGGCCGATGAGGACGTACCGGCCAACAATGGCCGTGCCCATCCACAACGACAGCATCGGGCCACTATTTCGTACCCCCGCGGCGCGGAGCAAGGGGCCACGCGCCAGCCGTGCCAAGGATTTCCCCAGCCGTTACCCGCGGAGCGGCGTCCCGTTCAGTGGGAGGGCAGGGCCGGCAGCAGTACCCGGAAGGCAGCCCCCGCCCCGGGCCGGGTCCGCAGCTCCACCCGCCCACCGTGCGCCAGGACGATCGCCGCGACGATGGCCAGGCCCAGGCCCGCGCCGCCGCTGGCCCGCTGGCGGCTGGCGTCCGCGCGGTAGAGCCGCTCGAACACCCGGTCGGCCTGGTCGGCGGACAGACCCGGCCCGGTGTCGGCCACCTCGACGAGCCCGGCCGGGGTACCGGCGGCGGGTCCGATGCCGACGACGGTCGTGGGCGTCCCGGTGTCGTCCGGCGCGGGCCGGCCCACCCGTACCGTGATCCGGGAGCCCGGCGGGGTGTGCTGCAGCGCGTTGGCCACCAGGTTCGTCATCACCTGGCGCAGCCGCGCCTCGTCGCCGGCCACGGTCACCGGCCCCGCCCCGTCGCGCGGCTCGTCGCAGTCGAGGCGCAGCGACCGGCCAGGTACCCGGGCGTGCGCGTCGCGTACGGCGTCGGCCGCGATCGACAGCAGGTCTACCGGGTACCGGTCCAGCGGCCGCTCCTTGTCCAGCCGGGCGAGAAGCATGAGGTCGTTGACCAGCAGGGCCATCCGGTCGGCCTCGGCCTCGATCCGGGCCATCGCCTCGTCCAGGGCGGGGCCGGGCGGGGTGCCGCCGCGGCGGTACAGCTCGGCGAAGCCCTGGATCGAGGTCAGCGGGGTGCGCAGCTCGTGGGAGGCGTCCGCGAGGAACTGGCGCAGCCGCCGCTCCGAAGCGGTACGCGCGGCGAGCGCCGACTCGATCCGCGCCAGCATCGCGTTGAACGCGAGGCCCAGCCGGCCGGCCTCGGTGTGCGGGTCCACGTCCTCGACCCGCGGGGACAGGTCACCGGCGGCGATCTGCTGTGCGGTGTTCTCCATCGCGGTCAGCGGGGCCAGCCCGAGCCGGACCACCGACGCCGCGACCAGCGCGAGGAGCAGCAGCATCAGCAGCAGTACCGCGGCGTCGATGCCGAGCAGCGTGCGCTGGGTGGCGTTGACCTGGCGCAGGGACACGGCGACCACCACCAGCCCCGCCGGACTGGACCGACGGTTGACGACCACCCGCCAGGGGTCGCCGCCGCCGCTGTCGTCGACGGTGAACGGACCCTGGCCGGCCCGTTCCGACAGCGCGGCGAAGGAGTCCAGGGCGGGGCCGGCCCCGGCGGTGTCCCCCACGACGCGGTCGAGCAGGCCGTCGGCGCCGTAGAACGTGATCCGGACGTCCGGGCCGGGGTTGAACGGCCGGCGCGGCAGGTCCGGCTCCCGGGGCACGTTGGGCCGGCTGTACACCCGGCCGCCCTGGACCAGGTCGCGGTCGACGCCGCTGAGCAGGTTCGACCGGAGCTGGAGCAGGCTCGCCACGTCGGCGAGCACCAGGGCACAGCCGGCCAGCACCGCGATCGCCACGACCAGGCGGGTCCGTAGCGTCCAGCGGCGCCAGGGTCGGGGAAGGCGTCGGGTCACTCGCCGTCGCCCCGGGGCAGGCGCAGGGCGTACCCCACGCCACGGACCGTGTGGATCAGCGGCGGCCCGGAGCTGTCGATCTTCCGGCGGAGGTAGTAGACGTACGACTCCACGATCCGGCCCTCGCCGCCGAAGTCGTAGCTCCACACCCGGTCCAGGATCTGCGCCTTGCTCACCACCCGGCCGGCGTTGGTCAGCAGGTACCGCAGGAGCTTGAACTCGGTCGGGGACAGCTCGATCAACCGCCCGGACCGGCGTACCTCGTGCGCGTCCTCGTTCAGCTCCAGGTCGGCGTAGCGCAGCACGGCCGGCTCCTCCGGCTCCGGGTCGAGCTGGCAGCGGCGCAGGATGGCGCGGATCCGCAGGACCACCTCCTCCAGGCTGAACGGCTTGGTCACGTAGTCGTCGCCGCCCACGGTCAGCCCGGAGATCCGGTCCTCGACGGCGTCCCGCGCGGTCAGGAACAGCACCGGTACCGCGCGGCCCTCGGCGCGTAGCCGCCGGGCCACCTCGAACCCGTCGAAATCCGGCAGCATCACGTCCAGTACCACGAGGTCGGGCTGGAACTCGGCCGCCGCCTTCAATGCCCCGGCGCCGTCCCCGACGGCGTGCACCTGGAAGTCGACCAGCCGCAGCGTCGCCGTGAGCAGCGCCGAGATGCTCGGCTCGTCGTCCACCACGAGGACTTTGGTCGGTCGACCCACCGCGCCACCTCCGCCCGCCCCCGCGATCTGGACACCGTTCTACCGGCCGAGTCTGACAGTTACCTGGGAGCCGGCTGCAACCTGGCGGCGAGTACAGCTCCGCGGGGGCTGCGCCCCCGCGTCCCCGTACTCCACCACGGTTCCAGCCGGCCGGACTCCGCCGTGGCCAGGTCGAGCGGCTCGTTGACCGCTCGCGCATCCGGTCGGCGGGCGTGGTGGTTCACCGTTTGACCGGATCGTCCCAGTTGTCGCGGAGCAGGTCACGGAGGCGGGCGGCGGTCGCGGTGTCCAGGATCGGGCCGGCCGGGTTCGTCGACATGCCCACCGGAGCGGCATCACCTACGATGGCCTGCAGGTTGACCGAGACGCCGGGGGGAGAGCGGGTTGGACATGAGCCTCGACATCGCCGTCGACGACCGACCGGCTGCGACCGTGGTCGCGATTGGTGGTGAGCTCGACCTGAACACCGCTCCCGAACTGCTGCAGGCCCTGACCCGGCTGGTCGACGACGGCCGGCGTCACCTGATCGTGGACCTGAGCCGGCTGACGTTCTGCGATTCGTCGGGCCTGTCCGTGCTGGTCCGCGTCAGGAACCGGCTCGACGGGCGGGCCGGCGACGTGCGGCTGGCCAGCCCGCGGCCGATCGTCTCGCGGGTGTTGGACGTCAGCGGGCTCGCCGAGGTCTTCGGCACCTATCCGTCGGTGCCCGAAGCCTATGCCGCCGCCCTGGGCGGGGCGCCGTCGGGGGTCGAGCCGGCGATGGACGACCGCTGAGGCCTGGTCAGCCGTCGACGCCTACCGACCCGGCCGGGCCCCTGACGAGGCGTACCCCCGTGCGAGGATGGCGCCATGTGCTACGACGACGACGCCCGGCCACCCGCGCCGCCTGTGATCGGGCCGGTGGGGGAGCGCGGCGACCTGGTACTGGAGTCCGCCGACGGCACCCGCTTCGGCGCGTACCACGCCGACCCGCAGGCGCCGTCCAACCGCGCGATCGTGATCATGCCCGACGTGCGCGGGCTGCACACCTTCTACCGGGAGCTGGCGCTGCGCTGGGCCGAGGCGGGGCTGCACGCGGTCGCCGTCGACTACTACGGCCGGACCGCCGGGATCGGCCCGCGCGACGACTTCCCGTACCGCGAGCACCTCGCCAAGCTGGACTTCACCACCGTCGCGCAGGACACCTCGACCGCGGTCGCGTGGATCCGCGAGCGGACCGGGGCGACCGCGGTGTTCACCGTCGGCTTCTGCCTCGGCGGCGCGATGTCCTGGCGGCAGGCCGCCACCGCCGACGGCCTGGCCGGCTGCATCGGCTTCTACGGCATCCCGTCCCGGGCGGAGGAGGTCGCCGACCGGATCGCCGCGCCGGTGCTCATGCTGGCGGCCGGCGCGGACAAGGCGACCCCGGTACCCGTCGCGGAGGAGTTCGCGGACCGGTTGCGGCGGCTGGGGGTCGACGTCGGGCTGCACGTGTACCCGGACGCGCCGCACAGCTTCTTCGACGTCAGTTTCGCCGAGCACCGCGAGGCGTGTGCCGACGCCTGGCACCGGATGCTCGCCTTCGTCGACCGGTACGCGGTCTGAGACATGAGTGCCACCGAGATGTTCGCGGCGTCCGTGTTCAACCGGGCGATCGACATCCCCGGCTACGGGTTCGACGAGGAGCCGGTGGAGTGGGCCGGCGAGCGGCTGCACCGGGCCGGGTTGCCGCTGCGGGTGACGAACCCGCCGTCGCCCGCCGAGGCGCTGGACGGCCTGCCCGACCTGTCCAGCGAGTGGCTGGGTGCCCCGGCGACGGTCCGGGTCGTCGACCACCCGGACTTCTTCCGCGCGCTGGTCATCGCGGTCAGCCAGGCCGAGGTGTACCGGCACGTGGTCCGCGACGGGCCGGCGTACCAGCTCCAGGCCGCTCGGGAGTTCCGGGACCTGTGCGACGCGACCGGCCCGACGTACGCCTTCGTCCAGACCGCGCCGGTTGAGGACGTCCCGGAGTTCCTGGAGGACGTGGCGACCGGGCTGCTCGGCTCGTACGTGCCCAGCCTGGTCGGCTTCGGCTTTCCGCTGTGGTACGTCGACAAGGCGTGGGCGAACGACGTCCCGGGCGGGGGACCGGTCCGGGTGGCCGAGGAGTTGCCCGCACGTGACGGCGTGGTGGTGCTCGGCCGGGACTCGCTGGCCCGCTGGCTGTAGCGGTTTACCGCCGACCGACCGTGCCGCGCACGTCCTCGACCGTGAAGGTGCGCAGGTCGTCCAGTGTCGGGCGGCGGCCGAGCTGGCGCAGCCGCTGTGCCTGCGCCTTGCGCATGCCCTCGAACAGCTTGCGCGCCTCCCGGGCGTTGCCGAAATTCGGGTCGCCCTGCACGCGGGCGAAGTATTCCAGCAGCGGCGGTTCGGTGTCCGGGGTGAGCGCGTAGTCGTCGGCGCGGGCCATCCGGTTCATGATGAGGACGAGGTCGGCCGGGGCGTAGTTCTCGAACTCGACGGACTTGGAGAACCGGGAGGCCAGGCCCGGGTTCGCGTCGAGGAACTCGGCCATCTCCTTGGTGTACCCGGCGACGATCACGGCGATCTCGTGCCGGTTGTCTTCCATCATCTTGACGAGCGTGTCGATGGACTCCTGGCCGAAGTCGTTGCTCCCGGCCGAGCGGGACAGCGTGTACGCCTCGTCGATGAACAGCACACCGCCCCGGGCGGACTCGAACACCGAGGCGGTCTTCTCCGCGGTGTGGCCGAGGTACTGGCCGACCAGGTCACGCCGGGACACCTCGCGGAACCCGCCGTTGGGCAGGATGCCCAGTGCGGCGAGCAGCTTGCCGTAGATCCGCGCCACCGTGGTCTTACCCGTGCCGGGGGCCCCGGTGAAGATGAGGTTGTTGCTGCCCGAACTGACCGACAGGCCGGCGCTGCGCCGCCACTCGTTCACCTGCAGCTCGTCGATGAGCGCCTTGACCTCCGCCTTCACCCCCTCCAGGCCGACCATGGCGTCCAGCTCGCCGAGCAGCACCTCGACCGCCTCGCTGTCCTGGCCCTCGTCGCCGCCGCCGTGGCCGAACAGGTCCGAGCCCTCGGCGCGCTCCCGGATCGTCGGGGTGGCGCCGTCCGCGACGTCGATGGCCGGGGTGGTGGTGTTGTGCAGCTGGCACTCCTCGACCAGGCCCTCGCAGTCGCGACCGAACGCGATCCCGGGGCCCTGGATGTCATGGATCTTGCAACGGCGGACCGTCGGTGCGCACCTGTGCACGACCGCGATCCCGGCGCCGCCGGTGTTCGAGATCTCGCACGCCTCGATCAGCGGCTTGCCGAACTGGTACACGTAGATGCCGCGGTGTCCGCACGCGGAGATGGTGGTGGTGCGGATCGTGGGCGCCGCGCCGATGCGGACGATCAGGCCGTCCTCGGCGACGTTGCGGATGGCGCAGTCGTCGACGGTACCGTCGGCGTCCTCGATCAGGACCCCGTAGAGCGCACCGTCGACCGTGGTCTTGCGCACGTCGCAGCGGCCGCCTCGGACGCTGATCCCGGCGGCGTACCGGGAGCTGACCGTGCACCGCTCCATCCGCAGGTCGGCCTGTTGCGCGGCGACGCCCGGGCCCTCGCCCGCCTTCAGCGTCAGCCCCTCCAGCGCGACGGCGCCGTTGCGGCAGCTCACCGTCGGGTGGGGCGAGCCGTCGGAGTCGATGGTGACCCGCTCGACGCCCTCCGCCGCGCGGATCGTCACCCGCTTGCCGATCAGGTACAGCGCCTCGCGGTAGACGCCCTCGGCCACCTCGATGACCGCGTCGTCCGGGGCGTCGGCCAGAGCCTCGCCGATCGAGGGGTAGCTACCTCGCTGGTCTGGTGCGACCTGGATTGTCCGCGCCATCGCTCCGCCGGGATCCGTGGAATCTGGTGGAATCTGAGACTATCGCAGGGGCGCTCGGCGCCGCTGGACCCGTGCGGCCCGTCCGGGGAGGGTGGAGGATGACCGATGCGGCGTGGGAGCCCGACGACGAGATCGACCGCGACCTGCTCGCGGCGCGCCGGGGCGCAGACACCGGAGGCTTCCTGACCCACCTGGCCCGCGCCGACCTGCTGCTGCCGCAGCCCGCCGACGCCGGCCAGGTGAGCTGGGCCACCGCCGAGATCTCCGGGCGGCGGTGGGTACTGTCGTTCACGTCCGCGACAGCGATGAAGGGGTCCCTGGGCGCCGATCCGCCGCACCGCGTCGCGCGGTTCCCGGAGCTGGCCGCCACGTGGCCGGATCCCGCGCTGGGCCTGGCCGCCAACCCGGGCCTGCCGATCGAGGCGTACCTGTCCGCCGAGGGCGTGGTCGACCTCGCGGCCGCCGCCAGCCGGCCGGCCACCGAACTGGAGCGGGCGCTCGCGGCGGCGCTGGAGGGCGAGGACCTGGAGGCGTACGCCCGCGCGCTGCTGGAGACCGACGTCGTGGTACCGGTCGAGCCGGCGGGCGGGCCGTCGCGGGAGCTGACCGGTCCGGCGTTCCCGTGGCTGCGCCTGGACGAGGACGGTTCGATCGTGGTCTTCACCTCGGCGGCGCGGCTGCGCGACCAGCTCGGCGTCCACCCGCACGTGGGGGTCGCGTTCGCGGATCTGGTACAGGTATGGCCGGATACGGATTCGAGCGCGGCGATCGACCCCGGTACCACCTACGCGGGGCTCCTCGCCGGAGCGGTCATCGGCTACCTCGGTCGGCGGGTCGGCGAGATCGAGCGGATCGCTCAGGACGCGCTCGCGCAGGCGGGCACCCGGACCGACCTGACCGGGCCGGAGCGGATGCAGGTCGCGGAATGGCTGGTGCGGCAGCGGCTCGGTCAGCCCGTCGAACCGGCGCCGGTGCCGGTTCCGGTTCCAGTTCCGGTGCCGATATCGGGCCCGGTGGTCCAGGTGGTGGTGCCGGCCGGGCAGGTCGACCGGTACCTGACCCACCGCCACCGGCGGGTCGCCGGGTTGATCCACCGGCAGCCGCCCGACAACCCTCCGCTGGCCGTGCTCTACGAGCGGCTCGGCCTGCTCGGCGACGGGTCGCCGTTCGGGCCGGACGACGACGTCGGGTACCTGCTCCGGTGGCGCGAGCCGGACCCGACCGCGTACCCGGTGCCCGCCATGGAGGGCCTGGAGGTACCCGACGGCGCCAGCCTGTGGCGGATCGACCGCGACGGCGAAGAGCGCCGCCTCGCCACATACCGCAGCGCGATGGCCGACTGGTCGCCCGAGTCCGCTGGCTGAGATGCTGGCGCTCGCTGCGCTCGCGCGGCGCCGAGGCTCCTCGGGCGCCTAGCGACCATTCCGGGCCACGGGCTTCGCCGGGCGGCCCGGAACGGTCGTCCCTCGTCGCTGCGCTCCTCAGTCCAGACGCCGCCCGCCTCGGCGCGCTGCGTTCAGGGGGAGCCGAGCGCCAGTCCTGGAGGAGACTGCTCCACCTTCTTCTCGGTGGGCGTCTCGATCGCCGCCGGGGTTTCGACCGTCCACAGCTCACCCTCGGTCTGCTCCGGCCTGGGCGCCTCGACCCGCTCCCGCTCGGCGCGCTTGTCCGTGGCGTCCTGGTCCTTGCGGCGACCGGCGAGCCGGTCCGCCATGCCGGGCTGCCCCGCCATCGCAGGACCGGTGCCCCGAGCGCCGAGCAGGGACGGCTCGGCACCGATCGCGCGCCCACCGACCCGCTCCCAATCCACCACCGGGAGCCCCTTGCGTCCGGTCAGGTCCGGCCGCAAGAGGGTCGGCGGCGCCATCAGATCCTCGTTGGCCTCGGCGTCGACCATCCGCTGCCGCCGGCCGGCCAGATCCTCGGGCCTGATCGACCGGCTGCGCGGAAGCTGGCCCGGCTGACCCGGGATCCCCGGCTGACCCGGGATGCCGGGTCGCCCGGGAAGGCTGGAAAGGGCGGGGCGGCTCGGGATGGTCGGGCTCGGCGGCGCAGTGGCGGGCGCGCCGGGTGCGCCGCCGGTGACCAGCTCGTTGGCCATCTGCGCGGGGACGACCGGGGTATCGGCGAGGTACTCCTCGCTCTCCGGGCGGACTAGGCCGGCCGGCGGCTCGCCCGGACCAGCGCGCTGGTCGCGGCGGCCACCCAGCGGCGGCTGCGACCCCGGCGCGGCGGGCTGGCCGAGAC
>JBKPCQ010000175.1:0-11117 GCA_046727455.1 Actinomycetota bacterium | reverse complement strand
TGTACCTGCCGCTGCTGAGCGACGACGGGACCGCGGTGGTCGGGCTGATCGGCCTGATCTCGCAGCGCGTGTTCGACTACTCCCAGGGGTACCCGCCCGAGGTGCGCGACCCTGAACCGCAGCACCAGACCGCGATCGGCGACCCGCGCAACGAGCTGCTCGAGGGGATCATCGCGGAGAGCGAGGACGAGACCCTCATGGACCGGTACCTGTCCGGTGAGGAGATCGAGACCGACGTCATCATCGAGGATCTGGAGAAGGCCGTCGCGCGCGGCTCGTTCCACCCGGTGATCCCGGTCTGCGCGGAGACCCGGGTGGGCCTGGACGCGCTGCTGGAGATCGTCACCAAGGCGTTCCCGTCGCCGCTGGAGCACGAGCTGCCCCCGGTCACCGGCCTCGGCGGCGAGCCGCGCGAGCCGCTCACCTGCGACCCGCCCGGGCCGCTCATCGCCGAGGTGGTCAAGACCACGGTCGACCCGTACGTCGGCCGGGTGTCGCTGGTCCGGGTCTTCTGCGGCACGCTGCGCCCGGAGACCGCCGTGCACATCTCCGGCCACGGCATGGAGTCGCGCGGCCACGCCGACCACGACGCCGACGAGCGGATCGCCCACCTGTACTCGCCGCTGGGCTCGGCGCTGCGCGAGGTGCCGTACGCGATCGCCGGCGACATCTGCGCGATCACCAAGTCCACCAGCGCGGAGACCGGCGACACGATCTCGGCCAAGGACAACCCGCTGCTGGTCGCGCCGTGGGAGATGCCCGAGCCGCTGCTGCCGGTGGCGATCGTCGCGAAGACCCGCTCCGACGAGGACGCGCTGGCCAAGAACCTCGGCCGGCTGGTCGCCGGGGATCCGACCCTGCGCCTGGAGCGCAACCCGGAGACCCACCAGCTTGTGCTGTGGTGCATGGGCGAGGCGCACGCCGACGTGGTACTCGACCGGCTGCGGGCCGGCGGGGTGGAGCTGTCCACCGAGCCGGTACGGGTGGCGCTGCGGGAGACGTTCGCCACCTCGTCCAAGGGGCACGGCCGGCACGTCAAGCAGTCCGGCGGGCACGGGCAGTACGCCGTCTGCGACATCGAGGTCGAGCCGCTGCCCCGCGGCGGAGGCTTCGAGTTCCTGGACAAGGTGGTCGGCGGCGCGGTGCCGAACAACTACATCCCGAGCGTGGAGAAGGGGGTCCGGGCCCAGATGGAGAAGGGCCTGGTCGCCGGGTACCCGGTGGTGGACATCCGGGTCACGCTCTTCGACGGCAAGGCGCACTCGGTCGACTCCTCCGACGCCGCCTTCCAGACCGCCGGATCGCTGGCCCTGAAGGAGGCCGCCGACAAGGCGGAGACGATCCTGCTCGAACCGGTCGACGAGGTGGAGATCCGGGTACCGGACGCGTTCGTCGGCGCGGTGATGAGCGACCTGTCCGGGCGGCGCGGCCGGGTGCAGGGCACCGAGCCCGACCCCAACGGCGGTGAGAAGACCCGGGTGCACGCCGAGGTACCCGCGACCGAGCTGACCCGGTACCTGGTCGAGCTGCGCGCGATGACCTCCGGTACCGGGACGTTCAACCGCTCGTTCGCCCGGTACGAGCCGATGCCGGCGCACCTGGCCGAGCAGGTGAAGAAGGAGCACGCCGCCAAGGCGTGAGCCGCTGCGTCCCCGGGGCCCGGTCGCGGCCCCGGGGACGGCTAAAGCTCCCTCGCGTAGTGGGTGTAGGAGCGGCGGATCCGCATGCCGACCCGCTCGTACAGCGACAGCGCCCCGGTGTACGAGTTGGTCGAGAGGACGCACGAGCGCCGGCCCGTCCGGGCGAAGGCGGCGAACGAGTGCCGCAGCAACGCGCGGGCGATGCCCCGGTGCCGGTAGTCGCGGTGGGCGGCGAGCTGGTGCACGTACCCCTCGTCCTCGTCGGTGTAGTCGAGGGCGATGGCGGCGCCGACGATCCGCTCGCCGTCGAGCGCCACGGCGGACAGCGTGGGCGCGAACGTCTCCCGCCCGATGGACACGGTCACCCACTCGTCGTACGGGCACGGGTCCCGCTCGGGCCACTCGCAGAACGCGTCGTCGATGACCCGGTGGACGGCCCGGTCGTCGAGGCCGGGCCGGTACTCCCGGATGGTGATCCCGTCCGGCGGCGCCGGCGCGGCCGCGTCCAGGGTGAGCGCGATCTCCAGGATCCAGGCGGTGTCCTTCGGCAGGTACCCGCGGGCCCGGAACATGGCCGCGGCCACCTCGTTGTTGTCGGTGACGGTCTGGCCGACCCGGTCGGCGCGGGCCGCGCGCGCCCGCCACTCGGTCCAGTTCAGCAGCCAGGTGCCGATCCCCTGGCCGCGCCGGTCCGGCCGGACGTCCGCCTCGGCGCGGCGCCCGGGGTGGGTATGAGCCCCGCGTACCTGCGCCCAGCCGACCAGGTCCCCGCCCGGCTCGTGGACGAGCACGGTGTCCTGGCGCAGGTCCGTCCCCGGCCGGGACAGGTCGGTGACGATGTCGTCCAGGTCGACCTCGGCCCGGCCGTCCAGGTCCTGTTCGCAGACGGCGACCAGGCGGTAGATCGCCATGGCGTCGCCGGGGTCCGCGGGGCGCGTGGTGAGGCCGGCGGGCAGCCGGGCGTCGAGGAGTTCCACCCGGCCACCCTGCGGCGCGGGCCGGCTACCTGTCGAGCGATTTGCCGAGCAGCCGGTCGACCTCGGCGCGCTGTTCAGCGGTCAGCGGGCCGTGGGCGAGGGCGCCGGCGTTCTCCTCGACCTGGGCCACGGTGCGGCACCCCGGGATGGGGACGGTCCGGTCGCTGCGCGCCCACAGGTACGCCAGGGCGCCCTGCGCCAGGGTACGGCCGTCGCTGCGCAGCACCTCCCGTACCGCGTCGATCCGGGCCAGCCACTCGGGGGCGGGCCGGCCGTCGCGGTAGTACTCCATCCAGTCCGGGGCGATGCCGCGCACGTCGTCGACCCCGAGCCGGGACGAGGCGGTGTACTTGCCGGTCAGCAGGCCCATCGCCAGCGGACCCCGGTTGATGCTGGCCAGGTCGAAGCGCTCGCACACGGCGAGCACCGCCGCCGAGTCCTTGAGCACCGAGAAGTCGTGCTGGATCGCGGTGACGTGCGGGCTCGCCCCGGCGAAGGCGGTGGCCCGCTCGGGGTGGTCGGTGCTCCATCCGTAGGTGCGGATGGCGCCGTCCGCGACGAGGTCGTCCAGCACCGGTACCAGATCCAGCGCCTGCTCGACCGGCAGGTCGTTGATGTGGAGCTGGTACAGGTCGACGTGGTCGGTGCCGAGCCGGCGCAGCGAGGCCGCGAGCTGGCTGCGCAGCCCGGCCGTGGTGGCGTCCGGCCCGCGCGTCTCCCGCGTCTCCTCGTCGAACGTGAAGCCGAACTTCGTCGCGAGCACCACCTCGTCGCGCCGACCGGCGAACGCCCGGCCGAGTACCCGCTCGCTGTGCCCGGCCCCGTACACGTTGGCGGTGTCGAAGAACGTCACGCCCAGGTCCAGCGCGCGGTGCAGCGCCTGGACCGACTCGTCGTCGTCGACCGCGCCCCAGCCGAGCGGCCTGCCGTCCTCCCAGAACGGCCCGCCGATCGCCCAGCAGCCGATGCCGAGCCCGCTCACGACGATGCCGCTGCGACCCAGCCGGCGGGTCGTCCCCGTGGTCGTCGTCATGCCACCCACTCTGGCACTTCGAGTGCACTCGAAGGCAACCTCAACGCAGCGTCAGCAACTCGGAGACCGTCACGAACCTGAAGCCGCGCCGGCGCAGCCCGGTGAACATCTCGCCGAGGTGCCGCAGCGCCACGAGGCGGTCGTCGGCGCCCACGTCGTGGGCGAGCACGATCTGGCCGGGCGTGACGCCGTCGACGATCTCGCTGACCTGCCCCGCCTCGTTGTGCAGGTACCGCGCCTCGTGCATCTGGCGCGACCAGAGCACCACCTCGTACCCGTGGTCGTTCGCCGCCAGCAGGGTCGCCCCGCCCAGGTGGCCGTACGGCGGCCGGAGCAGGTGCGCCTGCCGGCCGATGAGCCGGGCGATGGTGTCGTGGGCGCGGCCGACCTGCTCGCTGACCTGGGCGGCGTCCATCATCGCGAAGTCCGGATGGGACCAGCTGTGGTTGCCCACGTCGTGCCGGTCGAGCCGGCCCTTGACGAGGTCGGCGTGCGCGGCGAGGTGCTGGCCGACCATGAAGAACGTGGCCGGGACGCCGTACTCGTCCAGCGCGTCGAGCACCATCGAGGTCCACTTCGGGCCGGGGCCGTCGTCGAAGGTGAACGCCACGACCGGCTCGGTCGTCTCGACGTACCAGGTGGCGTCCAACCGGCCGTGGTGCTCGAAGTCGGTGCGGTCGGCGGCGGCGGCGTACCCGCCCTCGAACGGCAGGTGCGCGGGCGGGAACAGCTCGGGCACCGCGACCGCGGCGGCGCCCACGGCCGCCCCACCGGCGGCGATCAGCGCGCCGCGCAGGAACGACCGTCGCGAGATGGGCATGCGTGGGATGGTCGCACAGGTGACGACGCGGCGCGGACCAGCTCCGGCGCCGGCGCCAGGGCCACGGCCGCGCGCCGGCCAAGATACTAAGCTAGGCTAACGATCGTCGGTGACGGCCGACATTTCCTGCCAGGCCTTCGCCAGGAGATCCCGGGTGTCGCCGAGCAACTGCGGCAGGACCTTGGTGCGCCCGATGACCGGCATGAAGTTGGCGTCGCCGCCCCAGCGCGGTACGACATGCTGGTGCAGGTGTGCCGCGATGCCGGCGCCGGCCACGCCGCCCTGGTTCATACCGATGTTGAAACCGTGCGGGCTGCTGACCGACTTGATCACGCGCATCGCGGTCTGGGTGATCCGGGCCAGCTCGACGGTCTCCGCGCCGGTCAGGTCCGGGTAGTCGGCGACGTGCCGGTACGGGCAGACCATCAGGTGGCCGGGGTTGTACGGGTACAGGTTGAGCACGGCGTACACCGACTCGCCGCGGAAAAGGACGAGGCTCTCCTCCTCCGGCAGGCCGGGCGCGCGGCAGAACGGGCATCCGGTGGGCTTTTCGTACCCCTCCGGGCGGCCGGACCCGGTCACGTACTGGAGCCGGTGGGGCGTCCACAACCGGTCCATCCCGTCCCGCTCGCCCACATCCACGCCGTGATGCTACCGGCCCGGCTTGACTCTCGACCTGGTGGAGAGTCCTAGCCTCGACGTCGTGATGTCGATCGGACGCTTCGCCCGCCGGGCCGGGCTGTCGATCGGCGCACTGCGCCACTACGCCGAGATCGGCCTGCTGGTCCCGGCCCGGGTGGACCCGGCCACCGGGTACCGGTCCTACACCGAGGACCAACTCGACGCGGCCCGGCGCATCGCGCTGCTGCGCGACCTCGACGTGCCGCTGAGCCTGGTCCGCGAGCTCGCGTCGGCCTCGCCGACGTTGTGGTGGACGCGGCTGAGGTCGCACCGGGCCGACCTGGACGCCCGGATCTGGCGCATGCAGCGCACCGCGCACCGGCTCCGCCAGTTCATCGACAACGAGGAGGTCACCATGCCCGTACCGCCGTTCGCCCTGGACCCCGACGACGAGCGGCGGTTGGCCGCGACGCTGTTCAACCACACCTGGACGCTGCTGGAACGCACCGACCGGGGGCCGCTCGACGACGACGAGATGCTGCACTCGGCACATGCCAGCCGGGCGCACTGGGGCCGGGTGGGCGAGCCGGTGCACTGGGCGCGCGGAGAGTGGCAGTGCGCGCGGGTGTACGCGGTCCTCGGGCGCGCCGAGCCGGCGCTGCACCACGGGAAGCGGTGCCTGGCGCTCGCGGAGGAGTACGAGTTGAGCCCGTTCGACGTGGGCTGCGGCCACGAGGCGATCGCACGGGCGTACGCGGTGGCGGGCGCCACCGAGGACCTGGACCGGCACCTCGCGCTCGGGTACGCGGTGCTCGACAAGATCGCTGACGGCGAGGAGCGCGAGCTGCTCCGGTCCGACCTGGACAGCGTGCTGTAATTCTGGCGCTCGCTCAGTAGTTCTGGCGCTCGCTCCGCTCGCGCGGCCCCGACGCTGCGCTCGTCAGTCCAGACGGCGCCCGCGTCGGGGCGTTCGTGGCCCAGAGGGCGCCCGCGTCGGGACGTTCGTGGTCCAGACGGCGCCCGCGTCGGTGCACGGACGGCACGGGGTCAGCCTGGCGGGGCGAGCGTCCGGCGGCCCTCGGCGAATCCTGGGGTCGGCCCGGAGACCGGGCGCGACCAGCGCTCCCCGGGGGCGAGGGGCTCGACGCCGGCGGCCCGGAGTACCTCGTCGATCCGGGCGGCGCGGATCTGCGCGCGAACGGCCTCGGCCACCGCGGCCGAGGCGTCGGCCTGTTGCTTCAGCCAGTCGGCGACGTCGTCCGGCACGGTCACCCGCAACTCTGCGGTCATGGCTCAGATAGTGCCAAAGACCACGCCGTCGCGCGCACCCCACCCGGAGATCCAGGACTCACGCGGCAGAGGGACCCTGATTGGTCCGGGAGCGGACCACCTCGGCGACGTGCGCCACCGCCTCGTCGAGGGGTACTCCGTTGCGCTGGGAGCCGTCCCGGTACCGGAAGGAGACGGTGCCGGCGGAGACGTCGTCGTCACCCGCGATCGCCATGAACGGGACCTTCTGCTGCTGAGCTGTGCGGATCTTCTTCTGCATCCGCTCGTCGGACCCGTCCACCTCGGCCCGGATCCCCTCGGCGCGCAGCCGGTCCACGAAGGAGTGCAGGTACGAGGCGTGGTCCTCGCGGATCGGGATGCCCACCACCTGTACCGGCGCCAGCCAGGCCGGGAACGCCCCGGCGTAGTGTTCGGTGAGGACCCCGAAGAACCGCTCGATCGAGCCGAACAGCGCCCGGTGGATCATGATCGGCCGCTGCCGGGAACCGTCGGCCGCCTGGTACTCCAGCCCGAACCGCTCGGGCAGGTTGAAGTCCACCTGGATCGTGGACATCTGCCAGGTCCGCCCGATCGCGTCCTTCGCCTGCACCGAGACCTTCGGGCCGTAGAAGGCCGCGCCACCCGGGTCGGGTACGAGCTGGAGACCGGACGACGAAGCCGCCTCCCGGAGGGCCTCCGTCCCCCGGGACCAGTACTCGTCCGAGCCGACGTACTTCTCCTCGTTCCGGGTGGACAGCTCCAGGTAGAAGTCGTCCAGGCCGTAGTCGCGCAGCAGGTCCAGCACGAACGCCAGCAGCGACTTCAGCTCGTCCTGCAACTGCTCCGGGGTGCAGTAGATGTGCGCGTCGTCCTGGGTCATCCCGCGTACCCGGGTCAGCCCGTGCACCACGCCGGACTTCTCGAACCGGTACACCGTGCCGAACTCGAACAGCCGCAGCGGCAGCTCGCGGTAGGACCGCCCGCGGGACCGGAAGATCAGGTTGTGGAACGGGCAGTTCATCGGCTTGAGGTAGTAGTGCGCGCCCTCCAGGTCCATCGGCGGGTACATGCTGTCGCGGTACCAGTCCAGGTGGCCGGAGACCTCGAACAGGTGGCCCTTGGTGATGTGCGGGGTGTTGACGAAGGAGTACCCGGCCGCCTCGTGCCGCTCGCGCGAGTAGTTCTCCAGCTCCCGACGGATGATGCCGCCCTTCGGGTGGAAGACGGCGAGGCCCGAGCCGATCTCCTCGGGGAAGCTGAACAGGTCCAGCTCGGCGCCGATCTTGCGGTGGTCGCGCCGGGCCGCCTCTTCGAGCAGCTTCAGGTACCCCTTGAGCCGGTCCCGGGTCGGCCAGGCGGTGCCGTACACCCGCTGGAGCTGGGGATTGCGCTCGGACCCGCGCCAGTACGCGGCGGCCGTGCGCATGAGCTTGAACGCCCCGATGAGCCGTGTCGACGGCAGGTGTGGGCCCCGGCACAGGTCGCTCCAGCACCGCCCGCCGGTCTTCGCGTCGAGGTTGTCGTAGATGGTCAGCTCGCCGCCGCCCACCTCCATCACCTCGGCCGCGTCCACGTCGCCCTTGAGGTCGACCAGCTCCAGCTTGTACGGCTCGCCGGCCAGCTCGGCCTTGGCCTGCTCCAGGGAGTCGAACCGGCGGCGCCGGAACACCTGGCCGGCTTTGACGATCTCCTGCATGCGCTTTTCGAGCTTGTCGAGGTCCTCCGGCTGGAACGGCCGGGCGACGTCGAAGTCGTAGTAGAAGCCGTTGTCGATGGGCGGCCCGATGCCCAGCTTCGCCTCGGGGAACACGTCCTGTACCGCCTGGGCGAGCACGTGCGCGGTGGAGTGGCGCAGCACCGACAGGCCGTCCGGCGAGTCGATGGTCACCGGTTCGACGGTCGTGTCGATCTCCGGCGTCCACGCCAGGTCACGCAGCCGGCCGGCCGGGTCGCGGACCACCACGACCGCCGTGGGCCCCGTGGTCGGCAGGCCGGCGGCGACGACGGCGTCCGCGGACGCCGTACCGGCGGCGACGACGACAGGCTCGGTCACGGCAGTACCCCTTCTGCGAATGTTCAGCCCTCCGATGCTAGCTGGACGCCGTGCCGCACTGCCCGGCGGCGCCACGGACGCTACATTGGCGCCGTGGCCGCACATGATCTCGCCGGCGCGCTGCAGCGCCGGTACCAGAGCTTCTTCGGCTCCCGTCCGGGGACGCCGTTCGCGGTCGTCGCCGGGGAGACGCCGCACCTATTCGGGACCGGGGAACCGGCCTTCACGATCACCGTCCGGGACCGGCGCGGCGCCCGGGCGCTGGCCACCCTCGACCAGTTCGGCGTCGCCGTGGCCTACCTCCAGGGCTGGCTCGACGTCGACGGGGACCTCGTCGCCGCGCTGAAGATGCGCCGCTTCTTCCGCGACTTCCACCCGGTCGCGTGGCTGTCCAACTTCGCGCCGGCGCTGCGGCGGGCCGAGCGCGACCGCCGGTCCATCGCCCACCACTACGACGAGGACTCCGAGTTCTTCCTGACCTTCCTGGACACCCGGCACCGCTGCTACACCGAGGGCGTGTTCGCTTATGAGGACGAGCCGCTGGAGGACGCGATGACCCGCAAGATGGAGCTGGCGGTCGAGGCGCTGGGGCTCAAGCCGGGCGACCACGTGCTGGAGGTCGGCGGCGGGTGGGGCGCGTTCGTGGAGTACGCGGCCCAGCGGGGCATCGAGGTCACCACGCTCACCCTGTCGAAGGAGTCCGAGCGGTACCTCGCCGAGCTGATCGAGCGGCAGCACCTTCCCGCCCGGGTGGTCCGCGAGCACATCTTCCGGTACCGGGCCGGGCGGCGCTACGACGCGATCGTCAACATGGGCGTCACCGAGCACCTGCCCGACTACCGGACCACCATCCGCAAGTACGCCGAGCTGGTCAGGCCGGGCGGGCACGTGTACCTCGACGCGCTGGCGATGCGCACCAACCGCAGGGTCTCCACGTTCATGAGCCGGTACGTGTATCCCGGCGGCTCTTCGCCGCTGCTGCTGCACCGGTACATGAGGGAGGTGGCCCGGTCGCCGTTCGAGCTGGTCAGCCTCGTGGATGACCGGCACAACTACTTCCTCACCTGCCAGCGCTGGGCGCAGCGGCTGGACGCGGCGCGCGACGAGGTCGTCCGGCGCTGGGGTGAACCGCTGTACCGCCGGTTCCGTCTCTTCCTGTGGGGCTCCGCCGCCGGCTTCGACACCGGCCTGGTCCAGGCCTACCGTTGGGTGCTGCGGATGCCCGAGCCGGCATAGGGGAGGCCAGCATGCGCGGTTGGTTGTGGGTCGTCATCGGGGCGCTGGTGGCGCTCGTCGGAGCGGTGTGGGCCCTACAGGGCCTGAACGTCCTCGGCGGGAGCGCGATGAGCGGCAAGACGCTGTGGGCGGTGGTCGGGCCGATCGTCGTGCTGGTCGGGCTGGGCCTGGTCGCGTTCGGCCTGCGGGTGGTGCGCCGGAGCCGGGTCAGCGCCGGCGGCGGCTGACCAGCACACCGAACGCGGCGGCGAGAGCGGTACCGGCCACCAGGCCGTGGTGCTGCGATGCCCACAGTTGCAGGCTGCGCGTCTTCGCCCGGTCGTCGAAGCGCCCGTGCGCGCCGTAGTCCGGTTCGCGGGCGTCGTCGGCCGGCTGCCACAGGTTCGCCGGCTGGTCGGGGTCGCGCGGCTGGTCGGTCTGCTGCGCGCGGTAGCCGGTCCGGCCCAGGTAGCGGTCGAGCAGGCCGGGAGCAAGGGCGTTGGCGGCCAGGGTGGCGGCCGTGGAGCCGCCGACCCAGTACTCCCGCCGCCGTGGGTGGTCGGCCGCGTAGACGATGCCGCGCGCCGCGACCTCGGGCTGATAGATCGGCGGTACCGGTTGAGCCCTGCGGCGCAGCCGCGACAGTACCCAGTCGAACTGGGGCGTGTTCACCGCCGGCAACTGCACCATGGTGACGTGCACGTTGCTCTTGTCGTGGAGCAGCTCGCAGCGCACCGACTCGTGGAAGCCCTGGATCGCGTGCTTGGCCCCGCAGTACGCGGACTGCAGCGGGATGCCCCGGTACGCCAGCGCCGAGCCGACCTGCACGACGGTGCCCCGGTCGCGGGGCAGCATCCGGCGCAGCGCCGCCCGGGTGCCGTACACGTAGCCGAGGTACGTGACCTCGGTGACCCGCCGGTACTCCTCCGGGTCGATCTCGGTGAACCGCGCGAACACCCCGGCGAACGCGTCGTTGATCCACACGTCGATCGGGCCCAGCTCGCCCTCGACGTGCCCGGCGGCCGCCTCGACGGCCGCGTGGTCGGCCACGTCGACCTCGACGGGCAGGGCGGTACCGCCGGCGGCCTCGACGTCCTTGGCGGCCCCGGCCAGCCCGTCCACGCCCCGGGCGAGCAGGGCCACCTTCGCCCCCCGCGCGCCGTACCGGCGAGCCACCGCGCGCCCCACCCCGCCGCTGGCCCCGGTCACCACGACCACCTGTTGTGCCATGGCGTACTCCTTCCCGCCGGCGCCCGGCGGACAAACGTCAGTCCCGGCGGCGGCCGAAGAACGGCAGCACGTACCACAGGAAGACGTACAGCACCGCCAGGCCGGCCACGATCAGTGCGGCGGTGGGCTGGTGGAGCACCACGTCGACCGCGAGGAACACCGCGCCCAGCATCGCCAGCAGCAGGCAGGCGAGGCCCAGCGTGGCCAGCCGGGAGGCGACCAGGACGAGCTCCGGTTTGCGCCCCTGGCGGAACACCAG
>JBKPCQ010000174.1:0-3718 GCA_046727455.1 Actinomycetota bacterium | reverse complement strand
GCGCTGGCGGCGTCCGGCTGCTCGGCGCCGCGCTCGACCACCTGGGTTCCGGCCGCGCCGCCGTCCGGTGCCGCGCCGCCCGGCAGCGGCGGCCCGGCCGGCTTCCCCGCCGACCTGGCCGGCAAGGACGTCGAACGGCTGCCGACCGACCGCAAGGTCGCCGCGCTGACCTTCGACGCCGGGGCGAACGCGGACGCGGTACCGGCCATTCTCGCCACCCTGTCCCGCGAGCGGATCACCGGTACCTTCTTCCTCACCGGCGACTTCGTCACCCGGTACCCGGACGCGGCCCGGCAGATCACGAGGGCCGGCCACCTCATCGGCAACCACTCGGCGACCCACCCGGCCTTCACCGGCCTGGCCCTCGCCCGGATCCGGAGCGAGGTGGAGGGCGCCGCGCAGAGCATCCGGACGGTCACCGGAGTCGACCCCCGGCCGCTGTTCCGCTTCCCGTTCGGCGACCGGGACGCGCGGGCCATCGCGGCGGTCAACGGCCTGGGCTACGTACCGGTGCGCTGGACCGTGGACGCCGTCGGCTGGCAGGGCACGATGAACGGCACCCGGACCGTCTCGTACACCATCGGCCGGGTGCTCCAGGCGGTGACCCCGGGCATGATCGTCCTTATGCACGTCGGCTCGAACCCGGCGGACCACTCGACGCTCGACGCCGACGCGCTGCCCGCCGTGATCGCCGGGCTGCGCCAGCGCGGGTACGACTTCGTGACGCTCGCGATGCTCCGCGGCTGACCGACCGGCGCCCTCAGCACAGCCGGGGCCTGGCGGTGGGCGCCAGCCGCAACCGCTGTGGTGGGGTAGCGGCGAGTATCGCCGACAAGGTGGGACGCACCCGGGTCCGCCAGGAGTCCGAGCGCTCCAGTCGGTGCAGGTGGTCGCCGAGGTGGGTGGGGCTCGGGAACCGCGCGAACCATACGAAGACATTCTCGCCTGTGCGTACGGGCAGGGCCGGGAAGGTGTTCTCGGCGTACTCGGTCTGGAGGCACGCCAGGGGCGCCGCTCCGGTCTCGGCCAGCACCGGGCGCACCCGGCGGTCGAAGAAGTCCGCGAAGTCCTCGTCGAACGGCCGGTCGCGGTGGTACAGGGTGGCCAGGATGAGCGAGGACGACGGTGTGGTGTGGGTGACCGGCGGGCGTGTGGTCGTGGCGGCAGGGAAGCCGGAGCGCGCGGTCGCCGGCCGGAGCAGCAGCACGTCGTCGGAGTCGATCATCGTAGCGTTGGCCTGGCTGCCGTGCGCCTTCCAGACCGGCCCGCCGTAGAAGCGGGCCAGTGCCTCGGCGCGGGTCGGCATGTCGGGGAACCCGCGCAGCCAGACGAACCGATCGGGGTCGTCCAGGTCGCGGAACTGTCCCAGGACGGCCATACCGAGCGCCTCCTGGGTCTCGACGAACTCCCGGTCGAAGAGGTTGATCAACACGTCCCGTTGGCCGGGGTGCAGCGTGTATTGACGCAGTTCGATGATCCGGTCTGATGCTCCCTGTTGGAACAGTTCTTGTTACATCTGACGGCACGCTGGCCGGCCTGTCCCGTGGTCGCCGGTCGCCTAGCGCACCAGCAGGGTCCGGCGCAGTACCTCCGCGATCGAGGTGCGCTGCAGCTCGCACCGCACGGTCCGGTCAACCCCGCCGTAGACCTGGTCCAGCGCCGGTCGGATACCTCTGCCGACCGGGCACTCCAGGTTGGGCTCGGTGCGGTGCATGCCGAACAGCGGCTCCTGTCCAACAGCGTCGTACACGCCGACCAGGCTGATCTCCTCCGGTACGCGGGCCAGACTCCAGCCCGCCCCGGCGCCGTGGCGCACCCGCACCAGGCCCGCCCGGCGCAGGTCGCCGAGGCTGCGCCGGATGATCACCGGGTTGGTGTTCACGCTGGCCGCGACCTCGTCCGAGGTCAGTAGGTCCCGCCCGCGCCGCTGGGCCAGCGCCATCCACGCCAGAACGTGGATGGCGATCGTCAGCCGGCTGTTCGCCGCCATCGCCACCCCCTTGCTGCAACAGCCTCTGTTACAACAAGCCGCGCGTGGCGGTCCGGTGGGAGCCCGGGGTTGAGACTGGCAGGCTCCGTTGATCGAGTAGTCGGAATTCAACCCGAGCAACGGCGTCAGGGTGACGCTCTGTCACACACCGGGACCTGGACCCGCCCGCGCTGAGCATCCGGATCTGCCGAAAGTAGTGCGTCCGGCGATTCGCGCTGGTTGGCCCAGGTACTTCCGAGATCAGAGGTTGTCCGACCGTATCATCGTCGGATGACTGAGCTGACTTTCCAGCTGCGGCCAATGGTCCAGGACGACCTTCCGATGTTCCGGCGCTTCGCCCTCGAGCCTGGTCTGATCGGGTTGGACTGGGCGGGCTACCGGGACCCAGAGGTGGCAGGGCGCCGGTTCGCCAAGGATAACTATCTCGATCCCGAAGACGGGCGACTGATGGTCGAGGTCGAGCCGGAGCAGACCGCAGCGGGCTTCGTCAGCTTCCGTGCCGGCCTGTACTCCGGCCTGGCCAAGTACTGGGAGATCGGCATCGTGCTGCTGCCGGAGTGGCGCGGGCGCGGCATCGGCTGGCGGGCGCAGGCGACGCTCTGCGACTACTTGTTCAGCATCTCCCCGGCCCGGCGTATCGAGGCGCGTACGCACGGCGAGAACTTCGCCGAGCAGAAGTCGCTTGTGAAGGCCGGCTTCCAGTTGGAGGGCGTGGTGCGCGCCGGCGAGTTCCGGGACGGCCTGTGGCGCGACGGGCAGATCTTCAGCCGGCTGCGCGACGACCCGGCACCGTCGGTGTAGGCGGTCGCGAGTGCGCCCGCACATGACCGGATCTGCCGCGAGGAGCGCGGCCGTGCGATCTGCCGCCGATGGGGCGCTGGGAGAGCCACCTACGGTGACGGTATGAGCGCGAACGTACCGGACGCCTTGGCCCCGCGAAGCTGTCACGCTCGCGACTTGTCAGCGCTGATCGGACTCCTTGCAGTGATCGAAGGCGAGCTCATGACGGGTGAGGTTTCTCGACACCTGTCAGGCCGTATCCGAGACCGGCTCGAGCGGGTACAGCTCCTTGAGCCGGGCGGGACCGAGCGAGACCTGCGTCAGTCGATCAACGACCTCAACCACAGGCTGCGGTATGCCCTCGGCGAGTACGACGAGCCGCCGCGGCCCTTGGCGGTGCCCGAGTAGGACCGGCTATCAGATCAGCCGCTCGCGCGGCGGCCAAGATCAGGTGCACGGATCTGCCGCCGAGCGGGCGTGTCGAGGCCGCAGGCCGACTGTCGACCGCGAAGGGATCACATCGGTGGCTCCGTGAGCACGATGAACTGGTCGACGGTGGCTTCGAGGCGAAGGACCGGGTAGGGCATGACCCACTCGTGGGTGGAGCCAGTTCTCGCCCGCGGAGCCAGTCAGGCGACCGAGTACGTCCGGTCGTAGCGTTTCTTGCGGCGATGGGTCGCCGCCGGGTACGAAGCAATCATGCGGTATGTACGCCTGGCGGGCACGGATCTGGACGTCTCGACGGTGGCGCTGGGGTGTGGCAACTTCGGCGGCATCGGGTCGGTGCCCGAACTGTTCGGCCTGGGTGAGGACGAGGCGGCAGCGTTCGCACTGATGGATGCCGCCCGCGAGCACGGCATCACGCTGTTCGACACGGCCAACACGTACGGCGGGGGCCGATCCGAGGAGTGGATCGGCCGCTGGCTGGCCAGCCGCGGCACGCGCGAC
>JBKPCQ010000173.1:0-13537 GCA_046727455.1 Actinomycetota bacterium | reverse complement strand
GTACTGCTGCGGGGGTGGCTGGTCGCGGGTACCAACTCGGCGCGGGTACAGACCTGGCTGACCATCTTCGTGTCGATCGTCATCCAGGCGACGCCGTTCGTGGTGCTGGGTACCGTCGTCTCGGCGGCGATCGCGGCCCTGGTACCGCCGGCCTTCTTCGCCCGGGCGCTGCCGCGGCGGGCCGCGGTGGCCGTGCCGGTCGCGGGCGTCGCCGGAGTGGTTCTGCCCGGCTGCGAGTGCGGCTCGGTGCCGATCGCGGGCGCACTGGTCCGGCGCGGGGTGACCCCGGCGGCGGCGCTGGCGTTCCTGCTGTCCGCACCGGCGATCAACCCGGTGGTCCTCGCCGCGACGTTCGTGGCGTTCCCGGGCCACCACGAGATGGTGCTGGGGCGGCTGCTGGCCAGCCTGCTCGCGGCCGTGGTGATGGGCTGGCTGTGGCTGCGCCTGGGGCGGCCGGAGTGGATCCGCACGCCCGAGCGGCCGGAGCTGGCCGGGCTGGGCCGGGGCGCGGCGTTCGTCGCCGCCTGCCGCACCGACACGGCGCAGGCCGGCGGCTTCCTGGTGATCGGCGCGGTGACGGCCGCGACGCTGAACGTGGCGGTACCGCCCCGGTGGCTGCACCTGGTCGGCGGCCACCCGGTGCTCTCGGTCCTCGCGCTCGCGATGCTGGCCGTCGTCCTGTCGCTGTGCTCCGAGGGGGACGCGTTCGTGGCCGCGTCGCTGACCCAGTTCTCGTACACCGCCCGGCTGGCGTTTCTGGTCGTCGGGCCGATGGTGGACGCGAAGCTGTTCGCGATGCAGGCGGGTACGTTCGGCCGGCGCTTCGCCGTCCGGTTCGCCCCGGCGACGTTCGTGGTGGCGACGCTGTCCGCCGTGGTCGTGGGGGCGGTGCTCTGGTGAGGCGGGAACTGCACGCGCTGGTCCTGGCCCTGGTCGGGGGTACCCTGCTCAAGCTCGCGATAGCCGGCGATTTCGAGCGGTACGTCAAGGTGGGGGCGCGGCCCTATCTCGTCACCGCCGCGATCGTGGTGATCCTCGTCGCGGTGGTCTCGCTGTGGCAGTCGCGCCGTCCCTCGCCGGGCGATGACCACGGGCACGGGCACGCGCACGGCCGTCTCGACGTCGCCTGGCTGCTGATCCTGCCGATGCTCACGCTGCTGCTGCTCGCCCCGCCCGCGCTCGGCTCGTACTCGGCCGAGCGCACCGGCACCGCCCTCAGCGCCGCGGACTCCACGCTCGGACCGCTGCCCGACGGCGACCCGGTCCGGCTGTCCGTACGTGACTACGGCGCGCGGGCGGTGTTCGACCACGAGTCGCTGGCCGGGCGGCACTTCACCCTGTCCGGTTTCGTGCTGCCCGGCGGCGACACCTGGTACCTGGTCCGGATGGTGATCAGGTGCTGCGCGGCCGACGCCCAGCCGGTCAAGGTCGGGCTGGCCGGTAACGTGCCCGGAGGGCTCAAGCCCAACGACTGGATCGCGGTCACCGGCACCTACCTCGCCGGCCGCACGGACCGGGATCCGGTCAACGGCGAGCCGATTCCGTACCTGTCGGTCACCTCGTCCGCCCCGATCCCGGCTCCGGCCCAGCAGTACGAGTCATGACCCGCTGGCGGACCTGGCTGGGGATCGGCAGCGGCGTCGTGGTCATCGCGCTGGTCCTGGTGCTGCCGCCCCCGAAGCACCCGGCCGCCGCGCCCTGCGCCTCCCGGGCCGGCGCCGGGCCGCTCACCGTGGCCTCGGTGTGGCCCTGCGCGCGCTCCTTCCCGATCCAGGCCACGTTCCCGGACGGCTCGGCGTACAACCCGACCGTGGTGCTGGACGAGAACACCTCGGTGGGCGTCATCGAGAGCGCGGACCGGCAGCGGACCAGCCTGGCGCTGGTACCCGCGGCCGGGCCGCCGAGGATCCTGCAGTCCCAGTCCGCCACCACCGCCGGCTCCTTCGACGGCGTCACCGCCTCCGCCGACCGCGTGTACTGGATGCGCACGGTCAGCGACCCCGACGGGCACGCGCGGACCAGCCTGTGGACGGCGCCCCGGTCCGGCGGCGCGGCTACCCAGCTCACCACCGATGTCGGCGCGCCGGTGTTCTACGGCTCCCGGTACGACGTCCAGGTGGTGGACGACCACCTGGAGTGGGCCGCGTCCCGGTCCGGGGAGACCGAACTGCGTGCCGTCCCGCTGGCCGGCGGCCCCGTCTCGGTACAGGTCGTGCCGGGTGCCTGGGCGCTGTCCGCCTGGCCCTGGCTGGTGACCGCGCCCGGCGCCGCCGACCAGCCGACCCGGCTGCGCAACCTCGACACCGGCGCGGAGATCACCGTCCGGGTACCCGCCGGCAAGCAGGTCACCTGCAGTCCGGCGTGGTGCCGGACGATCCCGGACAACGCCGTCGAGACCGAGACCGACCTGATCCGGCCGGACGGCTCGGACCCGCGGGTGGTCGGTACTGCCGCCGACGCCGCGGTCGCCGGCGACGTGGCGCTGCGGGACCGGTTCGAGGTGCTGATGACCCAGGTGACCACGACCGGCTCGGTGTCCAGACTGGCGCTGTACGACATCGCGGCCAGGCGGACGGTGCGGGTCGAGGCGGCGGCGACCAACGCCGGTGCCTGGGGCGACTTCCTCTGGTGGTCCACGGGAGACAACGAAACGCTCGCCTGGCACGGGCTCGACCTGCGCACCCTGACCTGAGAGATCGCGAGCTCCCGGGATCTTGCCGGCTACAGGATGGGTTCCGGGGTGTAGGTACCCGCTGAGGGGTGTCGGGCGAGCACCTCGGCCACGCGGTCGGCGACGGCCCGTACCTGTGCGGACGCCGCCCCGGTGAAGGCCGGCCGGTCCGCGACCAGCGCGTCGATCTCGGCCCGGGACAGCCCGAGGCGCGGGTCGAGCGCGAGCCGGTCGAAAAGGTCGTTCTCGGTCGCGCCCTTCTCCCGCATGGCGAGCGCGACGGCGACGGCGTGCTCCCGGATCGCCTCGTGCGCGACCTCCCGGCCGACCCCGCGCCGGACCGCAGCGACGAGGATCCTGGTGGTCGCCAGGAAGGGGAGGTACCGGTCCAGCTCGCGGGCGATCACCGCCGGGTAGGCGCCGAACTCGTCGAGGACGGTGAGGAACGTCTGGAACAGCCCGTCGATCGCGAAGAACGCGTCGGGCAGCGCCACCCGGCGGACCACCGAGCAGGACACGTCGCCCTCGTTCCACTGGTCGCCGGCCAGCTCGCCGACCATGGACAGGTACCCGCGCACGACGACCGCGAGGCCGTTGATCCGCTCGCAGGAGCGGGTGTTCATCTTGTGCGGCATCGCGCTGGAGCCGACCTGGCCCGGCCGGAACCCCTCGGTCACCAGCTCCTGCCCGGCCATGAGGCGGATGGTCGTGGCGAGGCTGGACGGGGCGGCGGCCGCCTGCGCGAGCGCGGCCACCACGTCGAAGTCGAGGGAGCGCGGGTACACCTGGCCGACGCTGCTGAGTACCCGCTCGAAGCCGAGGTGGGCGGCGACGGCGCGCTCCAGCACCGCGATGTCGGACACCAGGTCGAGCTGGTCGGCGGCCGTGCCGACCGGGCCCTTGATGCCGCGCAGCGGGTACCGGCTGATCAGGTCGTCGAGCCGTTCGTAGGCGATCAGCAGCTCCTCGGCGGCGGACGCGAAGCGCTTGCCGAGCGTGGTCACCTGGGCGGGTACGTTGTGCGTCCGGCCGACCATGACGGTCTCGTCGTACTCCACCGCGCGGGCGGCCAGCCGGGCCAGCCCGGCCACGACCCGCGACCGGATCACCACCAACGAGTCGCGGATCTGCGTCTGCTCGACGTTCTCGGTCAGGTCGCGCGAGGTCAGTCCCTTGTGGACGTGCTCGTACCCGGCCAGCGCGTTGAACTCCTCGATCCGCGCCTTGACGTCGTGCCGGGTGACCCGCTCGCGCGCGGCGATGCTCGCCAGGTCGATGTCGTCGACCACCCGCTCGTACGCCTCGACGACCCCGTCCGGGACGGGTACCCCGAGGTCGCGCTGGGCGCGCAGGACGGCGATCCACAGCCGCCGCTCGGCCCGTACCTTCTCCTCCGGCGACCAGATGCGGACCAGCTCGGCGGAGGCGTACCGGGCGGCGAGCACGTCAGGGATCACCGGCCCATTCTCCCAACGGAGCCGGCCGCGGCGCGGCCGGCGCCGCCGCCGAGCGGCGCTCACCGCTCCAGGATCGCCGTCACGCCCTGGCCGCCGGCGGCGCAGATGGAGATCAGGCCACGGCCGGTACCCCGTTCGGCGAGCAGCTTGGCCAGCGTCGCGGTGATCCGGCCGCCGGTCGCGGCGAACGGGTGGCCGGCCGCGAGCGACGAGCCGACGACGTTCAGCCGGTCCCGGTCGACGGTACCGAGCGCGCCGGCCAGCCCGAGCCGCCGCTTGCCGAATTCGGCGTCCGCCCACGCGGCGAGCGTCGCCAGCACCTGTGACGCGAACGCCTCGTGGATCTCGTAGAAGTCGAAGTCCTCCAGCGCCAGGCCGTTGCGGGCGAGCAGGCGCGGCACGGCGTACACCGGCGCCATCAGCAGCCCCTCCCCGCCGTGCACGTAGTCGACCGCGGCGGTCTCGCAGTCGGCGAGGTACGCGAGCACCGGCAACCGCCGGGCGGCGGCCCACTCCTCGCTGGCGAGCAGCACCAGCGCGGCACCGTCGGACAGCGGCGAAGAGTTGCCCGCGGTCATCGTGTCGCCGAAGACCGGCGGCAGCGCCGCGAGCTTCTCCAGGGAGGTGTCGGGGCGCAGGTTCTGGTCGCGGGACAGCCCCAGGTAGGGGGTGACCAGGTCGTCGAAGAACCCTCTCCCGTACCCGGCGGCGAGCCGCTGGTGTGACGCCAGGGCCAGCTCGTCCTGCTCCGCCCGGCCGATCCCCCACTCCTTCGCGGTCAGCGCCGCGTGCTCCCCCATCGACAGGCCGGTACGCGGCTCGGCGTTGCTCGGGATCTCCGGCCGGAACGGCTGGGTCGGGCGCAGCGTGGCGACGGCCCGCAGCCGGTCGCGCACGGTACGTGCCCGGTTGAGCGCGAGCAGCGCGGAGCGCATCCGCTCGTTGACCGCGAGCGGGGCGTCGCTCACCGAGTCGGTACCGCCGGCGATGCCCACGTCGATCTGACCCAGCGCGATCTTGTTCGCGACCAGGATCACGGCCTCCAGGCCGGTACCGCAGGCCTGCTGGATGTCGTACGCCGGGGTACCCGGATCGAGTCTCGAACCCAGCACACATTCACGGGTGAGGTTATAGTCTCGGCTGTGCTTGAGCACCGCGCCCGCGACGACTTCGCCGACGCGCTGCCCGGAGAGGCCGAACCGGGCGACCAGGCCGTCCAGCGTCGCGGTGAGCAGATCCTGGTTGGCGGCCGCGGAGTAGGGTCCGCCGGACCGGGCGAACGGCGTCCGGTTGCCGCCGAGTATCGCCACCCGTCGAAGTCTCGACGCCATCTGCGCCTCCAGACCGAGAACCGTTGCACCCAACCTACTTGCCAGTAGGCTGACCGGCGAGCCTGGAGGAGACTGGGTCACATGGGCGACAAGTACGGCCGATTCGCCACCTCCGGGCCGGGCCGCGCATTCCTGAGCCGAATCGGGCTGCCGACCCCGCCCCGGTTGCACCGGTACAAGGCGGGCGATCCGCTGGTACCCGGGCCGGTCCTGGTCGGCGGGGACGGCCGGCTGGGCGCCTGCCTCGGCAAGGTGCTCGGCGCGATCGGCGTCGAACTGCGCGACCCGGCCGGCGACCCGGCCCCCAACGCGGCGCTGATCTTCGACGCGACCGGCTGCACCGACTCCGGCCGCCTCGGCGGGCTCTACGAGTTCTTCCACCCGCACGTGCGGGGCCTGTACCCGTCCGGCCGCGTCATCGTCCTCGGCACCCGCCCGGCCGAGTGCACGAGCACCCGGGAGGCCATCGCCCAGCGCGCGCTAGAGGGCTTCGTCCGGTCGCTGGGCAAGGAGCTGGGCCGCGGCGGTACCGCCAACCTGGTGTACGCCTCCGGCGACGCCGAGCTGGAGTCGACCCTGCGGTTCCTGCTCTCAGCGAAATCCGCCTACGTGTCCGGCCAGGTGCTCCAGGTCGGGCCGGCGCCGGGCGGCCTGCGCGCCGACTGGGACAAGCCGCTGGAGGACAAGGTCGCGCTGGTGACCGGCGCCGCGCAGGGCATCGGCGCGGCGATCGCCGGGATCCTGGCCCGGGACGGCGCGCACGTGGTCTGCCTCGACCTCCCCACCGCTGGGCAGGCGCTTTCCGACGTGGCCAACGCCGCCGAGGGTACCGCCTACCAGCTCGACATCACCCCGCCCGACGCGCCCTTCCGGCTCGCCGAGTTCCTGGAGGCGCGGCACGGCGGGGTGGACATCGTCGTGCACAACGCCGGCATCACCCGCGACCGCACGGTCGCCCGGATGAGCCGGCAGCAGTGGGACGAGGTCCTCGACGTGAACCTGGCCAGCCAGGAGCGGATCAACGGCGAGCTGCTGGACGGCAACCTGATCCCGGAAGGCGGCCGGATCGTCGCGGTCTCCTCGGTGACCGGCATCGCCGGCAACCGGGGGCAGGCCAACTACGCGACCGCGAAGGCCGGGGTGATCGGGCTGGTCACGTCGATGGCCGGGGAGCTGGCCTCCCGGGGGATCACGATCAACGCGGTCGCGCCCGGCTTCATCGAAACCGCGATGACCGCGCGGATGCCGGTGTTCCTGCGGGAGGCGGGCCGCCGGATGAACAGCATGGCGCAGGGCGGGCTGCCGGTCGACGTGGCCGAGGCGGTGGCGTTCTTCGCCGGCCGCGGGTCGGCCGGGGTGACCGGGAACGTGCTCCGGGTCTGCGGCCAGTCGCTGATCGGCGCGTAATCGGTGCCGCCGGCCGTCCGCGAGCTGGCCGGGCCGCCCGGACTCGGCCCGCTGTACCGCCGCGCGGTCCTCGGTGCGCTGCGCCGTCCCGGTACCGGCGGCCTGCCCGGTACCACCCTCGTGCTGCGGGACGTCGCGGTGGACCGGGACCGGCTGGCCGGGTACGCCAAAGTGTGCGGCTACCGGCTGTCGGACACCCTCCCACCCACGTACCCGCACGTTCTGGCCTTCCCGCTGGCGCTGGCGCTGCTCACCGAACGGGACTTCCCGCTGCGCGCGGTCGGCCTGGTGCACATCGCCGAGCACGTCGAGGTGGTCCGCCCGCTCAGCGCGGACGAGCGGCTGGAGCTGACCGTCCGGGCCGCCGACCTGCGCGCGCACGAGCGCGGCCGGTGCTTCGACATCCGCACCACCGCTTCGGTCGGCGACGAGGTGGTCTGGCGCGGCGTCTCGACGTACCTGCGCAAGGAGCGGCGCCACACGCCCCGCGAGCCGGCGTCTCCGCAGCCGGTCGAGGGCGGCGCGCTGTGGCGGGTCGGCCGCGACGTCGGTACCGACTACGCCCGCGTCTCCGGCGACCGCAACCCGATCCACACCTCCCGCCTGGTGGCCCGTGCCTTCGGCTATCCCGGCCCGATCGCGCACGGCATGTGGAGCGCCGCCCGGTGTCTGGCCGCACTGGAGGGCCGGCTGCCCGGGAGGTACGCCGTCGAGGTGGCCTTCCGGCGCCCGATCGTGCTGCCCGCGCGGGTCTGCTTCGCCGGTACGCCTGGAGTGGAGCGGTGGATGCTCACCGTGACCGACCCGCGAACCGGGGCCACCCACCTGACCGGGGTGATCACGCCCGGGTGACCGGCGGCCGCCAGGTGGCGCCGCGCAGCAGCTCGCCCGCGCCGAGCCAGACGAAGTTCATCAACCGCGTGGCGGTCTTCTCGGGCGGCTCGGTCGCGTTGTCCACAACCCAGTCGGCCAGCGACTCCCCCGCGCCGACCAGCGCGTACGCCATCGGCGTCACGTCGGACGGCCGGGCCTCGCGGCCGCCGGCCGCGATCACGCGGGCGAGCAGCCCGGCCACCACCTCGACCATGCGGGCCCGCATCCCGGCCAGCTCCGCGGCGAAGGGTTCCTGCCCGCGCGCCTGCCGGTACAGCACGGACCAGCCGTCGCGGTGGTCGCCGACGAACGTGAAGAAGGCTTTCAGTCCGCGCCACAGTTGCACATCCGGCGGTACCTCCGGTGCCGCGCCCGCCACGATCGCCTCCATCAGCCGGGTGCCCTCCCGGTGCACGCACGCGATGAACAACTCCTCTTTCGTGCCCAGGTAGGCGTACACCATGGGCTTGGAGATGCCGGCCCGCTCGGCGATCTCATCCATCGACGCCGAGTGATATCCCTCCGCCGAGAAGACGCGCACCGCCGCGTCCAGCATCTGCTCAATCCGGACGGATCGGGGAAGCCGCCGCACCTTGCGAGCATACCTACTCGTGCGTAAGGTTCCGCGGCAGTAGGTACACCGCTACGGAGGGGGAGCCCCGAGATGCCCGAGTTCGACGCGGCCAACTTCACGTCGAAGGACCCGGCCGAGTTCCACAACGCCATCAAGAACGCCTCGAAGGACCAGCTCAAGGCGGCCATGACGGGCGAGTACCGGGAGGCCATCCTGAACGACATCTTCGAGCGCACGCCCGGCCGGTTCATCCCCGCCAAGGCGGGCAACACGAGCGCGGTGATCCACTGGAACGTCGGCGACCGGCCGGACGGCGGGGTGGACACGTACGAGCTGGTGATCGCGAACGGCACCTGCACGCTGTCCCCTAAGCCCGAGCGCGAGCCCACCGTGTCGCTGAGCGTCGGCGGGCCGGAGTTCCTCCAGGTGGTATCCGGGAACGGCAACCCCGTGGCGCTGTTCATGACCGGCAAGCTGAAGGCAAAGGGCGACCTGGGCCTGGCCGCCAACATCCCGAACCTGTTCAACACCCCGAAGGGCTGAGGTGGCCGAGTTCTCCCTCGACCTGACCGACGAGCAGCGGGAACTGCGCGACTGGGTGCACGGCTTCGCGGCCGGGGCCGTGCGCCCGGCCGCCGCCGAGTGGGACGCGCGGGAGGAGACGCCCTGGCCGCTGATCCAGGAGGCGGCGAAGATCGGCCTGTACGGGTTCGAGTTCCTCGCCACCTGCTGGGCCGACCCCACCGGCCTGTCCCTGCCGATCGCGAGCGAGGAACTGTTCTGGGGCGATGCCGGGATCGCCATGTCGATCCTCGGCACCGGGCTCGCGGTCGCCGCGATCTTCGGGTCGGGCACCCAGGACCAGCTGCTGGAGTGGGTACCGCTGTGCTTCGGCGACGTGGACGAGCCGCACGTGGCGGCGTTCTGCTCCACCGAGCCCGAGGCGGGCTCGGACGTGGCGGCGATCCGCACCCGGGCGCGGTACGACGAGGCGCGCGACGAGTGGGCGCTGTCCGGGCAGAAGGCGTACGCGACCAACGGCGGGATCGCCACGGTACACGTCGTCACGGCGTCCGTGGATCCGTCGCTCGGTGCCCGGGGCCAGGCCGCCTTCGTGGTACCGCCCGGCACCCCGGGCCTGTCCGCCGGCCCGAAGCTGCGCAAGCTGGGACTGCGCGCCTCGCACACCGCCGACGTGTTCCTCGACGACGTCCGGGTACCTGGACGGTGCCTGCTCGGCGGGCGGGACGCCCTGGAGCAGCGGCTCGCCCGCGCCCGCTCGGGCGCTGCCGCTTCGGCGGCCGGCGCCAGCGGCGGCCAGGCCGCGATGCGGACGTTCGAGCTGACCCGGCCGACCGTCGGCGCGCAGGCGCTGGGCATCGCGCGGGCGGCGTACGAGTACGCGCTCGCGTACGCCCAGGAGCGGGTGCAGTTCGGCAAGCCGATCGTCGAGCACCAGGCGGTCGCGTTCGCGCTGGCCGACATGCGTACCGAGATCGACGCGGCCCGGCTGCTGGTCTGGCGGGCGGCGTGGATGGGCCGCAACAACCGCGCCTTCACCGCCGGCGAGGGCTCGATGAGCAAGCTGAAGGCCGGCGAGGTGGCCGTCGCGGTGACCGAGAAGGCGGTACAGATCCTGGGCGGCGCCGGGTACCTGCGCGAGCACCCGGTCGAGCGCTGGTACCGGGACGCCAAGATCTACACGATCTTCGAGGGTACCTCCGAGATCCAGCGGCTGGTCGTCGCCCGCGCGATCTCCGGCGCCAAGCTGCGCTGACGCTCGTCCGACCGAGCGGCCGGCCCCGGCTGGGCCGGCCGCCCGGCGCGGGGACCATGAGGATAGCCAGCCCGGACGGTATCGAGGTGGTGGCGCCCAGTCAGCGTGGAAAGCCCGGGAGGCCGGCAGTCGCACAATCGCGCCCAACCACGTGATGCTCGACTTCAGCGGCGACGACGCCGTCTACCGTCTGGCCGGGGCCGGCTGGTTCGGTGGCAACGCAACAGCCAGCGGCGGGTTCGAGTTCACCGACACCGAGTACTTCACCATTCTCGGGCCGTCCGGTGGGGTGGTGGACACCGTTCGGGCCACCTCGCAAATCACCGTTCTGCCTGACGGCACAGTGGTCGCCGAGTTCACCTTCGACAACGGCACCTGCCACGCACCCGAGGACTAGAGCCGGGCCATCCCAACCAGAGCGAAAGGGCCTCTGCGGCGAGGGCGACGCAGCCGCCGCAGACGTGCACCCCGGGGCCTGGTTCAGCGCGGGCCATCCGGTGAGGGGGGCACGACTCCCGGTACCCCGCGACGTCGCCCAAGGCCGGTCACCTCCTCGCGTGGGAAACGGGCGGGCCCGGCCCGGGGTGCCCGGCTCAGCGGGGCAGCCGGATCCGTCCTTCGACGGCGGCGAGGGCGATGTCGGTACGGTGCCGGGCGCCGGCCAGCCGCACCCCGTCCACCAGCTCGTAGGCGGCGGCCCGGGCGGCGGCCAGCGTCGGGCCGGTGGCGGTGCACGCGAGCACCCGGCCACCGGCGCTGACGAGCGTGCCGTCGGGCCTGTGCCGGGTGCCGCAGTGCAGCACGCCCGGCCGGTCGGCCCCGCTGACCGGGTCGCCGACACGGGGGGTACCGGGATAGCCGGCGCTCGCCACCACGACGGTGACCGCCGACCCGGGCCGCCAGCGCAGCGGCGGATGCTCGGCCAGCCGCCCGGTCGCGGCGGCGTACAGCAGCCCGCCCAGCGGCGTCTCCAGCAGCGGCAGTACCACCTCGGTTTCCGGGTCGCCGAAGCGGCAGTTGAACTCGATCACCTTCGGCCCCTCGGCGGTGATCGCGAGCCCGACGTAGAGCAGGCCGGCGAACGGGGTACCGAGCCGGCGCAGCTCGGCCAGCGTGGGCCGCACGACGGTGGCGAGCACGTCGTCCACAAGGGACGGTGGCGCCCACGGCAGCGGCGCGTACGCGCCCATCCCGCCGGTGTTCGGGCCGGTGTCGCCGTCGCCGACGCGCTTGAAGTCCTGCGCCGGGACGAGCGGTACCGCCGTGCTGCCGTCGGTGACCACGAACAGGGAGACCTCCGGCCCGGTGAGGTACTCCTCGACGACCACGCGGCGGCACTTCGCGGCGTGGGCCAGCGCGGCGGTCCGCTCGGCGGTCACCACGACGCCCTTGCCGGCGGCCAGCCCGTCGTCCTTGACCACGTACGGCGGCCCGAACTCGTCCAGCGCCGCCGCGACCTGGGCCGGTTCGGTACAGGTACGGGACCGCGCGGTCGGTACCCCGGCCGCGGCCATCACCGACTTGGCGAAGTCCTTCGAGCCCTCCAGCCGGGCCGCCGCCTTCGACGGCCCGAACACCGCGATCCCCTTGGCCCGCAGCACGTCCGCCGCCCCCGCCACGAGCGGCGCCTCCGGCCCGACGACCACGAGGTCCGCGCTCACCTCGACCGCGAGCGAGGCGAGCCCGTCCAGGTCGGCGAGGTCCGCGGCGTGCAGCCGGGCAACCGCCCCGATACCGGGATTGCCCGGCGCGGCGTGCAACTCGGCAACGGCGGGGTCGGCGGCGAGAGCGGTGGCGAGGGCGTGCTCCCGCCCGCCGGAGCCCAGTAAGAGGACGCGCACCCGCTGATGCTACCGGGGGATCAGATGAGCGGGTGCCGGATGACGTTCTCCTCCCGCCCCGGACCGACCCCGACCACGCTCACCCGGGCCCCGCACAGCTCCTCGATCCGCAGCACGTACCGCTGCGCGTTGTCCGGCAGGTCCGCGAACGCCCGCGCCTTGTCGATGCTCTCCCACCAGCCGTCCAGCTCCTCGTACACCGGCGTGGCGTGGTGGAACGCGGTCTGCGTCATCGGCATCTCGTCGACCCGCTCCCCGTCCACCTGGTACCCCACGCAGATCGGTACCTTCGGCAACCCGGACAGCACGTCCAGCTTCGTGACGAACAGGTCGGTGATGCCGTTCACCCGGACGGCGTACCGCCCGACCACCGCGTCGAACCAGCCGCACCGCCGGGCCCGGCCGGTGGTGGTGCCGTACTCGACGCCCACCTTCGCCAGGTGCGCGCCGTTGTCGTCGAACAGCTCGGTCGGGAACGGCCCCGAGCCGACCCGGGTGGTGTACGCCTTGATGACCCCGATGACCTGGGAGATCCGGGTCGGCGGGATGCCCGAGCCGACACACGCCCCGCCCGCGGTCGGGTTCGACGAGGTGACGAACGGGTAGGTGCCGTGGTCCACGTCGAGCAGGGTGGCCTGCGCGCCCTCCAGCAGCACGGTATCGCCTTTCTCCAGCGCCCGCGCGAGGACCAGCCGGGTGTCGGCGATGTACGGGCGCAGCCGCTCGGCGTAGCCGAGGTACTCCCCGACGACGGCGTCGACGTCGATCGCCTTGCGGTTGTAGACCTTGACCAGGACCTGGTTCTTCTCGCGGAGCACCATCTCCAGCTTCTTGCGGAGGATGCCGGGGTCGAGGAGGTCCTGGACGCGGATGCCGACCCGGGCTACCTTGTCGCCGTACGCCGGGCCGATCCCCCGGCCGGTGGTGCCGATCCGCGCCGAGCCGAGGTACCGCTCGACGACCCGGTCCAGCGCCCGGTGGTGCGGCATGATCAGGTGAGCGTCGGCGGAGATGAGCAGCCGGTCGCAGGACAGCCCCCGCTCCTCCAGCCCGTCGATCTCGCCGATCAGGACCTTCGGGTCGATCACCACGCCGTTGCCGATCACCGGGACGCAGCCGGGCGTGAGGACGCCGGAGGGCAGCAGGTGCAGCGCGTACTTCTCGCCGTCCGGGGTGACCACGGTGTGCCCCGCGTTGTTGCCGCCCTGGTACCGGACGACATAGCCGACCTGCCCGCCGAGCAGGTCGGTAACCTTGCCTTTGCCCTCGTCGCCCCACTGGGCGCCGATCAGCACGATCGCTGGCATGTCCATCACCCCGGGGTGCCAGGCTACAAGGGCAGCAGGTCAGGAGGGCAGGCGGCGTGCGTCAGGTGGTACTGGTTTCGCTCTCGGACGGCTGCCGCACCGCACCGGTGCTGGCGTGCCGTGACGCGCTGCTTGCGGAGGGTGCAGAGGTGTCCACGGCGGCCCCCGGCTCCGACGCCGAGCTGGACGCGATCGCCGCCCGGCTCGACGGGCCCGCGCGGCCGGACGGCCTGACCTGGCCGGCGGCCGAGGGGCCGCGGCTGGTCGTCGCGGCGGCCGCCGTCGGGCAGGTGCTGTCT
>JBKPCQ010000172.1:0-17080 GCA_046727455.1 Actinomycetota bacterium | reverse complement strand
ACAGGTCGCTGCCCGCCTCGTGGGCCGACAGTTCCTCGCCGGCCTCCGCCACCCAGTCCGCGAGCAGCGCCAGCAGTACCTCCGGCGTGCAGATGCTGATCTTTCCCGAGGACCTGTGCCACGCGCTGGTCGACCTCGGCTTCCAGGTGGCCAGGTTCGACAACCGCGACTCGGGGCTGTCCACGCACCTCACCGGCGTACCCGCGCCAGGTTGGCTCAAGGTGATGATCCGGCCGTCATCGGCGCCGTACCGGTTGGCGCACATGGCCGGCGACGCCGTCGCGGTGTTGGACGCGCTATCGGTTCGCCCGGGGTACCCGCTCGACGAGTGGATGGTCGGCGACATCGCCCGCCGGTCCTACGAGCGCAGTCCCGGCAACCCCGACGCCGACCTGCGCCAGCGCGCCGCGATCAGCGCCTCCGGTGACCGCCGGAAGGCGCTGGCCCACGTCCGGATCCCCACCCTCGTCCTCCACGGCGAGCAGGATCCGCTCATCAGCGTGGCGGCCGGCCGGGCGACGGCGGCCGCCATCCCCGGCGCGCGCCTGGTGACGTACCCGGGCATGGGCCACGACCTGCCCCGCGCCCTCTGGCCTGCGATGCTCGACGAGATCCGCACCCTGGCGCGTACGGTGGACGTGCCCGAGTGGAGGTGACATGGAGCCCAAGCCCGCGCAGTGGAGCGCCGGGGACGCGGCGGTCTTCACCGACGGGGAGATCGCCGCGGCGTACCCGCACCGGCCGCCGTACCCCGAGGAAGCGGTGCGGCTTCTCGTGGATCTGGTCCGGGACCATCCCCGTACCGTGCTCGACCTCGGCTGCGGCAACGGCGATCTGGCCCGGCGGCTGGCTCCGGAGGTCGAGCGCGTCGACGCGGTGGATCCCTCAGCCGCCATGCTCGCCAAGGGCCGCCAGCTTCCCGGCGGCGACCACCCGCACCTGAGGTGGCAGCGCGCGACGGCGGAGACCGCGGCACTCACGCCGCCGTACGCGCTGGTGACCGCCGGGGAGAGCCTGCACTGGATGGACTGGGAGGTACTGTTCGCCCGCCTCGCCCGGGTCCGTACCCCCGGCGGGGTGCTGGCCATCGTCGAGCGCGACTGGAACGGGCCGCTCGCGGTGAGCGAGCGGCTGGGGCCGGTCTTCGCCCGGTACAGCACCGTCCGGGACTTCCGCGCGATGGATGTGGTGACCGAGATCGAGCGCCGCGGGTTGTTCACCCGCATCGGTGAGCGCCGGTGCGGTCCGGAGGCGTGGCGGCCGACCCTGGACGGGTACCTGCGGGGCCGGCACTCCCAGCGCGGCTTCGCCCACATGGACCGCGACGCGGCGGTCGCGTTCGACGCGGCCGTCCGCGCGATCCTGGCCGACCTGGTCGGTACCGACGGTCGGCTCGACCTGGCGGTCGAGGCGCGGGTCGTCTGGGGTGTCCCTGGGTAGCGTGCCGCGCATACGCTGACAGGGACGCTTCAACAGGGGAGGGCCCCGTGCAGCCTCAGGACGCCGTCACCAGCACCACGACCCGCCCATTGCGCACCGACCCGGACGAGATCTCCGGCGCCCTGGCCGCCCGGCGGGAGTTGGGCGCCGATGCCGAGCAAGCCGTGATCGCCGCGTTTCTCGCCCGCATGGGACAGGCCATCGACGAACGGGTGGACCAGCGCCTCGCCGAGCGCGAGGCCACCGGGAGCACCGCCCGGCCGAGACCGACCGACCGCCCAGGCCCCGGCGCGCGTGCCGTCCTGGCGATCTTTTCCATGCTCATCGGCTTCGGCGTCACCGGGGTCGCCCTGAACCAGCTCCACGGCTGGGGGATCATCGTGGTCGCGTTCGTCTGGGCCGTGATCTACGGCATCAACGAGAACTACGGCAAGTCCAAGTGACCTGACCGGGCGTCAGCCCGGCCGGCGGCCGCCGTGCTGCGCCCGCCAGTCCGCCATCTCGTCGCGCTCCCGGGCACCCACGGCTGAGAAGATGGCCTCCGCCTCGCTCCACGACTCGTGCGCCTCCGGGTGGTTCCCCGCCCGCGCGTGCACGGCACCGAGGTCGCGCAGGGTACGCGCCTGCCACAGCGGTAGCCCGAGCGTCCGCCAGATGCCCAGGCTCTGCTTCAGCGCGTCGGCCGCCGCGTCGAGGTCGCCCTCGGCGAGGTGGACCTCGCCGAGGGTACGGAGCATCAGCGCGCAGCCGAACCGGTCGAGGTGCGCCTCGCATACCGCCAGCGCCGGGGTGAGCAGGTCGGCCGCCTCGGCGCGGCGACCGAGGCGCAGCAGCGCCTTGGCGCTCGACTGTGCGGCGTAGGCGCACAGCAGCCGGTCGCCGATCTCGGCGAGCATCCGGCCCGCCTCCTCGGACAGGCGCAGCGCCTCCGCGGGCTCGCCGCGCGCCCGGTGGATCAGGCCGATTCCCCGGTGGCAGAGCGCCTGCCCGCGCCGGTTGGCCAGGTCACGGTAGAGGGCGAGGGCGGTGCCGAGGTGGTACCGCGCCGCCTCGAAGTCACCGAGGTCGCGGTGGGCCGCGCCGATGAGGTACCGCGCGTAAGCCGCGCTGTCGCCGTCGCCCAGCTCGGTGAACAGCGCCGCCGCCACGCTCAGGTCGCGCAGCGCCTCGGGGTACTCGGCGACCTCGAAGTGCACCGACCCCACCCCGTACCGGGCCACCGCCACGCCGGGCCGGTGGCCCAACTCCTCGAACGCCGCCAGGGCCGCCACGAGGTGCCGCCGCGCCTCGCTGAACCGGTCCTGCTTGTGCCGGAGGAAGCCGAGCCCGGTGTGCACGACCGCCCGGCCCAGCGGGTTGCCGGCGCGGTCGGCCGCGTGCATCGCCGCCTGGTGGGTCCGCCACCAGCTGTCGAAGGCGTTGAGCACCGCGAAGTGCGACGAGAGCAACGCTTGCGCCAGCTCGCAGGCGAGCTGGTCCAGCTCGTGTGCCGCGGCCGTCTCCACCGCCGCGACGAGCGCGGCCGACTCGCTCTCCAGCCACGCGGCCGGCTGGCCCATGAGATCGCGGACCGCCTCGGGATCCAGCGGAAGCGGGATCTCGACGGTGACCAGTCGCGGCATCGCCCGCGGCAGCTCGGCCGTCGCGGCCTTGACCACCTGTAACCACGCCGACGCGGCTGCGGCCACCGCGGCCCGGCGGACCTCCGGTTCGTCCTCGGCCTCGGCGCGCTCGCGGCCGAACAGCCGGACCAGGTCGTGGCACTGGAACCGTTCCTGGCCGGCGAGGTCGGCCCCGACCGGATCGAGAAGCCGGACGTCGACCAGCTCGTCGACGACGTCCTCGGCGTGCTTGACCGGGCAGCCGAGCTGCGCGGCTACGACCCAGGCGGCGACCGACGGCGCATCCAGCAGCGTCAGCCACCGCAGCGCCCTGCGACCGTCGTCGGACAGGGCGCCATAGCTGAGTGCGAGGCTGCCGCGTACCTCCAGGTCGCCGTAGCTCAGCTCGTCGAGCCGGCGGCGCTCGTCGGCGAGCCGGTCGGCGAGCCGCCCGACCGGCCAGTGCGGGCGCGCGGCCAGCCGGGCACCGGCGACGCGGACGGCGAGCGGCAGGCCGCCGCACAGCTCGACGATGCGGTGGCCGGCGTCCGGGTCGGCGGCCAGACGGTCGGTGCCGACGATACGTCCGAGCAGGGTGGTCGCCTCGGCGGCCTGCCAGTTGTCCAGCTCAACCAGCGTGGCGCCGGCCAGGCCGGTGATCCGGGTCCGGCTGGTGACGACGACCGCGCACGAGGGCTCGCCGGGCAGCAGCGGCCGGACCTGCTCGGCGGCTGCCGCGTCGTCGAGCACCATGAGTACCCGGCGGCCGCTCAGCAGAAGGCGCAGCTGCTCGGCCCGCTCCGCGATGGTCTCGGCGATCTCGCCGGGATCCATGCCGAGCGCGCGGAGGAACAGGGTGCACTGGCTCGCGGTGTCCACCCGGTTGGCGGTCGAGCCGCGCAGGGTGGCGAAGAGCTGGCCGTCGGGGAAGTCCCCGGCCAGCCGGTGCGCGACGTGGACGGCGAGCGTGGTCTTGCCGGTACCGGGCCGGCCGGCGATCGCGACGACGGGTACCGCGGTGGCGCCGGGACGCTGGCCGGCGGTGAGCGCGTCGGCGATCCTCGCCACGTCGTCGTCGAGGCCGGTGAAGTCGGCGATGTCCGAGGGCAGCAGGCTGGGGCGCGGGGACCGGCGCGACTCCGCGACGCGCGGCGGGGCGTCCGGTACCGGCTCGGTCGGCGCCGCGGACCGCAGGATCGACTCGTAGAGCCGTTGCAGCCCGGGTCCGGGATCGATGCCCAGCTCGTCGGCGAGGGTGCGCCGGCCGTCGTGGTACAGGTTGACCGCCTCGCCGTGCCGGCCGGTCGCCACCAGCGCCCGCATGAGCTGCCCGCGCAGGCGCTCGCGCAGCGGGTGGGCCCGGACCAGTCCGGTCAGCTCCGGTACCAGCGAGCCGGCCAGCCCGCACGCGAGGTCGGCCTCGATGCGGTCCTCGACGGCCGCCTCCCACTCCTCGCGCAGCCGGGCCTCCTCGGCGTCGGTGGCGAGCGCGGCACCGGCCAACGGCGTACCGCGCCACAGGTCCAGCGCGGCGCGCAGCTGCGCCGCGGCCGCGTTCGCCCGGCCGGCGCGCAGCTCGGCCCGCCCGGCCGCCACCCCGGCCGCGAAGACGGCGAGGTCCAGCTCGGCCGGCTCGATGTGGACGGCGTACCCCCGGCCGGACGTCACGATGACCGCCCGGTCGGGTACCGCGGCCTGGAACGAGGCGCGCAGCGTCGACACGTACTGCTGCACCACGCCCGGTGCGCGCGGCGGCGGGGATTCGCCCCAGAGCAGGTCGATCAGGCGGTCGAGGGACACCACCCGGCCGTACTCCAGGAGCAGCACCGCCAGCAGGCCGCGGGGTTTCGGGCCGCCGAGCCGCAGCCGGACCCCGCCGTGCCAGACCTCGACGGGGCCGAGCAGTCGGAACTCCATGCGCCCTCCTGGTATCGGCCAGCACAGATCGTAACCGGGGGTTTGACCCGACCTGAATGAGGCTTTCAGCGTTCTTTGAGCGCGCGGTGCCCGGTACCATTTAAGCCGCAAACCGGGCCCACATCGGTGTCACGGAAATCTGGAGCGGGCTTTCAGCGGTGCCCCCTTACGCTGGAGCGCGTGACGGGAAGGCAATCCACCAGGGCACGCCCGCTGGTGGTTGCCGGGGCGCTGGTCGCCATGCTGATCGGCGGGGCGGGGGTGGCGGCCAGCGCGTCGTCCGCGCAGCCGGGCGCGAGCCATGCGGTCGGGGGGCGACCGACGATGGCCGCGTCCGGCTGCGGCAACAACGGCGCGGACAAGCGGTACCCCCGCGAGGAGGTGCTGCGGCGGGCGCGGTCCTGGCTCAGCGGTACCCAGAGCGACACGCCCTACGACACGGTGAACTACTTCGGCGACTACGTCCCGTACTCGCAGAGCGTCTGCCACACCAACAGCTACGGCTCGTACCGGCAGGACTGCTCAGGATTCGTCTCGATGGCGTGGGGGCTGGGCGGTGCCGGGGACACCTGGTGGACCGGCAACCTCCTGCCGCAGTACTCCGCCGGGCACACGGTCGCCATCGCGCAGAGCGCGCTGGCCCCGGGCGACGCGCTGCTGCGCCACGTCGGCGACGAGAGCGTCGACCACGTCGCGCTGTTCGTGCGCTGGGCCGGCGGTGGGGCGCTGGTGTACGAGCAGACCGGCGCCACGCACCGGCCCCGGGTGGCGGTGTGGTCGATGAGCACGGTCGCCCTGTACACGCCGATCCGGTACGCCCTGCTGGCCAGCTCGCTCGTGTCCGGCCAGCGGGGCGCGCTGAACCTGGTCCGCGCCGGCGGCGAGCTGGACTGGTACACGCACACCGGGTGGACCGACGGGACCACGAGCTGGGACCGCACGATCCGGTCCGGCACGGGCTTCAACGAGTTCGACAAGATCCTCGCCGACGGGCACACGATCTACGGCATCTACCCCGACGGCACCATGAAGTGGTACTCGTACGACTTCGCGGCCGGGTGGGACCCGGCCAGCGGGACGGCGATCGGCTGGGGCTGGAACGCCTTCAAGTTCGTGGTGTCCGCGGGGGACGGCATTTTCTACGGGGTCACGTACGACGGGGCGCTGCAGTGGTACCGGTACACCGGGGTGCCGGGGCAGGGTGGCGGCTGGGCGCACTCGGGCCGGGGCAGGGTGGTCGGCACCGGGTGGCAGGCGTTCCGGGCACTGACGGGGGTGTCCGGCACGCTCTACGCCGTCCGGCATGACGGGACGCTGCAGTGGTACCGCTACGTCACGCCGTACGACGGCAGCGGTACCGGGTGGGCGCCAGCCAGCGGCCAGGCCATCGGCTCCGGGTGGGTCGGCAGCACCTGCGTATACCAGGAGGTCGCGGCGGTCGGCGACGGCCGGATCTACGCGGTCGGGCGAAACGGCGTCCTGCACTGGTGGCACCACCTCGACCCGGACAACGGGTCGGCGTCCTGGGCGCCCGTGGCCGGTTGCGGCGACACCGTCGGTACCGGCTGGCTGTAGCGGATTCCACCGGCTGGGCCGCCCGGCCACGGGGCGGCCTCGTGGGGCGTCCGGTCCTGACCCCCTTGGGACCGGACGCCCCGGGCGGTCACCGGCGTGCGGTGAGGCCGAGCGCGCCGGCGCAGGTGTCGATGTCGGCCGGCGCGCCGTCGACGATGAGGCCCAGCGGCACCACCTCGGGTCCGGGGTAGGCCAGCTCGCTGTCCTGCCGGTTGTCGTCGGCGCTGATGCCCAGCTCGATGCCGTCCTTGTCCACGCGGAAGGGTTGCAGCTCCGGGACCGGCCCGCGGTGGAACGAGACGATGAGGTGCCACCGGAACGCCGGGTTGTGCAGCCGGAAGTCGATCCACGAGAAATTCGGTGGCTGCCGCCGGTGGCTGTGGAACATCGCCACGATCTCGCGCCCGGAGTCCTCGATCCAGCGGTACACCTTGAGCAGGTCGGCCGGGTCCGCCACGAACCCCGCGTCGTCGTACCGGCGGAAGTAGTCGCCCTGCGCCTCGAACGCCGCCCGGTTGCCCCACGCGTTGCGCTGGTTGCGCCGGGAGTCGAGGAAGATCACGTCGGTGGCGCGGAACGGGTCGTCGGACTCCCCGACGATCAGTCCGTAGGACTTCAGGCCGGCATCGTGCAGCCGCCCGGCCTCACGCAGGAACCGTAAACACACGTCGGCCGGCATGGCGGCCGTCTCGTCGTTGTGCTGACTAGACACGCGGATGTGCATCCCGGGAAGAGGCGGCCCGGCCGCCCCGGATACCGCTCAGTCGCCCATGCGCCAAATTAGCGGAATGCCGAGATGACCTTCGACATCCGTTCCACGGGCCCGGGGCCGGTCAGGTCCGGCAGCCGCACCATCACCTCGTGCGCGCCTGCCTCGGCAAGCTCCCGGAACCGCCCCACGTGGTCGTCGACGGTACCGGCGTTGACGGACCCCGCGTACCGCGCCGGATCCTGCCGGCGCGGTCGCAGCCGCTCGACCAGGTCCGCGACGTGCGCGTCGTCGACTCCCACGAGAGCGGTCGACAGGTGGGTCATCCTGACCTCAGCGGGATCCCGCCCGGCGTCCAGGCAGTGGGCGCGCAGGACCGCGGCCTTGTGCCGGACGGCGGCGGCGTCCCCGAAGACGTTGGCGGCGTCGGCGTACCGCGCGGCCAGCCGCAGGGTCCGCCGTTCCCCGCCACCGCCCACGATGATCGGTACCCGCTCCTGCAGCGGACGCGGGTAGCACATCGCCTCCGGTACGGTCAGCGTCCGCCCCTCGAACCGTGGCGCGCCCTTGCCCCACAGCATGGGCAGCAGCCGCAGCGCGTCCTCCAGGAGCGCGTAGCGCTCGGCCACGGGCGGGAACGGCCAGCCGTACGCGGCGTGCTCCTCGGCAAACCAGGCCAGGCCTAGGCCGCAGACGGCCCGCCCGCCGCTCAGCACGTCGAGCGTTGCCACGATCTTCCCGAGATGCGCGACGTTGCGGTACGTGATGCCGGTGACCAGGGCGCCGAGCCGCACCCGGTCGGTACCGGCGGCCAGGTAAGCGAGCGTGGTGTAGCTCTCCAGGAAGTCCTCCCACGCCCGGCCGACCTGCGGGATCTGGCGGAAGTGGTCCATCACGTAGACGGCGTCGAACCCGGCCGCCTCGGCGGCTGCCGCGATCTCGCGCAGCCGGGCCGCGATCCCGGCGGTACCACCGGGGAAGCTGGACAGGTGCAGGCCGAACCGCAGCCCGGTCGGTTGCTCCCGCTGCCGGCGGGCGGCGGCGGTGGCCGCGACGAACGCCTGCGGGACGACCCGCACCGGCGCGGGTGCCAGCACCTCGGCGAAGCCCTCGCCGGCCATCAGGTCCCGGGTCCGTGCCCACGCGCGGAGCTGGGCGGTGAGGACCTCGCCCGGGATGCGCTTGGACCGGGTCCGGTTGCGGGCCCGGCACTCGGCCGGCGGGGTGTCGAAAGCGACGGCGACGCAGGGCATGTCGTGGCCGCGCGCCAGCGCCAGCCACGCCCGGCGCCGCTCCGGGTCGAGGCCGAGCGTGTCGATGACCGTGGTGAGCCGCCGGGCGACCCGCCGCCGGACCACCTCGTCGAGGAGCGCGAACGCGTCCGCGCTCGCGGCGACGTCGTCCTCGCCCGCGCCGACCACGGCCCGCAACCGGTCGCTGGACACGATGGACCCGGCGGGGAAGTGGGCGGCGGCCCAGGTGGACTTGCCGGACGCGCCCGGCCCCACCAGCACGACGACGCAGGGCGACGGCAGATGCAGTGCCTCAGTCATGGGGGTAGGTCAGCTCGCCGGCCCGTACCGGCTCGGCCAGCCAGTTGTCGCGCGGCGCGAGCGGGCACGCCCACCGGTCGTCGTAGGCGCACGACGGGTTGTACGCGTAGTTGAAGTCCAGCCGGATCCGGCCGTTGTCGAGCATGGTGAGGCCCCTGCCGTGCGTGCCCTTGGCGGTGTCGGTCAGGTAACGCCCGCCGCCGTAGGTCTCGCGCCCGCTGGTCGCGTCGCGCAGCGGGAGGAACAGCCCGCCGCCGTACGCCGCGATCCACCACAGCGAGAGGTCGCCCCAGGGCGTCGCCAGCACCCCGACCCGCTCGTACCGGACCACGCCGTCCGGGCCGCCGGTGTCGATGTCCAACCGGCCCGGTACCTCCCGCGGCTTCACCTCGACGATCGCCTCGTCGGTCGGCGGGAAGTACCGCAGCCCGGTGAACGCGGCCCGCGCCGACGCCGGGATCGGCGACTGGGGATGGCTGGCGAACAGCACGTCCCGGCGGATGCGGAACTCCATGAGCCCGGCCGGCGACAGGTACAGCCGCGCCACCGCATGCCGGTAGTCGGCCAGTTCGAGCGCGTCCATCGGCTCACGCTACCCCGGCCGGGGTGCGGGGGACCGGGGCGGGCGCGGGCCGGCGAGGGCGGCTCGGCAGCCACCAGTTCGCCCTGCCGAACATGGCCATCAACGCCGGTACGAGCAGGGCGCGGATCACGGTGGCGTCCAGCACGATGCCCATGCCCAGGGCGGTGGCGAAGATCTCGACCGTGACGATGGAGCTGCTGGCCAGGGAGAGGAAGGCGAGCAGGAGGATGAGCGCGGCGCTGGTCACCAGCCGCCCGGTACGGGCGATGCCGTTGACGACGGCGGACCGGGTGCTGCCCGTGCGGTCGTACTCCTCGCGGATCCGGGTGACGATGAAGACCTCGTAGTCCATGGACAGCCCGTACAGGAACGCGAAGACCACCAGCGGGATCCACACGTCGACCGAGCCGGTGGCCGGTACGCCCCACAGGTTCGCGCCGTACCCGTCCTGCCACACCAGGTCCATCGCCCCGAATACGGCGGCCACGCTGAGCAGGTTGAGCAGCACGGCCTTCGCGGGCAGCAGCAGGGACCGGAACGGCCGCGCGAGCAGCAGGTAGGTCAGGACGGCCAGGACCGCCAGGATCAGCGGGAACCGGCCGTACGACACGTGCCGGAAGTCCAGGTCCTCGGCTCCCGGGCCGCCGACCTGGACCCCGGGCCCGGCAGCGGCACGGACCCGGGCGATGGCGGCGCGTCCGGCGCCGGTACCGGTCTCGTCCACCGGGAGCACGGTGAGCACGGCGGTACCGGCGCGGCGCCAGTCGGCGTCCCCGGGCGCGGCGGCCGTGTACACCCCGGGCACCTTCGCGAGCGTCGCCGCAACTCCGACCGGGTCGGTACCGGCAGGGACCAGGACGTCCATCGGGGTGAGCACCCCGGTCGGGATGCCGGCCCGTTCGAGCTGGACGAGCCCCTCCCGCGCCGGGCCGGTCGAGGCCAGCGCGTCCGACAGTGGGGTACCGAGGCGCAGGTGCAGCCCGGCCACGGCCAGCGGCCCGATGACCGCGAGTCCGAGGAGCGTCGCGGCCGCCCGGTGCCGGACCACGCCGCGCGCCCAGCTCGCCCAGCCCCGCCCGGTGTGCACACCACGCAGGTGCGGCCAGTCCAGCCGCCGCCCGACGACCGCCAGCACCACCGGCAGCAGGCTGAGCGTGACCGCCACGCTGACCAGCGGGATGAGCATGCCGCCGTAGCCGATGCCGCGCAGGAACGGTACCGGCACGATCAGCAGGGCGAGCATCCCGACACCGGCGGTGACGCCGCTGAACAGCACGGCGTGGCCGGCCGTGTGCATCGCGCGGGCCACCGCTTCGTCGCCGGTGTGGCCGGCCGCCAGCTCGTCCCGCCAGCGGGTGACCAGCAGCAGCGAGTAGTCGATGGCCACCCCGAGCCCGATCAGCGCGACCATGAACTCGACGACCACGTGGACCGGGGTCACCGTAGTCAGGGCGTCGACGAGGCCGAAGGTGACCGGGACCGTCACGGTGGCGACCAGCAGCGGCAGCAGCGCCAGCAGCGAGCCGAAGACGAACGCGAGCACCAGCAGCGCGCCCAGGCCACCGACCAGCGTCAGGGTGAGCACCCCGAAGTCGCCGGCATGCTGGTTACCCGCCGACAGCTCGTCCACCCCGGTCACCCGTAGGCTCCACGCCGGCGGCAGCGAACCGGCCAGGTCGGCGGTCACGCCGGGCCCAGGGTCGGTGAAGCCGAACAGCCGCTGGTCGGCCAGGAAGACCAGGGCGAAGGTGGTGCGCCCGTCGGCGGAGACGAACCGGCGGTCGCCGGTGGTGGCGTAGGAGACGACCCGCAGGCCGGTGCGCCGCGCCAGACCCGCGAACGCCTCCCGCAGTGTCCGCTCGGCGTCCGGGCTGTCCACGGTGGTACCGGCGGGAAGCACCACGACAGGCACGAGTGGCAGCTTCGCCCCGCCGGTACCGTACCGGCGCAGGATCTCCTGGTTGGCCTGGTAACCCGGCTGGCCGGGGAGCGCGTTCTGCTGGGTCAGCCGCGCGCTGACCTGCATGGTGGCCGGTATCGCCGCCACCAGGCACAGCACCCACAGCAGCGCCACCAGCCGCTTGTGTCCCAGCACGAACCCCGACCAACGGACCATGACTGCCCCCCCTATCACGTGTCAGAAAATCCTGACGCATGAAAGGTAGCACTCACTATCCCTATGGACAACGGGGGTCAACCTGAGGGAATGAGGTGGGTACGTCGCTCAGACGGCGCGCGGCCGCGGCTCGCGGACCTGGGAGATCGGGTCGAACGGATCCTCCGCCTGGCCGAGGAGCAGGCCAGGGCGCACCGGGAGGAGGCCGAGCGGGAGGCCGAGCAGATCCTCGCCCAAGCGCGGTCGCAGGCGCAGGCGATCCTCGACCAGGCCCGCGCGGAGGCGACCCGGATGTCGGAGCCGGGGGCCTGACCCCGGCCCAAACCCTGCGGCGGCAGGTCGGGGAGATCGTCGTTTCCCGGCAGATCCCGCAGCGAGACCTCGGGAACCGCCGGCAAATCGTGATCTTCCGGGTCGATTTCCACATCGCGGGACGGGCATTGAGCCTATTCGCCGCGAACCGCCGCCACGCCCGCTGACTACGCCTGCGCCAGCTCCACCTGTACGGCCCGGCGGGTGGGGGTGGTGGGGAGGTCGGGCGCCTGGCCGAGTAGTTGGAGCCGGACCAGGTTCCAGTCCGTGGCGAGGAAGTGCCAGTTGAGCCGGCCGTCCGGGCCGGAGCGGTACATGTCGAGGAACTCCCAGCCGACCCGCTTGCCGGTGGGTTCCACGCCGAGGAACGGCCCGGTGTGTACCCCCGTGTTCTCGCCGCGGATGACCAGCGCGTTGCCGTCCTCCACGACCTCGTGCTCCACGGCCCGCACGTCGCTGAACGCCGGCCCGAACCCGGCCCGCAGGTTGGCCACGGCGATGTCCAGACCGATGGTCCAGCCGGTCAGGCCGAGACAGTTCTCCACCCACTGCTCGTCGATGACCTCGGTGAGCCGGTCGAAGTGGCCGCCCGCGACGATCTCGCGGTACCGGCGGTAGGTGTCGAGTGTGGTACCCATGGGTGCTCCTCTTTGACGACCGGCCTCGCTCGTGCTGATCTGAACAGATCAGCCACGCTCGGAGCAGAAATAAGGCTAGACCACAAATGATTTGCGTGTCCACATATCTGGGTATCGGATGACGCCGCGCCTGCCGCCCCGGCTCGACGCGCGGGTGACCTACCTGCTCGGCCGGGTGGCCGCCGTCGCCGGGCAGCGGGCCAACGCCGAACTCGCCGAGCTGGACCTCGACACCCGCCACTACGTCGTGCTGGCCGCGGTCGAGAGCGGCGACGGTCCGTCCCAGCGGATGATCTCCGACCTGCTCGGCATCGACCGCGCCACGGTCGTCGCGCTCACCGACAACCTCCAGCGCCGCCGGCTGCTGCGACGCGCCCGCAGTACCCGGGACCGCCGCGCCTACGCGCTGTACCTGACCGATGCCGGCCGGCGCCTGGTCGGCAGGGCGCACGCCCTGATGGACCGGTGCGACCGGGAACTCCTGGCCGCCCTGCCCGACGACACCCGGGCCGAACTCGCCGGCATCCTGCGCGCCGTCCTGTCGGCCCGGTCCGCGTTCCCGTCAGACGCTGGCGGTAAGTTGACCGCCGATGAGTTACCCGGCGAAGGCCGGTCTACCCGTCAAGGCGACAGGACCGTCTGAGCGGCCCGGAGAGGAGTATGGCATGAGCGCGATTCGGGTACTGGTGGGCACGCGCAAGGGGGCGTTCATCCTGACCGCGGACGGTACGCGGCGGGACTGGAAGGTCGACGGCCCGCACTTCGGCGGCTGGGAGATCTACCACGTCAACGGATCGCCGGCCGACCCGGACCGGCTCTACGCGTCGCAGACCTCCGGGTGGTTCGGGCAGGTCGTCCAGCGCTCGGACGACGGCGGCCAGACGTGGGAGACCGTCGGTAACGAGTTCACCTACGAGGGCGAGGTCGGCGAGCACCTGTGGTACGACGGCACTCCGCGACCGTGGGAGTTCAAGCGGATCTGGCACTTCGAGCCGTCGCCCGACGACCCCGACACGGTTTACGCCGGGGCCGAGGACGCGGCGATCTTCCGGACGACCGACGGTGGACGATCGTGGCAGGAGTTGCCCGCGCTGCGTACGCACGAGTCGGCGCCGCGGTGGCAGCCGGGCGCCGGCGGCATGTGCCTGCACACGATCATCCTGGACCCGGTGCAGCGGGACCGGATGTTCGTCGCGATCTCGGCGGCCGGCGCCTTCCGCACCGACGACGGCGGCAAGAGCTGGCAGCCGATCAACCGGGGGCTCCGGTCCCAGCAGATCCCCGACGAGGACGCCGAGGTCGGCCACTGCGTGCACCGTATCGCCATGCACCCGTCCCGGCCGGACGTGCTGTTCATGCAGAAGCACTGGGACGTGATGCGCAGCGACGACGCCGGCGCGTCCTGGCAGGAGGTCAGCGGCGACCTGCCGACCGACTTCGGGTTCCCGATCGCGGTCCACGCGCACGAGCCGGAGACGATCTACGTGGTACCGATCACCAGCGACTCGCACCACTACCCGCCCGAGGGCAAGCTGCGGGTATACCGCAGCCGCACCGGCGGTACCGAGTGGGAGCCGCTGACCGACGGCCTGCCACAGGCCAACTGCTACGTCAACGTGCTGCGGGACGCGATGGCCGTCGACACGCTCGACCCCGGCGGGATCTACTTCGGCACGACCGGCGGTCAGGTCTACGGCTCGGCCGACGGCGGCGACACCTGGACCCCGATCGTCCGGGACCTGCCGGCCGTGCTCTCCGTCGAGACCCAGGTACTGCCATGATCCGCGTGGTGCTCCCGGCGCACCTGAAGAACCTCGCCCGGGTCAACGGCGAGGTACGCCTGGACGTGGCCGAGCCGGTCACCCAGCACGAGGTGCTGGACGCGCTGGAGGACCGGTACCCGATGCTGCGTGGCACGATCCGCGACCACCACACCGGCCAGCGCCGGGCGTTCATCCGCTTCTACGCCTGCGAGGAGGACCTGTCCAACGATCCGCCGGACGCGGTCCTGCCCGACCGGGTCGTCAAGGGTGAGGAGCCGTTCCTCATCGTCGGCGCGATGGCGGGCGGCTGACCGTCTGGGGGATAGCCCCCAGAAACTGAACCACCCTAGCGGTACAGGCGTACGTTCAGGCAACGAGACGTCGTGCCGGGGTGCACAGAGGGTGGATCATGGACGTCCGGGGGGGAACGGGTCGGCGTTGGCCGCGGCGGGTGGCCGCCGCGGCCGGCGTCCTGGTGCTCGCGGCCGGCCTGACGGTCGCCGCCACGGCCGGCGGATACTCCGCGAGCCGGCCCAATCTGCTGTCCGGGGCCGCGTGGCTGGCCTCGGCCCAGGTGGGGCAACTGGCCCTGCTGGACGGGTCGTCGGCGGAGGTGGCCGCGCAGGTCTCCGTCGCCCCGCGGGGTGATCGGATCGACGTGGTCCAGCAGGCGGCGATCGCCTACGTGGTGGACCGCACGGCCGGGGCGATGCGCCGGGTCGACGGCGCCACGTTCGAGGTCGGCGCGGTGGCGAGGCCGCTCCCCGACGCCTCCGACGGGCTGCTGGCCTTCGCCGGGCTGCACGGCCTGTACGCGCTGGACTCCCGGCGCGGCCTGCTGACCGCCGCCGACCCGGTGTCGCTGGCGGCCAAGGGGACGACCGTGTCCCTGGCGTCGCGGTTCGACGCCGGTGCGGCGGTGGTGGACGGGCACGGCCGCCTGTGGGTACTGGACGCCCCGACCGGCGATCTGATCTGGCTCGACGGCGGGAAGCGCGGCGTCCGGCGCGGGGCGGTCACGGCCGGCGCCGGGCTGCTCGTACTGGCCGACGACACGCCGGTACTGGTGGACACCGCCAATCGCCAGGTGGATCTGCTGGACCGGGACACCGCCCAGGTACGCCGGTCGGTGACGGTGGATCTGCGGCCGGGTGAGGCGCTGGCGGTCAGCGGCTCACCCCATGCCGCCCGGTTGTACGTCGCGACCCCGCGGGGGGTGCTCTCGATCTGCGACCTGAACGCGGCCGACTGCTCGACCGCCATCCCGCTCGGTCCCCAGGCCACCGATCTGGGCGCTCCGGTGGAGACAGCCGGGCGGGTGTTCGTCCCCGACTACGGCACCGGCCAGGTGTGGGTCGTCGATCTGCGGCAGGGCCGGGTGGTAGCCAGTCCCCGGGTGCTGCACCCGCAGACGAAGTTCCAGCTCCTCACCCGCGACGGTCTGGTGTTCTTCAACGACCCGGACACCGAGCACGCCGGAGTCATCCACCTGGACGGCGGGTTCACCCCGGTCGCGAAGTACGACCCGGCCAACCCGGACCACAACCTGCACGGCCCCGGTACCGGTACCGGCGACACGTCTTCCCGGCAGCCGCCGGTCGCGCAGCCGCCGGCCGACCAGCCAACGGGGCCGGAGCCGCCCGGCAAGGTACCGCCCGGCAAGGTACCGCCGCCCGGCCCGCCTGCGCCCCCACCGCCCGAACAGCCGCCGCCACCCCCTCCACCGCCCGGCCAGCCTGGTGTGCGGATCGCGGTCTCCAGCACCGAGCCGTTCGTCGGTGACCCGGTCGTCCTCCAGGCCAGCGGTGTCGCGGGTGGGCCGGAGCCCATCGGCGCCCGGTGGGACTTCGGCGACGGCCAGATCGCCAACGGCCTGCGCCAGACCCACCAGTGGACCAGGACCGGCACCTACTTCGTCAGAGTCGACGCCACGTTCCCGGGCAACGCGACCGCCACCGCGTTCGTCACCATTGTCGTGAGCACGCGCCCGGTCACCCGCCCCGTGCTGACCGTGCAGGCACCCACCGGCGGCGTCATCGCCGGCTCCGGCATCAACTGCCCGGGTACCTGTACCGCCAGCTTCGACCCCGGCCAGCCGGTCACGCTCACCGCCACACCGAGCCCCGGCAACGTCCAGCTCGGCTGGGGCGGCGCCTGCCTCGGTACCGCCCCCGGCGCCGCCTGCACGGTGACGATGGCGCGCGACCGCAGCGTCTCGGCCACCTTCGGACAGCCCCGGCCACGGCTCACGGTGGCCGTACCGACGGGCGGCCGGATCACCGGTCCCGGTATCAACTGCCCCGGCACCTGTACCGCCAGCTACGACCCCGGCCAGCCGATCACCCTGACCGCGGTGCCGAACAGCGGCTTCGTCGTCGTCTCCTGGGGTGGCAACTGTGCCGGCACCACCGGGACCAGGTGCAACCTCACCATGTCGGCCGACCGGACCGCGTCGGTGCGTTTCGACTCGCGGAAGACGCTCAGCATCCGCTCCACCCAGTTCGAGCCGAACGGCGGCGCGGGCGTCCAGGGTCCGGGCGGGTTGTGCCAGGACCGCTGCACCTGGACCTTCGACCCCGGACAGCGGGTCACCCTCACCGCCGTCGACCAGGGTCTCGAGTTCCTCGGCTGGGGTGGGGACTGCGCCTTCGCCGGCACGAACCCGACCTGCACGCTGACCATGGACCGCAACCACTCGATCACCGCGGCCTTCAACGTCCCGGGCGGCTGAGCGGTCCCGGGCGGCTGAGCAGTCCCGGGCGGCTGAGCGGTCCCGGGCGGCTGAGCGGTCCCGGGCGGCTGAGCGGTCGCGGGCGGTCGGGTCGGCCGGGCCGGACGCTCAGTCCAGCGCGGCGAGGCTGTCGCGGACCCGG
>JBKPCQ010000171.1:0-10930 GCA_046727455.1 Actinomycetota bacterium | reverse complement strand
GGCGCTGGGCCGGGTACTGCCCGACAAGACCGTCCGGCTGGTACGCGGCGACCGGGAGGCCTTCGGGCTGCACGGCCGGTCGGCCGAGCAGCGGGTGGCCCTGGACCTGCTGCTCGACGACTCGATCGGGATCGTCTCCCTCGGCGGGCGCGCGGGCACCGGCAAGTCCGCGCTCGCCCTGTGCGCCGGGCTGGAGCAGACGATGGAGCGCCGCCGGCACAAGAAGGTGATCGTCTTCCGGCCGCTGTACGCCGTCGGCGGGCAGGACCTCGGTTACCTTCCGGGGTCCGAGTCGGAGAAGATGTCGCCCTGGGCGCAGGCGGTGTTCGACACCCTCGGCGCGCTGGTCCACGACAACGTGCGGGACGAGATCCTCAACCGCGGCATGCTGGAGGTACTGCCGCTGACGCACATCCGCGGGCGGAGCCTGCACGACGCGTTCGTGATCGTCGACGAGGCCCAGTCGCTGGAGCGCGGGGTACTGCTGACCGTACTGTCCCGGATCGGCACGGGCTCCCGGGTGGTGCTCACCCACGACGTTGCGCAGCGTGACAATCTGCGCGTGGGGCGTCACGACGGCGTCGTGGCGGTCATCGAGGCGCTCAAGGGACATCCGCTGTTCGCTCACGTCACCCTGGTCCGCTCGGAGCGGTCGCCGATCGCCGAAATGGTCACTGATCTCCTTGAGGAGATACCGATCTGATCCCTTCCGTCCGGTTTCTCCGGTGAAGAGATTCACTTTTCTCCGGGCATCGACTGGCGTTCATCGCGACCGTGCGTAAGGGTGGTTGCCGAGCGCCAGCCGGCCGGAGATCGACTCACGGACAAACCGTCGGGCGGCGCTCCCGGTGCAAACCGGGACCCTGCCCCCGACGAAGGGATCTTCCGCGTGAGTCGGCTGTGGAGCCGGTTCGGAATGCGGTCGCTGGCCATCGGGCTGCTCAGCCTGAGCCTGGTGAGCGGCTACTGGTTGAGCGCCGACCGGCAGACCCGGCAGCGCACCGCCGCACTCGATGCGGCGCAGCGCGACGACCTCGACGGCCTGTACCAGCAGAAACTCGACATGTCCGCGCAGTGGCGCGCGAACGCCGCCCTGCGGTCCGCCCAGGCCGCCGCGAAGGCCCAGGCCGACGCGGCCGCGAAGGCCGCCGCCGACCAGGCGAAAGCGGCCGACGACGCGGCCCGCAAGCAGGCGGCCAGCCGCGGGGGCACCCGGCCGCCGGCCACACCGGGGGTACCGGTGCCCTCGTCCTGCGCGGAGTTCACCGGCAACAAGGCGATCGCCTGCGCGATCCTGCCCGAGTTCGGCTACGGCCTGGACCAGATGCGCTGCCTGGTGCCGATGTGGACCAAGGAGAGCGGCTGGAACGAGCGGGACCGCAACCCCAGCTCGGGCGCGTACGGCATCCCGCAGGCGCTGCCGGCGTCGAAGATGGGCAAGTACGGCGCGGACTACCTGACCAACCCGGTGCCGCAGATCCGCTGGGGGCTGTCCTACATCCGGGACCGGTACCACGACCCGTGCGGTGCGTGGGCCTTCTGGCAGGCGCACGGCTGGTACTGATCTGCTACTAATCGGGCATGGACGGTGACGTCGACCGGTTCGGTACCCCGGCCTTCTACGCCGCGCTCGGCCGGGCTTTCGTAGCCATGTGCGCGGTCATCCCGGTGCTGTTCCTGATCGAGCTGCTCGACCTGGCGACCGGGCACGCGCTCGACCACCTCGGCGGCATCCGGCCGCGAGAGCTGGACGGGCTGGACGGGGTGGTGTTCGCGCCCCTGCTGCACGCGAACTTCGCCCACCTGTACGGCAACAGCGTGCCGCTGCTGCTCACCGGTACCTTCGTGCTGGCCACCGGTACCCGCCGGTTCTTCCTGGTGACCGGGCTGGTCGTCCTGGCCAGCGGACTGGGTGACTGGTTGGTCGGCCCGTCCCGCACGGTGGCGATCGGGGCCAGCGGGGTGGTCTTCGGCTACCTCGGGTTCCTGCTGGTCCGGGGGATCGTCGAGCGGAGCTGGTGGAGCATCGCGGTGAGCGTGCTGATCGGGATCCTGTTCGGCTGGACCCTCGGCGGCATCCTCCCGACCGACGAGCGGATCTCCTGGCAGGCCCACCTGTTCGGGTTCCTGGGCGGAGCCGCCGCGGCGATCCTGTTCCGGCGGCGGCGCCCCGAGCCACCGCCGTCCACCCTCCCCGGACCCTTCGACACCGGCGGCACGGTCATCCCTCCGCCGACACTGTGAGCCGGTCAACTGTGGACACGCTGTTGCCGGCATGGACGACCCGCCGTAAGGTCTGGGCGTGGTACGCGAGGTGGACATCGCGATAGTGGGGGCCGGGCCCACCGGCCTCTACGCTGCCTATTACGCCGGTTTCCGGGGGCTGTCGACCGCCGTGATCGACGCGCTGCCCGAGCCGGGCGGCCAGGTCACCGCGATGTACCCGGAGAAGATGATCTACGACGTCGCCGGCTTCCCGGCGATCCGGGGCCGGGACCTCGTGGCCAACCTGGTCGAACAGGCCGCGCCGTACCATCCCGAGTACCTGCTCGGCGTCCAGGCGGGTGCACTGTCCTATGTGGACGGCAAGCCGGCGATCGCGCTGTCCGACGGCACGAGCGTCCACTGCGGAGCGATCATCGTCACCGGGGGCCTGGGCAGCTTCACCGCCCGGCCGCTGCCGGCCGCGAACGGCTTCGCCGGCGCGGGTCTGCTCTACTTCGTCCCACGCCTGGACGACCTCGCCGGGCACAACGTGGTCATCGTCGGCGGCGGCGACTCGGCGTTCGACTGGGCGATGTCGCTGCAGCCGATCGCGAAGTCGGTGACGCTGGTACACCGCCGGGAGAAGTTCCGCGCTCACGCCGGTACGGTCGCCCGGGTACGCGACATGCCGGTCGAGATCGTGGTCAATGCTGAAGTGAACAAGATCATCGGCGACGATCGGGTGACCGGGGTGGAGATCCAGGTGCGCGGTGAGCCGCCCCGGGAACTGCCCTGCGACAGTGTGGTCGCCGCGCTCGGCTTCACCGCCGACCTGGGACCGCTCGCCGAGTGGGGGCTCGAACTGGAGCGCCGGCACATCCTGGTCGACACCCACATGGCCACCAACCGGTCGCGCATCTTCGCGGCCGGGGACATCGCCGAGTACCCCGGTAAAGTCCGGCTGATCGCGGTCGGCTTCGGCGAGGCGGCCACCGCGGCCAACAACGCCGCGATCGTGATCGATCCCTCGGCGCACCTGTTCCCGGGGCACTCGTCCGACGCGGGCTGAGGCAGCGAGCGGGAGCGGCGCGGCGTCGTCTGGACTGAGGAGCGCAGCGACGAGGGAAGACGTCGCGGACAGCGCCGCGGAGCGAGTGGACGGGGCAGGCTGAGGCAGCGAGCGGGAGCGGCGGCTACTCGCCGATCGGGCGGCCGTCGAAGTCGACGACGGAGTACAGCGACAGCTTCTCCAGGCGGTGGTACGAATCGATGATCCGGATCGTGCCGCTCTTGGAGCGCATGACGATCGACTGCGTGTACGCCCCGCCGGACCGGTACCGGACGCCGCGCAGCAGGTCGCCGGAGGTGATCCCGGTCGCCACGAAGAAGCAGTTGTCGCCACGGACCAGCTCGTCGGTGTGCAGTACCCGGTCCAGGTCGTGACCGGCGGCCAGGGCCTTGTCCCGTTCCGCGTCGTCGCGCGGCCACAGCTTGGCCTGGATCGCGCCGCCCAGGCACTTGAGCGCGCAGGCGGCGACGATGCCCTCGGGGGTACCGCCGACGCCCATCAGCACGTCGGTGCCGGTACCCTCCCGCGCGGCGGTGATCGCCCCGGCGATGTCGCCGTCGGAGATGAACCGGATCCGGGCGCCCGCCTCCCGTACCTCGCGGACCAGGTCGGCGTGGCGTGGCCGGTCGAGGATGCAGACCGTCACGTCGGAGACACTGGCGTGCTTGACCCGCGCGATCCGCCGGAGGTTGTCGGTGACCCCCGCTTCGATGTCGATGACGTCGGCGCACTCCGGCCCGACGGCCAGCTTCTCCATGTAGAAGACCGCGCTCGGGTCGAACATCGCGCCCCGCTCGGCCACGGCGAGCACGGCCAGCGCGTCCGGCATGCCCTTGCTCATCAGGGTCGTACCGTCGATCGGGTCCACCGCCACGTCCACCTCGGCGCCGGACCCGTCCCCGACCTTCTCGCCGTTGTACAGCATCGGGGCGTTGTCCTTCTCCCCCTCGCCGATCACCACGACGCCCTGCATCGAGATCGAGTTGATCAGCTTGCGCATGGCGTCGACGGCCGCGCCGTCGCCGCCCTCCTTGTCGCCCCGGCCGACCCAGCGCCCAGCCGCCAGGGCGGCCGCCTCGGTCACCCGGACGAGTTCGAGGGCGAGGTTGCGGTCCAGCTCTTCCCGCTTGCGAACGCTCTCCATCCGCTGATCCTGCCATCAAGTCGGGGCCGCCGCCCGTGGATGATCAAGCATGTTCACGGGATGCACGGGGCCGGGTAGGGGAGGATGAAAGGGTGTCCGACGCCTCCGCCCCGCCGCCGGCGGCTCGCTCCGGCCGGTCGCCGCGCGACATGGCGCTCTCGCTCGCCGTCCTGCTCGTGCCGGTGTTCCTGCTCCTCATCGTGTACCGGCTGGTGTTCTCGGGTGACGCACCGATCGCGGTGAACGCCGGGGACACCTGGGCCACCGCCCGGCACGGCGCGCACTACGCCGTCCTCGAACCGGCCGGGCTGCCGGCGAAACGGACGGTGATCAGCGCCACCTTCGCGGGCGGTACCTTGCGGGTGGGATACGTCACGCCGGACGCGGCGGGTCTGCAGCTGATCGAGAGCGATCAGCCGGTCGACCGCCTGCTGCCCGCCGAGCTGGGTACCGACGCCCGCCCGGGGGACCTCGTGACGATCGGTGGCCGGCAGTGGCGAACCTACCCCGTCGCGCGGGACGGCAACCGGGCCCTCGTGCTCGCGGACGCCGACCGGACCACGATCGTCATCGGTACGGCATCGGACACCGACCTGCGTACCCTTGCGGCAGCTTTGCGATAGTGGGCATCCGCAGGGGGCAACGCGTCGGTAACCTCCCAGCGTGACCACTCGCCGCCGCGCCATGTCGGGACTGGCGCTCCTCGCCGCCACGAGCCTGGCGCTGGCCGGCTGCGCCGCGCCAGCCACCCGCAGCGGCGGCGCCGCGGCGGTACGGGCGCCGTCCGCCTCGCCGTCCCCCAAGCGGACCCCCAAGGACGCCGTCCTGGCCGCCGCCATGGTGCTGAAGCAGACGACCTACCGGTTCGCGTTCATCGACGGCGAGTACACGGCCACGGTGCTCGTCGACCCGGCCGGCGGGAAGGCGGCCGGATCGCTCACCCTCGTTCTGTCCGAGATCGACACGAGGACCGACGTCATCCAGATCGGCAACACCGTCTGGATGAAGGTGGACGCCGGCGGCGGGAACCGGGCGCTCGGCATCCCCACCCAGTACATGCATGTTCAGTCGACGAAGCTGAAGGACCCGAGGATCCTCGGTTTCGCCTCTGGAAGCGCGGACTCCATCGCCGGCGGCGAACTGCTCGACTGCCTGGTGGACGCGCAGCGGGCCGACCCCGTGCACTTCACCGCGACGCTCGACCTGACCCGGCGGACCATCGACACGGTCGCCAAGAAGACGCGCGAGAAGCTCGGGGACAAGGCGAAGAAGGTGCCGGCCGAGATCACCGTGGACGACCAGGGCCGGCTGGTCAAGCTGGTGGTCCAGCTCGCGGCACTGATCCCCGTGACCAGCATGACGATCACCTACGGCGACTTCGGTACCCCGGTTACGGTCAACCCGCCGCCGAAGGCGCAGACGGTCGAGGCGCCGGCCAAGGTCTACGACCTGCTCAACAGCGCCGTCTAACCCGCGCCGCCTTCCTGGCGGGCGGCGTCGAGCCGGGCGCGGGCGCCGTCGAGCCAGCGCTGGCAGATACCGGCGAGGTGCTCGCCGCGCTCCCAGAGCGCCAGGGCCTCTTCCAGGGTGGTACCCCCGGCTTCGAGCCTTTCCACCACAGCGGCCAGCTCGCCGCGGGCCTCTTCGTAACTCGGTTCCGGATCGCTCATGATGCCGCCACAGTAGCCGGCACCTCGCCCTTGGCCAGCCGCAGCCGTACCGGGTCGCCGGGGGCGACCTGCGCCGGCTCGCGGACCACCGTGCCGTCGGGGCGCTGCACGATGGCGTAGCCCCGCTCCAGCGTGGCGATCGGCGACAGCGCGCGCAGCCGGGCGAGCGTGTGGGCCAGCTCTTCGGCCCCGCCGGTCACGCGGTGCGCCAGGTACCGCCCGGCCCGGTCGCGCAGAGCGGTCACGTCGGCCCGCCGGCCGTCGAGCAGCAGCAGTTCCGGCCTGGCCAGCACCGGCCGGCTGCGCAGCGCGTCCAGCCGGTGCTGCTCCCGGTCGAGCAGCCCGGTAACGGCCCGGCGCAGCCGCGCCCGGGCCTGGCCGACCCGCTGGCGCTCTTCGGCGAGGTCGGGGACGACCCGCTTCGCCGCGTCGGTCGGCGTGGAGGCCCGCAGGTCGGCGACGAAGTCCACCAGCGGCGTATCGGTCTCGTGGCCGATCGCGCTGATGACCGGGGTACGGCAGGCGAAGACCGCGCGGCACAGCGCCTCGTCGGAGAACGGCAGCAGATCCTCGACGCTGCCCCCGCCCCGGGCCAGGATGATCACGTCGACGTCCGGGTCCCGGTCGAGAACGGCCAGCGCGTCGATCATCTGCGGTACCGCGCCCGGTCCCTGTACCGCCACGTTGACCACCCGGAAGCCGACCGCCGGCCAGCGCAGTCGCGCGTTGGTCAGCACGTCCCGCTCCGCCGCGCTGGCCCGCCCGGTGACCAGGCCGATCCGGTTGGGCAGGAACGGCGGGCGGCGCTTGCGTCGCGGATCGAACAGGCCCTCGGCGGCCAGCAGCCGCTTGAGCCGTTCGATGCGGGCCAGCAGCTCGCCGAGGCCCACCTGGCGGATCTCGTCCGCGCGCAGCGAGAGGGTACCGCGGGCCGGGTAGAACTCGGGCCGGGCGTGCAGCACGACCCGGGCGCCCTCGGCGAGGTCGGGTGCCCCGGCGTCGAGCACGTCGCGGTGCGCGGTGACGGTGAGGCTGAGGTCGGCGGAGGGGTCGCGCAGGGTGAGGAACACCACCTGGGTACCCGGCCGGCGGCTGATCTGCGCGATCTGCCCGTCCACCCAGACCCAGCCCAGCTTGCCGATCCAGGCGCCGATCTTCTGGGTGACCACGCGTACCGGCCACGGCCGCTCGGCGGTCGATCTGTCCTTGTCGGGCTCCACCACGATGCCTCCTGATCCGCGGCGCCTCGCTGCGCACAGCGTAAGGTTGTCGGGTGACCAAGCGCGTGTTGCTCGCCAAGCCGCGTGGCTACTGCGCCGGCGTCGACCGGGCGGTGCAGACCGTGGAGGAGGCGCTCAAGCTCTACGGCCCCCCGATCTACGTGCGCAAGCAGATCGTGCACAACAAGCACGTCGTGGCCACCCTGGAGGCTAAGGGCGCGATCTTCGTGGAGGAGAACGCGGAGGTGCCCGAGGGCGCCACCGTGATCTTCTCGGCGCACGGGGTCGCGCCGGAGGTGTACGCGCAGGCGCGCGCGCGTGGCCTGCGGGCGATCGACGCGACCTGCCCGCTGGTCACCAAGGTGCACCAGGAGGCGCGCCGGTACGCCGCGGAGGACTACGACATCCTGCTCATCGGACATGAAGGTCACGAAGAGGTCATCGGTACCGCCGGTGAAGCTCCGGCCCACGTCCAGCTCGTGGACGGGCCTTCCGGGGCGGATTCGGTCACGGTACGTGATCCGAACAAGGTCGTCTGGCTGTCCCAGACCACGCTCTCCGTCGACGAGACCATGGAGACGGTGGCCCGGCTCAAGCGCCGGCTTCCGCTGCTGCAGTCGCCGCCCAGCGACGACATCTGCTACGCCACCCAGAACCGCCAGCACGTGGTCAAGGAGATCGCGCCCTCGTGCGACGTGGTACTCGTGGTCGGCTCGACGAACTCGTCCAACTCGGTACGGCTGCGGGAGGTCGCCCTCGACGCGGGCGCGCGGGCAGCGTACCTGGTCGACTACGCGGCGGAGATCGATCCTTCCTGGCTCGCTTCGGCGACCACCGTCGGGCTGACCTCGGGAGCGAGCGTGCCGGAGGATCTCGTGGCGTCCGTGTTGGCGTCGCTCGCCTCGCACGGCTTCACCGATGTCGAAGAGGTCGTCACGGCGGACGAGCGGTTGACCTTCTCGCTGCCGCAGGATCTGAAGCGGGACATGCGGGCCGCCGCCTCCGGCCGCTAGCCGGGATCCAGGCCGGGCGCGTCGGCGAGTTCCGGCGACTGGAGCGCGCGGGGGATTAGCTCGATCTGGTCGGGTGCGGGCAGTTCGTCGGCGGAGACGCCGAGCTCGGCGAACTTGCGCGCGGTGACCAGGACCCGCGACTCCAGGGAGCCGACCAGCTTGTTGTAGGCGCCCACGGCGGTGCCGAGGGAGGCGCCGAGCCTGGTGAGGTGGCCGGCCATGGTGGACAGGCGGGCGTAGAGTTCGCGGCCCAGGAGGTGGACCTGGGTGGCGTTGCGGGCGAGGGCCTCCTGTCGCCAGGTGTACGCCACGGTGCGGAGCAGGGCCATCAGGATCGCCGGGGTGGCGAGCACGACGTTGCGGGCGAAGGCGTGTTCGAGCAGGGTGGGGTCGCGCTGGAGCGCGGCGTCGAGGAACGGGTCGGCCGGGACGAAGAGCACCACGAACTCGGGGGCGCACTCGAAGGCGGTCCAGTAGGACTTGGCCGACAGCTGCTCGACGTGCGCGCGCAGGTGTTTGGCGTGCTGTTCGAGCTGGCCGTCGCGGGCCCGCTCGTCGCGCGCCTCCAGCGCGGTGAGGTATGCCTCCAGCGGGACCTTCGCGTCCACCACGAGCTGCCGGCCGCCGGCCAGCCGGACGACCAGGTCGGGGCGCAGCCCGCCGTCGTCACCGGACACGCTGACCTGCTCGTCGAAGTCGCAGTGCTCCAGCATGCCGGCGGCCTCCACGATCCGGCGCAACTGCTGCTCGCCCCACCGGCCCCGGACGGTCGGCGCGCGCAGGGCGGCGACGAGCTGGCTGGTCGAGGTGGACAGGGCGGCCGAGAGCACCTGCATCTGCCGGACCTCGGTGCGCAGCTCGGCGTACGCGTCGATCCGGTCGTTCTCCACCTCGACCACCCGGCGCTCGTACCGGTGGATCGCCTCCCGCAACGGTCCGAGGAGCTGGCCCAGGCTGCTCTGCTGATCGCGCGCGGCCTCGTGGGACAGCGCCCGCAAGGAGCGCTCCAGCCGCTGCTCGCCCTCGCGGGTCGCGCGCAGGGTCGCGTCGAGCCGGGCGACCTCGGCCGCCGAGCGGGCGCGCGCGGCGAGCCAGCCCAGCGCGGCGCCGACGAGCACCCCGACGATCAGCAGGAAGGCGGCCACGGCGCCAATCATGGTCGACGGGTACGACATGAACCGCGCAGGTACCGTTAATCGCATGTGGTGGCGGCGACGCAGAGAGCAGGAACTGGCCGACGCGCGGGAAGAGGCGCTGCGCTGGTACGAGCGGCTCGGCGGGCAGATCATGAACCTGCCGCCCGGCGATGAGGCCGCGACGAAGCAGGCGCTGGTGGACGCGGGGGAGCGGTACAACGCGGCCGGGTCGCAGCTGGAGCGCGCGACCACCGCCAAGCAGTACGACCTGGCCCGGGAGACCGCCCTGGAGGGGCTGTTCTTCGTGCGCGCGGCGCGCACCGCGATGAACCTCGACCCAGGCCCCGAGCTGCCGCCGCTGGCCGCACAGCGGCAGGCCGGCATGATCCGGGAGGACCGTGCGGTCCAGGTGCAGGGCCACGACTACCGGGCCTCGCCGCGCTACAGCGACAGCACCCCGTACTACTACCCGGGCGGGATCATCCGGGGCCGGCGGGTCCCCGGCGGGTACTACTCCGAGCCGGTCTGGAAGACCGCGCTCGCCGCGGGCGCCGGAGCGCTCGGCGGGCTGCTGCTGTTCGACGCGCTGTTCTCACCGGGCTTCGGATTCGGCGGCTTCGAGGGCGGATACGACCAGGGGTTCGACGCCGGGTACGACGAGGCCATGGACGACCACGGCGACTTCGACGGCGGTGACGGCGGCGGGTACGACGGGGGCGACTTCGGCGGTGACTTCGGCGGTGGTGACTTCGGCGGCGACTTTTAGCCGCCGCCGAAGTACCCCGACTAGAAGCTGACGACCAGGGTCAGCTCGCGGTCCGGCTCGGCCACCTCGTCCAGAGACGCGATGTGCGTCGCCGCGAGGAAGTCGGCGCGGGCGCGGGCGAGCCGCGCCAGCTCTTCACCGGTACCGTGCACCGACGCGGCCGGGATCTCCGACTTCATCGACAGCCGTCGCTCCGATTTGGCCCGCCGCGCCTGCGACAGCGCGGCCGCCACGGTGTCGAACACCGCCGCGTCGCCGCCCGCCGGCAGCTCCTCCCGGGTCGGCCACGCCGAGCGGTGCACCGATCCGGAGCGCCACCACGACCAGACCTCCTCGGTCACGAACGGCAGGAACGGCGCGAACAGCCGTAGCAGTACCGACAGTGCCGTGCGCAGCGCCGCCCGGGCCGAGTCGGCCGCCGGCCCCTCCCTGTACGCGCGCTCCTTGACCAGCTCGATGTAGTCGTCGCAGTACCGCCAGAAGAACGCCTCGGTCGCGACCAGCGCGCCGGTGTGGTCGTACGCCGCGAGGGCATCGGTCGCCGAACCGACCACAGTGGACAGTGACGCCAGCAGCGCGAGATCGAGCGGCTCGGCCGGCCCGCCGGACGGCGGGCCGAAGCCCAGCACGAAGCGGGACGCGTTGAGCAGCTTGGTGGCCAGCCGCCGGCCCACCTTCAACTGGTTCTCGTCGAAGGCGAGGTCGAC
>JBKPCQ010000170.1:0-5073 GCA_046727455.1 Actinomycetota bacterium | reverse complement strand
GCCCGCGAGTTCGAGAAGGTCTTCGCGACGCTGTTCCCCGGCGGCGAGGGGCGGCTGATCCTCACCGATCCCGAGGACATGCTCGGTACCGGCGTCGACGTCGAGGCCCGGCCGCCGGGCAAGAAGATCAAGCGGCTGTCGTTGCTGTCCGGCGGGGAGCGCTCGCTCACCGCCGTCGCCCTGCTCTGTGCGATCTTCCGGGCCCGGCCCAGCCCGTTCTACATCATGGACGAGGTCGAGGCGGCACTCGACGACATCAACCTCGGCCGGCTGCTCCTCCTTCTCCGGGAACTGCGGGAGAAGAGCCAGCTCATCATCATCACCCACCAGAAGCGGACGATGGAGATCGCCGACGCGCTGTACGGGGTGACCATGCGCAGCGGCGTGACCGAGGTGATCAGCCAGCGGCTCGGCGCGGACTGAGATACTGGCGCTCGCTCCGCTCGCGCGGCCCCGCCGCTCCTCAGGCGCCGTCGATCGCCTCGCGGATCAGGTCGGCGTGGCCGTTGTGCCGGGCGTACTCCTCGATCATGTGGACGTAGATCCAGCGCAGCGACAGCTCCCTGCCGCGCCGGCTGATGAAGATCTCGTCCAGCTCGTGTCCGGCGGCCCGCCCCCGGGACCGCGCGCACTGCCGCTCGAACGCGGCGAACTCGGCGGCGGCATCGGCCGTGTCGACATCCTCGAAATCGGCGTCCGGATGGTCCCGGCTGGAGTAGACCGGCGAGTCGTCGCCGACGAACCAGCCGAACCAGCCGTGCTCCACCTCGTTCATGTGACGGACCAGACCGAGCAGCGTCAGGTTGGACGGCGGGCAGGCGCGCCGCCGGAGCTGCGCATCGTCGAGTCCGGCGCATTTGACCAGCAGGGTGGCGCGGTGGAAGTCGAGCCAGCCCTCCAGCATGGCGCGCTCGCCGACGGCACCGGGCATGTCCGGGCGGCGCACTTCTGGTGCGATCACGGGGCCGAGCGTACCCACCCGTCTGGCGGGGCTGCGGAAGTCTGACAGGATTTCTCCATGCAGTGGTACGGGTACCTCCTGATCGTCCTGGCCGTGCTGGTGCTCGCGGGGCTGGCGCTGGTCGCCCCGCGGCTGCGCCGCCGCCCCCTTCCACCGGCGCCACCCGCCCCGGAGCGGATCCCTGAGACGGCGCCGCAGGTCCCGGTCATCGAGGCACCGGCGCCACCCGAGCTGGAGCGGCCGGAGCCGACCGCCGGCCGGCTGGTGCGGCTGCGCGCGCGGCTGGCCCGGTCGCAGAACGCGCTCGGCCGGGGACTGCTCGCCGTGCTCGCCCGGGACCGGCTCGACGACGAGGCCTGGGAGGAGGTCGAGGAGACGCTCATCAGCGCCGACGTCGGGGTCGAGCCGACCCGCGAGATCGTCGACCGGCTGCGCGAGCGTACCCGGGTGCTGGGTACCCGCAGCACGACCGAGCTGCGCGCGCTGCTGACCGAGGAGCTGGTCTCGGCGCTGGACCCGAAGCTGGACCGGTCGCTGTCCGCCACGCCGACCGACGGCAAGCCGGCCGTCCTGCTGGTCGTCGGCGTCAACGGCTCCGGCAAGACCACCACGTGCGGCAAGATCGCCCGGGTCCTGGTCGCCGACGGCCATTCGGTCATCCTCGGCGCGGCCGACACCTTCCGGGCGGCCGCCACCGAGCAGCTCACCACGTGGGCCGGCCGGGTGGGTGCCGAGGTGGTCCGGGGCAAGGAGGGTGGCGACCCGGCCGCGGTGGCCTTCGACGCGGTGAAGCGCGGGACCGAGGCGGGCGTGGACACGGTACTGATCGACACGGCGGGGCGGCTGCAGAACAAGGTCGGCCTGATGGACGAGCTGGGCAAGGTCAAGCGGGTGGTCGAGCGCCAGGGTCCGATCGACGAGACCCTGCTGATCCTGGACGCCACCACCGGCCAGAACGGTCTGGAGCAGGCCCGGGTGTTCACCGAGGTGGTCAACGTGACGGGGGTCGTGCTGACCAAGCTGGACGGCACCGCCAAGGGCGGGATCGTCATCGCGGTCCAGCGCCGCCTGGGTATTCCGGTGAAGCTCGTCGGCCTGGGCGAGGGGCCCGATGACCTCGCGCCGTTCGATCCTGCCCAGTTCGTCGACGCGTTGCTCGGCCCGGGCGCGTAGCCTCGGATCCCCGGGAGGGCAACGCGTGACGCAACAGGAGATCCCGCTGATCGGCGGGAACACCAGCACGGTGGTACGGGTCGGCGACACCGTCCGGCGCAACGTCGGACCCTGGACCCCGGCCGTCCACGCGCTGCTGCGCCATCTGGAGTACGTCGGGTTCACCGGCGCGCCCCGGGCCCTCGGTATCGACGAGCGCGGCCGGGAGGTGCTGTCCTACCTGGAGGGCGAGTGCGGTGCGTACCCGCTCGGCCCCGACTGGGTCACCGACGACGCGCTGGTCGCGGTGGCCACGATGCTCCGGATGTACCACGACGCGCAGTTCGGGTTCCAGCCGCCGCCCGGTGCGATCTGGCGCTCGTTCGGGCCGCCGCCGCCGGACACCGAGGTGATCTGCCACCACGACGCCGCCCCGCACAACGTGATCTGGCGCCCGGACAGTACCCTCGCGCTGATCGACTTCGACCTCGCCTCGCCCGGCGCGCGGATCTACGATGTCGCCTACGCCGCGTGGACCTGGGTGCCGCTGTTCTCCGACCGGGACTCGTACACGCTCGGCTGGCACCACCCCAACCGGCCCCGCCGGCTGCGCCTGTTCGCGGACGCGTACGGCCTCGTCACCCGGGACCGGCACCGGCTGGTCCGGACGATCCGCAAGCGGATCGTCGACCACATCGAGGGGATCCGCCGGATGGCCGCCGCCGGTGATCCAGCCTTTGTACGGATCGTGCACAAAGGGCATCTTCGCCGCCCGGTCCGCGATCTCCGGCTCATCGACTATGAGCGGCACATTCTCGAATACGCGCTCCGCTGATTCTTCACACGCCCGAAACATTGCGTCACATGGTGGAAACCGCGCAGAGACCTTGGGCGAAACAGCCGGCGCCGATAGTTCCGCGCAACCGGCGCTGGGGCGACGCTGCCGCCGCCGGAAGGAGGCGAACAACCTACTAGGAGGGCGGCGTGCACCTCACCCAATACCTGCTCGCAGACGCACCGAAGCTCGACAGCGGCAACACGGCGTGGTTGCTGGCGTCGAGCGCACTGGTGTTGATCATGACACCGGGGCTGGCGCTGTTCTACGGCGGCCTGAACCGGGCCAAGGGCGCACTGAACATGATGATGATGAGCTTCCTGTGTATCGGGCTCGTCTCCGTCCTCTGGCTCATGTACGGCTTCAGCCTGTCGTTCGGCACCAACTCCAACAGCGGTACGAACGACTGGATCGGCAGCTTCACCCAGTACCTGGGCACCAAGACCAGCTTCATGTCGGAGATCTGGGGGGTCACGGACGCGGCGCCGAACGGTACCGGCATCCCGACGTACGTGGTCCTCGCGTTCCAGATGATGTTCGCGATCATCACCGTGGCGCTGATCAGCGGTGCGATCTCCGACCGGGCCAAATTCGGCGGCTGGGTGCTGTTCGCGTTCGGCTGGTTCACCCTCGTGTACGTCCCGGTCGCGCACTGGATCTGGGGCGGCGGCTTCATCTTCGCCAAGCTGCACGCGCTGGACTTCGCCGGTGGTACCGCGGTGCACATCAACGCCGGTTCGGCAGCTCTGGCCCTGGCCCTGATCCTCGGGAAACGGGTCGGCTGGCCCAAGGAGAGCTTCCGGCCGCACAACGTGCCCCTCGTGGCGCTGGGCGCCGGCCTGCTGTGGTTCGGCTGGTTCGGGTTCAACGCCGGCTCCGAGCTGACCGCGGACCCGGTGACCGCGGTGGCCTTCGTCAACACCCAGGTCGCCACGTCCGCCGCCCTGCTCGGCTGGATCATCGTGGAGTGGCTCAAGGGCAGGCCGACGATGGTCGGCGCCTCCTCGGGTGCCGTCGCCGGCCTGGTCGCGATCACCCCGTGCTGCGGCTACATCCAGCCGTACGCGGCGGTGCTGCTCGGCCTCGTCGCCGGTGCGGCCTGCGCCCTGGCCGTCGGGCTGAAGTACCGCCTCGGCTTCGACGACTCGCTCGACGTGGTGGGCGTGCACTTCGTCGGCGGGTGGATCGGCTCGCTGTGGATCGGCCTGTTCGCGACGAGCAGCGTCACCTCGCTCATCACCGACGGCGGCCCGTCCAACGGCCTGTTCACCGGGGGCGGTCTGACCCAGCTCGGCCGGCAGGCGATGTGTAGCGGTATCGTCTCGGTCTACTCATTCACCCTCGCCTACGTGATCGGTTGGGTGATCCAGAAGACCATCGGATTCCGGGCCGCGACGGAGGCCGAGGTCGACGGCATCGACATCACCGAGCACGCGGAGAGCGGGTACGACCTGTCGCCCGCGGGCGGCGGGGGTACGGGCGCGTTCGCCATGGCGGGCGTCGGCAAGCCGACGACCACCCCGGCGGAGGCGCCGGACACTGCGAAAGTCGCCGGTTAACGTCGTCTGATGGAGGGACTGAGCATGAAGCTGGTGACCGCGGTCATCAAGCCGTACCAGCTCGACGCGGTGAAGGAGGCGCTGCACGCCCTGGGCGTGGCCGGCCTGACCGTGAGTGAGGTACAGGGCTATGGCCGGCAGAAGGGCCACACCGAGGTGTACCGGGGCGCCGAGTACACCGTGGAGTTCCTACCCAAGATCCGGGTCGAGGTGGTGACCGACGAGATCGACGTCGAGAAGATCGTCGACGCCATCGTCACCGCCGCCCGTACTGGCAAGATCGGCGACGGCAAGGTCTGGGTCACCCCCGTGGAAGAGGTGATCCGGGTCCGCACCGGCGAGCGTGGGTTGGACGCGCTCTGACCACTCGCCCCAGCCGCGCAGCTTGTCGGAGCGGCGTCCGGTCAGCGCTCGCCGCCATCGACGAGAACCGCATCGGCGCCGCCGCCCGCGACCCGCGGGGGGCGGCGCTCGACGCTTGGCTGGCCGGGCTGCTGCCGGCGGTACCGGGCGTGGCCCTCGGGGCGGTCGGCGGGCTGGGCCGGCGGGAGTGCGCTCCGCACGGC
>JBKPCQ010000169.1:0-3625 GCA_046727455.1 Actinomycetota bacterium | reverse complement strand
GCCGGAACCCAGGTGGTCGAGCGCGGCGCCGAGCAGCCGGACGCCGCCAGCGCCGCCGCGAGGGCGACCGCCACCAGCGTCCGGGTGGTCCGCACCCAGCGAGACTACGCTCGCGGTTATGGAATTCGGAGTGGGCTATTTCCCCACGCACGACGGGATGAGCCCGGGCGCGGTCGCCCGGATGGTCGAGGAGCGCGGCCAGGACGCGCTGTTCTTCGCCGAGCACACGCACATCCCGGCCAGCCGGGAGTCGCCGTACCGCGACGGCCAGGAGTTGCCGCGCAAGTACTGGCACTGCTACGACCTGTTCGTCGCGCTGACCGCCGCCGCGCTCGCCACCACCAGCCTGCGGGTCGGCAGCGGCGTCTGCCTGGTCGTCGAGCGCGACCCGATCACCACGGCCAAGGAGGTCGCGAGCGTCGACCACCTGTCCGGCGGCCGGCTGGAGTTCGGCGTCGGAGCCGGCTGGAACCGCGAGGAGATGCGCAACCACGGTACCGATCCGCGTACCCGGATGGCGCTGCTGCGCGAGCGGGTCGAGGCGATGCGGGCGATCTGGACCCAGGAGGAGGCCACCTACCACGGCAAGTACGTGAACTTCGACCGGATCTGGTCGTACCCGAAGCCGGCCCAGCGCCCGCACCCGCCGGTCCTCGTCGGCGGCTTCGGCCCGACCGTCCTGGACCGGGTGCTCGCCTTCGGCGACGGGTGGTTCCCGAACTTCGGGTCGGCCGTGCCGGAGCGCGCCGAGGAGCTGCGCGCCCGGGCGGACCGGCCGGTCGAGGTACAGGTGATCAGCGTCCCGGCCGACCCGCAGGTGCTGGAGCGGCTGGAGCGGGCCGGGGTCCGCCGGGCGCTGCACTGGTTGCCGTCCGGCCCACGCGGCCGGGTCGAGCGCGGCCTGGAAGCCTGGGAGGACGCCATCGCCCGGTTGACCGGCGGATGACCCCGGAGGAGCTGCGCCGCCGGTTCGGCGAGGCCCGGGTCGCCCGGCTGGCGACGGCGGACGACCGGGGCCGGCCGCATCTGGTACCGGTCGTCTTCGCGCTTTCCGGCGACACGCTCTACAGCGCGGTGGACGCCAAGCCCAAGCGCAGCACCGCGCTGCGCCGGCTGGCCAACGTGGCCGCCAACCCCCGGGTCTGCCTGCTCGTCGACCACTACACGGAGGACTGGCGGGCGCTGTGGTGGGTACGCGCCGACGGAACCGGCCGCGTCCTGGACCCGGCGGTGGCCGAGGCCCGCGACGCGGTCGCGCTCCTGGCCGGCCGCTACGGCCAGTACCGCGACCAGCCGCCCGCCGGCCCGGTGCTCGCGGTCGACGTCCGGCGCTGGACGGGCTGGTCCGCCGCGGGTGAGTGAGCCTGACACACTGTGCCGGTGACCGATGACACGATCACCCACAAGTGCCCCGCCTGCCTCGCGATGGACCGGGCGGACGGGGCAGAGGACGGCTGGCTGGTGCCGAAGCTCCAGCATCGGGTCAAGAACGAGAACAGGCTGTTCGCCTCGCTGCAGCGCACCCAGGACCGGGTCGCGGACGGGATCACCTCGTTCAGCGGCTCACTGAACTTCGTCTACCTGCACTCGATCTGGTTCGGCGTGTGGATCGTGGTCAACATCGGCCTGATCGGCGCCGGATTCGTGTTCGACGGGTATCCTTTCGGGCTGCTCACCATGATCGTCAGCCTGGAGGCGATCTTCCTGTCCACGTTCGTGATGGTCAGCCAGAACCGGCAGGCCATGCGCACCGAGGTACGCAGCCAGCTCGACTTCGAAGCCAACCTCCGTTCGGAGGTGTGGTCCACGCACATCGGCGAGAGACTGGGCATCGACCCGGAGCACGTGGAGCGGGTGGTCCGCATGGTCATCGCGCAGGCCAACTCGACCCAGGAGGGGTCCTGACGGTACGGGCCGCCATGTGGTCGGGGCCGCGGAACATCTCCACGGCCCTGAGCGCAGCTTCGGCGCCCGGCCGCGCATGCGCGGCGTTGCGCTCGTCGTAGCTCTGCAGCATCAGATCATTCTGTCGCGGCGCGACGGGCGCGCTGGGCGTGCCGGCGTACCTTGGCCCGGTTGCCGCACAGCGCCATCGAGCACCAGCGCCGCCGCCCGGTCGGGTTGGGGAACAGCCAGCCGCAGTCGTGGCTCGGGCAGGCGGCGACCCGGGTCGCGGCGGGCGTGGTCAGGAACTCGGCGGCCGCCCAGACGATCGCGAGCAGGGGCAGGTCCGGGCCGGTGTCGGTGAGCCGCCATCCCGCCGGCCGGCCGGGTTCCAGAACGATCCCGATCCGCGCCACCTCGGCGTTGATCGCGGCCCAGTCCTCCGGCGTCGCCGGCCCGACGAGGACCGAGTAGAGCGCCGACCGGAACCGGATCGCCCGCTCGACGACAGCGTCGCCGCCCGCGCCCCGGAGCCGGGAAACCTCCCCGGGGGACAGGAGCCCGTTCGCGCCGGCCCAGACCGTCAGGTGCGCGTGGCTCTTCAGGTACTCCTTCGGCACCGGCGCCGACCACGCGGCACGGGTGTTGCAGAACTCCAGCACCGGATGGCCGATCAGGGAAATCGGCAAGACGAGCCCGTCGATCACTCGCGACGCCATGGAACTATGCTAACCTGTTCTTCTCCATTTAGTGGTTAGCCACGGGAGGTCAGGTGCGCGTCGCGCTGTTCCTCGCCTGGGCCCGGCTCCGGTACCGGCCGGCCCGCTGGCTGCTCGTCGCGCTCGGCATGGCCGGCGCCACCGTGCTGCCCGTGCTGACCAGCGGCAGCGCGACGATCGTCGCCGCGCAGGCGCTGGGGCACGGCATCGAGGCGTTGCCACCGGGCCAGCGCAGCCTGATCGTGTCGTACAACGCGCTCCAGCTCGCCCCGGACGACCTGGCCGCCGTCGACCGGCAGGCCCGCGACCGGCTGTCCGGGCTGTCCGCGCAGCCGGCCCGCCGTGAGCTGCTGTACCGGCCGCTCGCCGACCGCGCCGGCGGGTCGTTCTCCCTCGGCGCGGCCGACGACCTGCGCAGCGCGGTCCGGGTCACCGAGGGCCGGGCGCCGGCCTCCTGCCGGCCCGAGCGGTGCGAGGTGCTGATCGTCGGCACCGGTACCCCGACGCTCGATCCCGCGCTCGGGCTGGTCCCGGTCGGTCGCGCGGTGCGCACCGACCCGCTGCTGCTCAGCGGCACCTTCGACCCCGGCCATGACGCGCCGCTGCTGCTCGTGGACGGCGTCGACGCCGGCACCCGGATCGCCGCGCTGTCGGCGTTCCAGCGGGCGTACGGCTGGGTCGCCCCCGTGGACCTCGACCGTGTGCGGCAGCTCGGCGTCGCGGGATACCTCGCCCGCAGCGCCCGCGCGCCGGACGATCCGGCCCGGTGGCGCACCGGCATGTCGCTCACCGCGCCGGACGACGTGCTGCGCGCGGAGGACGCCCGGGCGCACCGCTCGGCCGGCCGGTTCGCCCTGCTCAGCGGCGCCGGTACCGCCCTGTTGCTGGGCTTCGCGGTGGTCGGCGCGATCGGCCTGCGCCGCGACCACGCGGCGCTCGTCGACCTGATCCGGCGGCGCGGCGGCGCCCGGCCCGCGGTGGCGCTGCTGACCACCCTCCAATCGGCGGTACCGGTCCTCGCC
>JBKPCQ010000168.1:0-9207 GCA_046727455.1 Actinomycetota bacterium | reverse complement strand
CGACGTGGCCGCGGTGGCCGCGGCGCTGAAGGAGTACGGCGCCCGGCCCTGGCAGATCGAGCTGACCGCGACGGAACTCACGGACGCTCTGCCACCGCCCGGGGTTACCCACGAGTAGCATTTCCGGGGAAGGCGACCATCCCCAGGAGGCTAGCGTGCCCCGAAACGTCCGCGACGTCGTGTTCGTCGACGGCGTGCGTACCCCGTTCGGCAAGGCCGGCGGCATGTACGCGCACACCCGCGCCGACGACCTCGTCATCCGCTGCATCCGCGAGCTGCTGCGGCGCAATCCGAGCCTGCCGCCCGAGCGCGTCGACGACGTGGCCGTCGCGGCGACCACCCAGATCGGCGACCAGGGCCTGACCATCGGCCGGACCGCGGCGCTCCTGGCCGGCCTGCCCAAGACCGTCCCCGGATTCGCCGTCGACCGGATGTGCGCCGGCGCGATGACCGCCGTGACCACGGTCTCCGGCGGGATCGCGATGGGCGCGTACGACGTCGCGGTCGCCGGCGGCGTCGAGCACATGGGCCGGCACCCGATGGGCGAAGGCGTCGACCCGAACCCGCGGATCCTCGCCGAGAAGCTGGTCGACCCCTCCGCACTGGTGATGGGGCAGACCGCGGAGAACCTGCACGACCGGCTGCCGGACATCACCAAGGAGCGGGCCGACCGGTACGGGCTGGCCTCGCAGCAGAAGACCGCGAAGGCGTACGCCAACGGCAAGCTCCAGCCCGACCTCGTCCCGGTCGCGATCCGTGACCCGGAGGCCGGGTGGGGCCTCGCCACCGTCGACGAGGCGCCGCGCGACACCAGCATGGCGAGGCTGGCGGTGCTGAAGACCCCGTTCCGGCCGCACGGCAAGGTGACCGCCGGCAACTCGGCGGGCCTGAACGACGGTGCCACCGCCTGCCTGGTGGCCGCCGAGGAGGTCGCGGACGAACTGGGCCTGCCGGTCGGGATGCGGCTGGTCAGCTACGCCTTCGCCGGGGTCGAGCCGGAGGTCATGGGCTTCGGGCCGATCCCGTCGACCGAGAAGGCGCTGCGCCGCGCCGGGCTGTCCATCGGTGACATCGGGCTGTTCGAGCTGAACGAGGCGTTCGCGGTACAGGTCCTGGCATTCCTCGACCACTTCGGCATCGCCGAGGACGACGAGCGGGTCAACCCGTGGGGCGGCGCGATCGCCGTCGGTCACCCGCTGGCCGCGTCCGCGGTACGGCTGATGACGCAGCTCGCGCGGGAGTTCGCCGAGCACCCCGAGGTGCGGTACGGGCTCACGGCCATGTGTATCGGCATCGGCATGGGCGGCACGGTCATCTGGGAGAACCCGGCGTGGGAGGGGTCCAAGTGAGTCTGGAGTTTCCGAACGAGGTCGTGACCCGTTCGCTCGTCCGGCCGGTTTCGGTGCCCGGGCTGGCGAAGCCCGCCGCGCTGATCACGCTGGACAACGGGTTCGACCACAAGAAGCCCAACTCGTTCGGGCCGGGCGGGCTGGCCAGCCTCGACGCCGCGCTCGACGAGGCGTTCGCCGCCGACCCCGCGTTCGTGGCGGTGACCGGCAAGCCGTACGTGTTCAGCGTGGGCGCGGACATCACCGGCTTCCCGCTGCTGCGCGACCGGGCCGACGGGCTGGCGATCGGCCGGCTGGGGCACCGGGTGTTCCGGCGGCTGCGCGACGCGACGGTACCGACGTTCGCGTTCGTCAACGGCGCGGCACTCGGCGGCGGCCTGGAGCTGGCGCTGCACTGCCACTACCGCACGGTGTCCGGCGGCGCCGCCGCGCTCGGCCTGCCCGAGGTCTCGCTGGGCCTGATCCCGGGCTGGGGCGGCTCGCAGCTCCTGCCGAACCTGGTCGGGATCATCGGCGCGGCGCAGGTCATCATCCAGCACCCGCTGACCCGCAAGACGCTGCGCCCGGCCGACGCCCGGGAGCTGGGCCTGGCCGACGCACTGTTCGAGCCGGCCGACTTCCTGGAGCGGTCCCTGGAGTGGGCGGCCTCCGTTGTCACCGGCCAGGTCCGGGTGGACCGGCCGGAGGTCGACCGGAGCGACATGTGGGACGCGGTACTCGGCTTCGCCCGCGAGCAGCTCGACGAGAAGCTGCACGGCGCGGCGCCGGCACCCTACCGGGCCCTGGACCTCCTCGCGCTGGCCAGGACCGCGGACCTCGACGCCGGTACCGCCGCCGAGGACGAGGCGCTGGCCGACCTCGTGGTCAGCCCGCAGACGCAGGCCAGCCTGTACGCCTTCGACCTCGTCCAGCGCCGGGCCAAGCGGCCGGCCGGCGCCCCGGACCCGGCGCTCGCCCGGGAGGTGACCAAGGTCGGCATCGTCGGCGCCGGGCTGATGGCCTCGCAGATGGCGGTGCTGTTCGCGCGCCGCCTGGAGGTACCGGTCGTGCTGACCGACCTCGACCAGGAGCGCGTGGACAAGGGCCTGGCCTACGTCCACGCGGAGATCGACAAGCTGGCCGGCAAGGGGCGCCTGGATCCGGGCAAGGCCGCGAAGCTGCACGGGCTGGTCTCGGGCAGCGTCGACAAGGCCGCCTTCGCCGACGCCGACTGGGTGATCGAGGCGGTCTTCGAGGACCTGGCGGTCAAGAAGCGGGTCTTCGCCGAGCTGGAGGCGGTCGTCACGCCCGAGTGCGTCCTCGCCACCAACACCTCGTCGCTCTCGGTCGGGGCGATGGCCGAGGACCTGGCCCACCCCGACCGGGTCGTCGGTTTCCACTTCTTCAACCCGGTCGAGGTCATGCCGCTGGTCGAGGTGGTCCGGGCGGCGAAGACCGACGACGCGGTACTCGCCACGGCGTTCGCCGTCGGGAAGCAGCTCAAGAAGTCCTGCGTGCTGGTCGCGGACACCCCGTCGTTCGTGGTGAACCGGCTGCTCACCCGGTTCCTCGGGGAGGTACTGGCGGCGGTCGACGCGGGTACCCCGCTGTCGGTGGCCGACGAGGCGCTCGACCCGCTGGGCCTGCCGATCCGGCCGCTGCCGCTGCTCACGCTCGTCGGGCCGGCGGTCGCGCTGCACGTCGCCGAGACGCTGCACGCGGCGTACCCGGACCGGTACCGGGTCAGCCCGAACCTGGCCCGGATCGTGGCGACCGGCAAGCCACTGACCGACAAGGAGGGGGTCGTGGATCCCTCGGTCGCAGCGGTGCTCTCCACGGGCGACGAGCCCTTGACGGCGGAGCAGGTACGGGACCGGGCGCTGCGCGCGCTGGCCGAGGAGATCCGGCTGATGCTGGACGAGGGCGTCGTCGCGCAGCCCCAGGACGTCGACCTGTGCATGATCCTGGGCGCCGGGTGGCCGTTCCACCTCGGCGGCATCACTCCCTACCTGAAGCGCGCCGGCTACTGACGGCGGACCCGTGGCGGCGCCCGGCCGGGGCGCCGCCACGGCGCGCGTCAGCACCCGAATGCTGCCGGTGACATCAGCTCGGCGAGCCGACCGTCAGCGGTGACGAACGGGCACCCTAGGGTCTCGGCCGCGGCAACGTAGGCAGCCGATACGACCTCGACGAGCACGTGGGCCGGTGCTGCCCAGTGCGAATCGGCGGCCAGCGCAGACCGGGCACCAACGCCCGTCGGCCCGTCGTCGATCAGTGCGTCGGCAAGCACCGACGCGTCGATGACGATCATGCCGCGTCGCCGAGCGCGCCCCGCCTCCGCTGCTCCGCCAGTTCCGCCGAAGTCTCCCCGGGGACAGACCGATACCCGTCAGACCTTCCAGCGAAACGGTCGAGTATCGCCGTGTTGCGCAAGCGCCGGGCCTGCGCATTTACATGCATGGAGGGCATGGCCTCCCCAGCAGGGCGAGGATCTCCTCGACGATCTGCTCCGGGGCGTCCCCGACGGACACCGTCAACGCATCCTCGTCCGGATCCGGCTCCTCCAGGTCGGCGAACTGGCTGTCGAGCATCGCGGTGGCGAAGAAGTGGCCCTGGCGGGCGGCCATCCGATCGGCGATCAGGTCGCGGCTGCCTCTCAGGTACACGAGGTGGACCTGGGGGCGGCGCAGCCGGTCCCGGTACCTGCGCTTGAGGGCCGAGCAGGTGACCACGCCGGGCTGGCCGGCCGCCAGTTGGCCGTCGATCCACGCGCCGATCGCGGCGAGCCAGGGCGCACGGTCCTCGTCGGTCAGCGGGTGACCGGCGGCCATCTTCTCGATGTTGGCGGCCGGATGGAACGCATCCGCTTCCGCGTACGTCCACCCGAGGCGGCTGGCGAGCATCGCGCCCACGGTGCTCTTCCCGCTGCCCGACACTCCCATGACGAGGATGATCGAACGGTCCACGCCGGTGCTCACCGCGCCGGCACGCTCGCCGAGCCGGCGGCAACCGGGGTGGTCGCCGCCGCGGGCAGGGTCACGGTCACCTCCAGGCCACCGCCGGACAGGGCGACCGCACCGACGGTACCGCCGTGTGCGTCGCACACCGCCCGCACGATGGACAGGCCGAGACCGGAGCCCCGCGCGCCGGTCCGCTCCCGGCCCCCGCGCCGGAACGGCTCGAACAGTCCGGGCACGTCCGCCTCCTCCACCTCGAAGCCGGTGTTGCCGACGACCAGCATGGCGTGCTGCGCGTCCGATCCGGTCCGCACCCAGATCCGGCCCTGCAGATGGTTGTACCGCACCGCGTTCTCGACCAGGTTGCCGGCCAGCCGTTCCAGCAGCCCGGGGTCGCCGACGACCGGGGCCGGGCGCAGGTCGGCCTGCACGACGAGGTTCAGCCGCTTGGCCTCCCGGCTGGTCGCCGCGAGCGCGGCGGAGGCGGCCGTGGCGAGATCGGCCGGTACCTTGCGAACCAGCCGCCGCCCCGCCTGCGCGTCGGTACGGGCGAGCAGCAGCAGCGACTCGATCAGGGCGTTGGCCCGCTCCGAGGCGTCGCGGACCACGGTCGCCATCCGGCGGTACTCGGCGACGTCGGCGTCCGGGTCGGACAGCGTGACGTCGATCTCGGTGCGCATGACGGCGAGCGGGGTCCGCAGCTCGTGCGAGGCATTGGCGACGAACCGCCGCTGGGTGTCGAAGGACTGACCGAGCCGGTCGAGCATGGCGTCGAAGGTGGCGGCCAGCTCGGCGACCTCGTCGTCCGCGCCGTCGTACCGGATCCGCTGGTCCAGCGTCTCGCCGGACAGCCGCTGGGCGGTCGCGGTCACCCGGTGCAGCGGGCGCAGCGCCCGCCCGGCGACCACGTACGCGCCGGCGACGCCGACCACGGAGATCACCAGTACCGCCGCCACGCCCCGGGTCAGCAGCTCGCTCTCCGCGTCGCCGAGCAGCCGGCGCTCCCAGGCGCGGGCGTCGACGGTACGCCCGTCGGAGAGCACCACCTGGGTACCGGCGGCAAGCTGCTGGGCCGGCCGCACCGCCTGCCCCACCAGCAGCCACGCGAGCATGAGCAGCAGCAGCGACCCACCCACCAGCAGGATCCCGTTGACCAGCGTCAGCCGCAGCCGGATCGTCGGCCGCAACCGCCGCCCCGGCCGCGCGTCGTAGACGGTCATGGGGTCACCACCCGGTACCCGGCGCCCACCACCGTCTCGATCAGCGGCGGCTCGCCGAGCTTCTTGCGCAAGGTCATCACGGTCACCCGGACCGTCGTCGTGAACGGGTCGGCATTGGCGTCCCACACCCGTTCCAGCAGCTCCTCGCTGGACACCACGCCACCGCGCGCCTTGATCAGCTCCTCCAGGATGCCGAACTCCTTGCGGGTCAGGTCGAGCGGCCGGCCGGCCCGGGTGACCGCCCGCTTGGCCTGGTCGAGCACCAGGTCGCCGACGGTGAGCACGGGCGGCGCCATGGGCGACGAGCGCCGGCCCAGCGCGCGTACCCGGGCGACCAACTCGTCGAACGCGAACGGCTTGGTCAGGTAGTCGTCGGCGCCCAGCCCCAGCCCCTCGACGCGGTCGGCGACGCTGCCGCTCGCGGTCAGCATCAGTACCCGGGTCAGCGCGCCCGACCCGACCAGGTCGGCGCAGATCTCGTCGCCGGTCTTCCCGGGCAGGTCCCGGTCCAGTACCACCACGTCGTACCGGGTGACGAACGCCATCTCGTGCCCGTTGTCGCCGTCGTAGGCGACGTCGACCGCCATGCCCTCCCGGCGCAGCCCGCGCGCGATGGCCTCGGCCAGGTTGCGCTCGTCCTCGACCACCAGTACCCGCACGTCCGCCTCCTGTAATGTTGGCGCTCGCTGCAATATTGGCGCTCGCTCCGCTCGCGCGGCACCGAGGCTCCTCAGCCGACGTCTTCCCTCGTCGCTGCGCTCCTCAGTCCAGACGCCGGCCGCCTCGGTGCACTCGCCGGTCCAAACGCCGCCGCCTCGGTGCGCTAACCGCTGGTCCGCCACACCTGGACCGCGTCCTTGACGGTACGACAGACCACGTAGCCGGTCGCGGCCGCGCAGCCCATGGTCAGGCCCTCGGTCTGCGGTACCCACCCGAGGACCCGCAGCGCCCGCCGGTCCGGGTCGGCCACGGCCAGCCACATCCGGTTCCGGGCCGGGTCCGGGCGGAAGAACACCGGATCGACCTCCTCGTACGAGTAGGCGGTGAGCCAGCCGGACAGGCTCAGGACGGTCCGCCCGGTAGCCGAGTCGATCAGTGTCGGGTGCTCCGCCACCGGCTGCGCCACGAGATACCGGTCCCCGAACGGAAACGTGTCACCGCCGGGCTGAAGCCGCCACCGGATCTGCCCCTTGTCCGGGTCCAGCGCCACCACCGCGTCCGGGCTGAACAGGCAGACCAGCTGGCCGCAGTAGGAGACCTGGTAGGAGGCGAGGGGTACCGTGGTCGTCCACTTCTCGGCCAGGTCGGCGCGGTCCAACCCGTTGACGACGATCCGGCCCTGCGCCGCGTACATGACCACGACCACGTCGCCGGCACCGGCCAGGCGCAGCCCCCAGCCGGTGTCGGCGACCGTGGCCATCCCCGGTCGGGTCACGGTGCGCCGGATCTCGCCCGAGCCCAGGTCGACCAGCCGCAGCACCCCGTCGGCACACAGGACGACCAGGCCGCCGTGCGGGCCGGTGGGCGGCCACAGCGGGTCGCCGACGCAGCCGTGCTCGCGGTGGTACGCCCAAACCTGCCGGCCGGTGTCCACGGCCACGGCGACCACGGCGCCGGGCGGCGCGGAGCCCACGTCCACGGTGGGCTGGAGCTGCCCGAGGAGCACCTGGTTCCGGGCCGGATCCAGGGCCGCCAGCGGCAGCGGGTTCTGCCACAGCACCTTGCCGGTCGACCGGTCCACGCCGACGGTGCTGTTCGGGCCCGAGTTCTCGATGCCCAGAGTGACCACGGCGACCCTGCCGACCTCCACGACGAAGACGTTGCCGGCGGTCAGCGGAAGGCTGGTCGACCACCGGACCGGCCCACCGGAGAGCGGGTACGCGGCGAGCCGGGGCTGCGGCTCGCGCCCTTCGGTGACGTACAGCCTGTCGCCCACCGGCTCGTAGCTCGACTCCGGCGGGATCCACACGGTGCGGACCAGGCCCGGCACCGGACGGGTCGGGGCGGCCGCGCCGGCCGGCATCAGCAGCGCGACCGCGAGGACGGCGGTGGTAAGGACGTGGCGCCGGGACACCGGCGGTCGCGGAGGTACCGCCGGTTCCGGGGGCAACCGGTCGAGGTCGATCACCGCGTCCCGCGGTGACACGTCAGCTCCGGACGGCCGGTACGCCGGCGGCCTGCGGTTCCAGCCGGGAGATCGCCTCGATCACGTCGCGCGCCACGTCCTGCGCGGTCAGCCCGAGGTCGGCGAGGATCTCCGCGCGGCTGCCGTGCGGGTGCCAGTCGCGCGGTATCGCGAGGTCGCGCAGCGGCGTCGGTACCTCGGCGTCGCGTAGCGCCTGGGCCAGCGCGTCACCGACCCCGCCGCGGACGCCGTCCTCGACGCTGACGACCAGCCGATGCTCCCTGGCCAGGGCGGCCAGCTCGACCGGTACCGGCCGGACCCAGCGCGGGTCGACGAGCGTCACCCCGTATCCCTGCTCGCCGACCCGGGCGGCGGCCTCCAGCGCCAGGTGGGCGAACGGTCCGACCGAGACCAGCAGCACATCCCGCCGGTCGGCCTCGGCGAGCACGTCGACCGGTCCCCGCCGGCGCAGCGCGGGCAGGTCCGGCGGCACGGTACCGGTGGGGAACCGGACGATCGTCGGCCCGTCCTCGATCGCCACCGCCTCGCGCAGCTCCTCCCGTACCGTCGCCGCGTCGCGCGGCGCGGCTATCCGCATGCCCGGCACGTTGCCGAAGACGGCCAGATCCCACATGCCGTAATGGCTCGGCCCGTCCGGCCCGGTGATCCCGGCCCGGTCGAGCACGAAGGTCACCGGCAGCCGGTGCATCGCCACGTCGAGCAGCACCTGGTCGAACGCGCGGTTGAGGAAGGTCGCGTACACCGCCACGACCGGGTGCAGCCCACCCAACGCCAGGCCGGCGGCCGAGGTCACCGCGTGCTGCTCGGCGATCCCCACGTCGAAGGCCCGGTCCGGGTACTTGCGGGCCAGCCGGGCGATGCCGGTCGGCTCGGCCATCGCGGCGGTGATCCCGACGATGTCCGCCCGCTCGTCGGCCAGCGCCACCAGCTCGTCGGCGAACACCGAGGTCCACTTGAGCGACGGCGGGGCGAGCAGCTTGCCGGTCGCCACGTCGAACGCGCTGCTCGGTCCGTGCAGGCAGTCGGCCTCGTCGTCCTCGGCCGGCCGGTACCCGTACCCCTTGCGGGTCACCGCGTGCACGATCACCGGGCCGCCGAACCGCCTGGCCTTGCGCAGCGCCGACTCCACCGCGCCCACGTCGTGCCCGTCGACCGGCCCGACGTACTTGATCCCCAGGTCCTCGAACATCGCCTGCGGCGCGACCGCGTCCTTGATCCCCTTCTTCACCGCGTGCAGCGCCTCGTACAGCGGGGCGCCCACTAGCGGGGTCCGCCCGAGCGCCTCCTTGACCAGGTCGAGCACCTTCTCGTACCCGGGGTCGAGGCGCAGCGTGGCGAGGTGGTCGGCGAGCCCGCCGATCGTCGGGGCGTACGACCGCCCGTTGTCGTTGACGACGATCACCAGCGGGTTCTTCGCGGCCGCGATGTTGTTCAGCGCCTCCCAGCACATCCCGCCGGTCAGCGCGCCGTCGCCGACCACGGCCACCACGTGCCGCGCCTCCCCGCGCAGCGCGAACGCCTTGGCCATGCCGTCGGCGTAGGACAGGGCGGTGGAG
>JBKPCQ010000167.1:0-8237 GCA_046727455.1 Actinomycetota bacterium | reverse complement strand
GGACCGCCCGGTCCGCCGGGGCCGACGATGATGTCCGGCTCGGCGCCGATGACCCCGGGGCCGCCCACCGACGCGCGGCCGACGCTCGCACGCCCGGTGACCGGCCCGCGACCGACCGGGGCGCTGCCGACCGGGGCGCTGCCGAAAGACGGACCGACCTGCGCCCGCGCCGTCGCCGGGCCGCGGTCCGCGTCGGGGTCGTAACCACCGCCGGTACCCGGTACCCGTGCCCGGCCGTGGGCAGAGTTGGACGAGTCACCGTAGGACGGGTTCATTGATCACCTTTGGCGGTCAGGGCGGGGCGGAACGGGGCACCACCCGGTGGCCGGGCTCACTCGGCGACCCCGTGCCGTCGCCGGACCGTCGCGGCAGCGTTGCCCGCGCCGGCCAGGCCGTCCCGGCCGAGTAGGTACTGCTCCACCAGATGGTTCCAGCCGCAGCCGCGGCACACCTCGACGACGTACACCTGGAACTCGCCGAACGTCATGGCGAGGACCGGCAGCTCGGTACGCGACCTGGCCTGCCCCGCCGACTGCTTGAGCTCGTCGCCGTAGATGTAATGCACGTGGGTGAGGTTCTCCCGGCGGCAGACGGGGCACCGGGAGTCGGTGGGCTCACCGTGGAACCGCGCGGCGCTCAGCAGGTACGGCGAGGCGTCGCACACCTCGTAGGTGCCGACCCGGCCGGAGTAGACCTCGCGCAGCAGCGCTCGCTTGCGGAGCGAGTAGTCCACCACCTGCCGCTGCGTGCGCATGCGGAAGAGGGTACGCGTCTCGGCCCGGCCCGGCGACTCCGGTCACCGAAGGTGATCGGATCACCCGGGACGGGCACCGGTTGCCGCCCGGCCCGTCCCGGGATACCGTAGCGATGTATCGGTCCGATACATCGGAGGGAGGCGAACGGGGTGCTCGACCTCGCCGTCCTGGGCCTCCTCCACGAGTCCGCCATGCACGGATACGAGCTGCGCAAACAGCTCACCGCGAAGCTCGGTGCCATCCGTGCCGCCATCTCCTACGGCTCGCTGTACCCGACCCTGCGCCGCCTCCAGGCCGGTGGCCTGATCACCGAGGAGACCTCGACCAGCGAGGTGCCGCCGCTGACCAGCCGCCGTGGCCGGGTCGTCTACAAGATCACCGCCGAGGGCAAGGAGCGCTTCCAGGATCTTCTGGCCCAGGCCGGTCCGGAGACGTACGACGATCCGGGGTTCGGGGTGCACTTCGCATTCTTCTCCCGGACCGACCAGGCCACCCGGCTGCGCATCCTCGAAGGTCGGCGGCGCCGGATCGAGGAGCGGCGGGAGGGTCTGCGCGACACCCTCGCGCGGGCGGCCGAGCGGCTCGACGCGTACACCCTGGAGTTGCAGCGGCACGGACTCGACGCGTGCGACCGCGAGGTCCGCTGGCTGGAGGAGCTCATCGCGACCGAGCGCTCCGGCGGCCAGCCCGGCCGAGATACCACCAGACCCCCGCTCGATCCCCCCGAGCGGCCGTGATGAAGAAGGAGGCACACGCGATGGGCTCCGTCCGCGTGGCCGTCGTCGGCGTCGGCAACTGCGCCTCGTCCCTGATCCAGGGCGTGGAGTACTACCGCGGCGCCGATCCCACCGAGCGCGTCCCCGGTCTCATGCACGTCACCTTCGGCGACTACCACGTCTCCGACGTGCAGTTCGTCGCCGCGTTCGACGTCGACGCCAAGAAGGTGGGGCGGGACCTGGCCGAGGCGATCGTGGCCAGCGAGAACAACACGATAAAGATCTGCGACGTGCCCCCGACCGGGGTCACCGTCCAGCGCGGCCCGACCCTGGACGGTCTCGGCCGGTACTACCGCGAGACGATCGAGGAGTCCGACGAGGACCCGGTCGACGTGGCCCAGGCGCTGCGCGACGCCCGCGTCGACGTGGTCGTGTCGTACCTGCCGGTCGGCTCGGAGGCCGCGGACAAGTTCTACGCGCAGGCCGCCATCGACGCCGGCTGCGGGTTCGTCAACGCGTTGCCGGTGTTCATCGCCTCGGACCCGCAGTGGGCGGCGCGGTTCGAGTCGGCCGGGCTGCCGGTCGTCGGCGACGACATCAAGAGCCAGGTCGGCGCGACGATCGTGCACCGGACGCTGGCTCGGCTGTTCGAGGAGCGCGGGGTCGAGCTGCAGCGCACGTACCAGCTCAACTTCGGCGGCAACATGGACTTCATGAACATGCTGGAGCGCGAGCGGCTGATCTCCAAGAAGATCTCCAAGACCCAGTCGGTGACCTCGCAGATCCCGCACGAGATGGAGAAGGCCAACGTCCACATCGGCCCGTCCGACCACGTGCCGTGGCTGCTGGACCGCAAGTGGGCGCACATCCGGCTGGAGGGCAAGGCGTTCGGCGACGTGCCGCTCAACGTCGACCTCAAGCTGGAGGTGTGGGACTCGCCGAACTCGGCCGGGATCATCATCGACGCCATCCGCGCCTGCAAGATCGGGCTGGACCGGAAGATCGCCGGGCCGCTGCTGTCGCCGTCCAGTTACTTCATGAAGTCGCCGCCGGTGCAGTACTCCGACGACGAGGCCCACGAGGCCGTCGAGCGCTTCATCCGGGGCGAGTTGCCCCGCTGATATACCCTCCCGGGCCCGGCGGCGCGCCGGGCCCGGGGCTGTTTCCGGCTCATGAAATTGTCCGCAGATGCTGGACCTGCCCGGACGGGCTCGTCATAGTGATGGGCATGCCTAAAGCCGATGTGCTCGACCGGGTCGCCGCCGATCTCGCCCGCGGGTACACCGCGCCCGCGATCCAGCGGCTGTCCAGCCTGGTCGCCGCCCATCCGACAGATCTCGACCTGCGCGGGCGGCTCGCGTCGGTACACCGCGCGGTGGGGAATCGGATCGAAGCGGGCCGATGGGGGTACCTGCACCCGGAGACGCCGGCCGACGAGACCGGAGCGTTCGAGCGCGCGTACCCGTCGCCGGCGGTACGCCTGCGGAAGCTGCGCTGGCCGGCGCTCGGCCAGGCCGCCACGGAGTTCGCCCGCGGGCGGCTCGCCGCACTCGCCGACGCGGCCGGGCAACCGCCCGTCCCGCGGGCCGCGCCCCGCAGCCCGCTCTGGCAGTTCATCGCGCTCACGCTCGCCGCGCCCTTTGCCCTCCTGGGCGCGATCACCGTCTTCCAGTGGCTCGTTGGCTGATCGTTATCTCGCTTGGTGGCGCCTGTCCCGTAGCTGAACGACCATCGGAGCGTGGCAAAGCCGGACGTGCTCGCGCGGGCCAGAAAGGACCTCGCGCAGGGGCACACCGATGTAGCCATCCGCCGGCTGCGGGGATACCTCGCCACCGAACCGAACAACCTGGAGGTCCGGCGGGTCCTCGCGGCCATCTACCGGCAGAGCGGCAACTACGTGGAGGCCGGCCGCTGGGGGTACCTGACCGCCGACGTGCGCCCGGCGGAGCTGACCGCGTTCGAGCGGGCCAGCCCGCAACCGTTCCTCAGGCTGCGGCAGCTGAACTACACCGCCGACCCGCACCGGCTGCCGCCGGCCGCCCAGGACCGGCTGCGAGTGCTGACCGTACAGGCGCAGCGGGTGGGGCCGCCGCCCGGCTGGAACCGGCCGCCGCCAACCCTGGAGGAGGAGCCGGAGCGGCAGCCCCGGGCACGCGGCAGCACGATACCGTGCCTGTTCGTCACGATCGCACTGACCATCTTCGCCGTGCTGGCCGTCATCGGCATCTGGCGCGCGGTCGAGTGGATCATCCAGTTGTGAACGTGCGCTCGATGACCACCCGGGCCTCCAGCTCCAGGAGGAACCGCTTGCGCGGCAGCCCGCCGCCGAACCCGACCAGCTTGCCGCCGGCCCCGACCACCCGATGGCAGGGCACGACGATCGGCAGCGGGTTGTGGTTGCACGCCACCCCGACGTCGCGCGCCGCGTCCGGCGCGCCGACCCTGGTCGCGATCCGGCCGTAGGTGTCGGTCTCGCCGTACGGGATGTCCGCGATCGCGCGCCAGACGGCGCGCTCGAAGTCGGTACCGCCACCGGGCGCGAGCGGCAGGTCGAAGTCCTGCCGGCGACCGGCGAAGTAGTCCCCGAGCTGTTCGGCCGCCAGCGTGAGGTACGGGTTCGGGGTCAGCCGCCCGGCCGGTCCGGTGAACCGGACGATCCGGATGCCGCCCTCGCCCGCCGCGACGCCGAGCGAGCCGATCGGCGACGGTACCGAGGCCCAGTCCATCCCACCATCCTCCGTCACGGACACCGCGATGTGCACCGGGGTTCTACTCTCGATCTCGGGTCGGCCGGGCGCTTCCCGCCCACCGGTCCCGGGCGCGGGAGGCGCCCAGCGGAATGAGCGAGCGTCAGCGAGCGAATCGTGGGCGCAGTGCGCCGCGAATGCGCGTCGCGACGCGGAGCGGAGCGACGGTATGAGCGGCATAGTCGTCACGTTCCTCGCGCTCGGTGGGTTCGCCCTGCTCATGCTGGTCCTGTCGATGCTCGGCGGGCACCTGCACCTCGGCCACCTCCATCTCGGGCACCTGCACATCGACATCGGCCACGGTCACTTCCACCTCGGCGACGCCGACGGGGGCGAGCTGTCCCTGCCGGTCATCGCCGGCTTCCTCGGGGCGCTCGGCTTCGGCGGCGCGATCGGGGCCACGCTCGCCGGGGGTACCGGCGCGGTGGCGCTGGTGGTGGGCCTGGTGATCGGGCTCGTCGCGGCGGTACCGACCGCGTTCCTCGCCGGCAAGCTGGTCAACGCGGCGATGAACATGGCCACCGACGCGACCCTGTCCAGCAACGACCTCCTCGGGACGACCGGCGTGGTGGTCACGCCGGTACCGGACGGCGGCTACGGCGAGGTACGCCTCGCGGTCGCCGGCCAGCAGATCAAGTTCAACGCGCGGGCGGCCGAACCGCTCGCGCTCGGTACCCGGGTCTTCGTGATCGGGGTACCCAGCCCGACCAGCGTCCTGGTCGAGCCCACTCCGAGTGTCCAGTAGACCCTGGACGAGAGAAGGGAACGATGTCACCCCTGATCATCGCGATCGTCGGCGCCGCCCTGCTGGTGCTCTTCATCGCCATGTTCGTCCTGTCCCGGATCAAGGTGGCCGGGCCCAACGAGGCGTTCATCGTGACGGGCCGCAAGGGCCGGGCGGTCCGCTCGGCGGACGGCACCATGGTCACCGACCTGTCCGGCCAGAAGGTCGTGATGGGCGCGGCGGTGTTCGTGATGCCGGTGGTCCAGCGGCTGTACAAGCTGGACCTGTCCAGCCGGGAGATCCCGGTCTCGGTGGCCGGCGCGGTGAGCGCCCAGGGCATCCGGTGCGACGCCGACGCGGTCGCGATCGTCAAGGTCGGCGGCACCGCCGAGATGATCCGCCCGGCCGCCCAGCGCTTCCTGCACCAGCAGGACCGGATCGAGCAGTTCACTGGCCAGGTGCTCTCCGGCGCGCTGCGCTCGGTCGTCGGCCGGCTCACCGTCGAGCAGATCATCAGGGACCGGGCCGCGTTCGCCGCGCACGTCGCCGAGGAGGCCGAGAGCGCGCTGACCCACCAGGGCCTGATCCTCGACGCGTTCCAGCTGGAGGACATCCGCACCGCCGGCTCGTATCTGCACGACCTCGGCCGGCCGGAGGCGGCCCGGGTGCTCAAGTCGGCCGCGGTCGCCGAGGCGCAGGCCCACCAGACCGCCGAGCAGGAGCGGATGAAGGCCGAGGAGGCCATCGCCGAGTCCGCCCGCAACCTCGCGCTCAAGCAGGCCGCCGTGCAGGCGGAGATCGACGCGGCGAAGGCGCGCTCGGCGGCGGCCGGGCCGCTGGCCGAGGCCGAGCGGCAGCAGGCCATCCTCACCGAGCAGCAGAAGGTCGCCGAGCGCAACGCGGAGCTGAAGGAGCGCCAGCTCGACACCGAGGTACGCAAGCCGGCCGACGCGGCGCGGTACAAGGTGGAGCAGGAGGCCGAGGCGGCGCGCAGGGCGGCGGTACTGCGGGCCGACGCCGAGCGGCAGGCCACCATCGCGGCGGCACAGGCCGAGGCCGAGCAGGCCCGCCTGGTCGGTGAGGGCGAACGGGCCCGCCGGGCCGCGCTCGCCGAGGCGGCCGCGATCGAGGGCGCCAAGCAGGGTGAGGCCGAGCAGCGCCGCCGGACCGCCGTCGCGGACGCGGTCGAGCGGGAGGGCGCCGCCGAGGCGTCCGCGATCCTCGCCCGGGGTCAGGCCGAGGCCGAGGCCATGCAGGCCAAGGCGGAGGCGTTCAACCAGTACGGCGAGGCGGCGGTACTGGACCTGCTGGTGCGGGTACTCCCGCAGGTCGTCGAGAAGGCGGCCGCGCCGATGGCGGCGATCGACAAGATGACCGTGATCAGCACGGACGGCCCGTCGACACTGACCAAGACGGTGGCGGCCAACGTCGCCCAGGGCATGCAACTCGGTACCGACCTGACCGGTATCGACCTCGCCGAGCTGCTCGCCCGGCTCGGTGCCGGCGCAAAGGGCAACGGCGGCGAGTCGAAGCCCAAGCAGGTCGAAGCGAAGAGCTGAAGATTTCAGGGCTGCCCCGGTCGGCTCTGGCCGGGGCAGCCGCAGCCCGTAGGCTCGTGGCGTGTCGTCGAGCGGGAACCTGCGTGCCGTTATCGGCAGCCGGCCGTTCCGGCACCTGCTCGGCGTACGGGTGATCAGCCAGTTCGGCGACGGGCTGTTTCAGTCCGCGCTCGCCGGGAGCCTGCTGTTCAACCCGGACCGGGCGCCCGACGGGGTACGGGTGGCGACCGCGTTCGCGGTGCTGCTGCTGCCGTACTCGGTCGTCGGCCCGTTCGTCGGGGTTTTCCTCGACCGGTGGAGCCGCCGAAACGTGGTCTACGCGGCGAACCTGATGCGCACCGTCCTGGTCCTACCGATGGCGCTGCTGACCTGGCACGGCCTCGAAGGGCTCGCGCCGTACGCGATCGGCGCGCTACTGATCATCGGGATCAACCGGTTCGTCCTCGCCGGGCTGTCGGCGGCGCAGCCGCACGTGGTACCCGAGGAGCGGCTGGTCACCGCGAACGCGTTGGCGACGACGCTGGGCACCGTGCACTACACGATCGGCCTCGGCGTGGCCGGGCTGGCCCTCAGCACCGTCCTCGGCAAGACCCACCACGGGTACGCCGTGCTGGCCGCGAGCGGCGCGTTCGGCTACCTCGGCTCGGCCCTGCTCGCCTACTTCTCCTTCAAGCGCACCGACCTCGGGCCCGACGACATCCCCACCGACCCGCTCCGGGCAGCGCTCGCCTTGGTCGCCAAAGGCATGGTGGCCGGCCTGGCCCACCTGCGCAGCCGTCCGGTCGCCGCGTACCCGATGATCGCGCAGGGCGCCTTCCGGATCCTCTACGGCGTCCTCGCGATGAGCACTCTGCTGCTGTACCGCCGCTACTTCTACCCCGGCGACGGCGCCGCGGCCCTGGCCGGGCTCACCCAGGTGGTCGTGGCCGGCGGCATCGGCTCGCTGCTGGCCGCGTTCGTGACCCCGCCGGCCACCCGCCGCTTCGGCGGCCGGCACTGGGTCACCTGGCTGCTGGCCGCCGTCGGCGTCCTGGTCCTCACCCTGGGCCTGCCATTCGTCCCCGTGCTGCTGGTGGTCGCGGTGTTCGGCATGAGCATCGCCGCGCAGGGCATCAAGATCGTCGTAGACACCCGGATCCAGCAGGAGTGCCACGACGACTTCCGGGGCCGGGTGTTCAGCGTCAACGACACGACGTACAACACGTGCTTCGTCATCGGCCTGTTCGTGGCTGCGTTCGCGCTCCCGGACAACGGCCGGTCGGTCGGCGCGATCATCCTGGTCGGCGCCGGCTACCTGGTGCTAGCGGGATGGTTCTGGACGGCCGCCGGGCGGGTGGCCGGCCAGGCGCACGCCCACCTGCACCAGCTCACGGTGAGTCGCTGAGCTTCGTCAGGTTCACGTCGTAGTGGTCGGTGTGCTCGGTCGCCGTCTTGCTCCCGCAGGTGTACTGCACCGGGTCGCTGCTCACCGAGAGCGGCACCCCCGAGCCGACCAGCGTCACCGTGCCGACGCCGGGGTAGTCCTGCTGCTGCCGCTCCTGGGTGGCCTTCCAGGTGCCGACGAGGCAGGGGTCGATGGCCCCGGTCGCCGCCGGCCCCGGGGTGGTCCCGCCCGCCGCGGAGGTACCGTCGCCACCCTGCTTCCCGGACCGCGCCAGCGCCACGACCACGATCGCCCCGATCAGCACGACGGCCACCGCGCAGCCGGCGATCAGCAGCGCGATGACCGGCCGCCG
>JBKPCQ010000166.1:0-15435 GCA_046727455.1 Actinomycetota bacterium | reverse complement strand
TCGTCGTCGGCCTGCAGGTGCAGCGCCACGTTGGCGGTCATCTCCAGCTCCCGGCCGACGAGGTAGAGCGTGCGGGCCTGGGCCATGCTGCGCGGGATCCCGTCCAGCACGTACCCGCCCCCGGCCTCCTTCGCGGCGATCACCGCCTCGCGCACCATGTCGACGACCACGTCGTCCGGTACCAGCTCGCCACGGTCGAGGTGGCGCCGCACCGCGCGGCCCAGGTCGGTACCGCGCGCGACGTGGTCGCGCAGCAGCTCGCCGGTCGCGATGTGCGGGATGTCGAAGTGCGCGGCGATGAGCGCGCCTTGCGTCCCCTTGCCCGCCCCGGGCGGGGCGATCATCAGTATGCGCACCGGACGAGGTTACCCCGCCACGGGTCGGCGCCAGTCCACGCTCGGCCGGAGCGCGGCCAGATCCGCCCGGTGCTTGTACCGGTCGGCGATCTCGTACAGCGAGGTCAGCAGCGTGTCCGAGAGCAGGTGCGGGCGCAGGCCCAGGTCGACCAGCCCGGTGTGGGTGACCCGGTAGTAGTGCTGCTCCAGCTCCACCCGGGGGTTGTCCAGGTGCTCCACGTCCACCACGTTGGGGTGCAGGTCGGCCACCACCTTGGCGATGTCCAGCACCGACATGCTCTCGGTCATCTGGTTGAACACCCGGAACTCGCCCCCGGCCGGCGGGTTCTCGGCGGCCAACCGGATGCACTCGGCGGTGTCCCGGATGTCGATGAGGCCACGGGTCTGCCCGCCGTCGCCGTAGACGGTCAGCGGCTCGCCCAGTGCGGCGAGAATCACGAACCGGTTCAGCACCGTGCCGAACACCGCGTCGTAGTCGAACCGGGTGGCGAGCCGGTCGTCGCGGGCGGTCTCCCCGGTCTGCTGGCCGTACACGACGCCCTGGTTCAGGTCCGTGGCCCGCAGGCCCCACACCCGGCAGGCGAACTCGATGTTGTGGCTGTCGTGCACCTTCGACAGGTGGTAGAAGGAGCCCGGCCGCTTGGGGTACAGCACCCGGTCGCTGCGGCCGTTGTGTGTGACGGTCAGCCAGCCCTCCTCGATGTCGATGTTGGGGGTGCCGTACTCCCCCATGGTGCCCAGCTTGACCAGGTGGATGGCGGGGTCGATCTCGGCGATCGCGTACAGCAGGTTCAGCGTGCCGACGATGTTGTTGGACTGGGTGTAGACGGCGTGCCGGCGGTCGACCATCGAGTACGGGGCGGAGCGCTGCTCGGCGAAGTGGACCACGGCATCGGGGCGGAACCCGCGCAGCATCCCGTAGGTGAACTCGGCGTCCGTCAGGTCGCCCACGAACGCCCCGATGCGCTGCCCGGTCAGCTCGTACCAGGCCCGGACCCGGACCGCGAGCGGCTCGATCGGTACCAGGCTCTGCACGCCGAGCTCGTGGTCGTACTGGCGGCGGATGAAGCTGTCCGCGATCGCCACCTCGTGTCCGCATTCGGCGAGGTGCAGCGCGGTCGGCCAGCCCAGGTACCCGTCTCCGCCGAGAACGAGAATTCTCATCAAACCCCCTCAGGCGGGTCTGAACGGTTGCAATCGATCATGTACCCCCTGACGCTATGCACCGAACCTCAATGCCACCTTGGAAGTGGCTGAGAGATGCCCGCACGCCCGGCCGTGGGCGCCGTCCCGTGCCTATGCTGGCCAGGTGATCTGGACCCGGTTCCTCCGGTACGCCGTTGGGTCGGGGGTCGCCACGCTGACGTCGGCCGCGTCGTTCGCCGTCGCCTACCGGGTCCTCGACCAGGGGCCGCGCGTCGCCACCGGCGCGGCGGTCCTGGCCGGCGCGATGGTCAACTTCACGGCCGGCCGGTTCTGGGCGTGGAACCGCCGGGACCGCCGGGGCCTGACCCGCGACGCCCTGTCCTACGCGGCCGTGGCGGTTCTCACCGCCCTGACCGCCGCCGTGGTCACCAGCGTCACCCACACCCTGCTCCAGGACGCCGACCCGAACCGCCGGGCGGTCATGGTCGAGGCGAGCTACCTCGCCACCTACGCGGCGCTGTTCCTGGCCAAGTTCCTCATCCTCGACCGGATCGTCTTCCGGTCGCGCCACCAGGTGCCGACCACCACCCGGGCGTAGCGGGCGCCGTAGACCAGGTCGCCGCCCTTCTTGCTGCGGCCCCCGGTGCGCCGCCGCAGGGTCATCGGCACCTCCACCACCCGGTACCCCCGGGCGAGCACGCCGATCAGCAGCTCCGAGGACTGGTACTGCGGCTGGGTCAGGGGCAGGCCGGCGGGGATCCCGGCGCGCATGGCACGGAAGCCGAACGAGGTGTCGGTCACCCGCTGCCCGGTGAGCAGGGACACCAGGCCGGCGAAGACCCGGGTGCCGAGCCGGCGTACCGGATCGGTGGACTCGTTGGCGCCCAGCCGGCGCGAGCCGGTGACGAAGTCCGCCTCGCCGGCCAGCAGCGGCTCCAGTAGCCGGGGCAGCTCGGCCAGGTCGTACTGGCCGTCCGCGTCGGTGGTCGCCACGAACCGGGCGCCGCGCCCGGCCGCCAGGTGGTAGCCGAGGCGCAGCGCCGCCCCCTGCCCGCGGTTGACCGGCACGTCGCAGGTGACCGCGCCGTGCGCCCGGGCCACGTCGGCGGTACCGTCGGTTGCGCCGTCGACCACGACGAGGCTCGCGACGTCCAGGCCGCGGCACGACACCGGTACCGCGTCCAGGACCGGCCCGAGGCCGCTCTCCTCGTTGTAGGCCGCGATGAGCACGACCACCGGTGGGAACTTCACGTCGGGGTCGATCCCGGCGAGCGCCGCCTCGTCGGCCGGCTCGGGGAACGGCGCCAGTTCCGGTCGCCGCGCCAGACCCGCCACACCGAGCCCGGCCGCGATCGGGAACAGTACGTACCCGGGCAACTGGTACCGCCAGGAGAACTCCACCACGTCGGCGCCGAGCAGCACCACCAGCCCGCTGCCCAGGAACAGCAGCGCCTCCGGGCGGCGGCGGGCGCCCGCCAGCGCGAGCAGGACGCAGACCGCGAGCACCGGCCCGGGCGTGTACCCGACCGTGAGCTGATACCCCCGCAGGAGCCAGGCGATCCACGGCACCGCGACCGGATCGCCGCTGTGGTACTCGCGGCTGAGCCTGGTGATCGAGTCGATCGTCACGAGGTCCGGGAAGGTGGGGAACTCCCGCTGGAACCGCCAGCGCTCCACCGGCGGGTCCCATCCCGGATGGTCGGTACGCGGCCAGGACAGCACCTTGACCGCGTCGCCGCCCACCGAGGCGAGGAAGTCCGCGGGCTGGTGCCGGATGATCCGCAGGGCGAAGTCGCGGGCGAGGTCGTCGGCGCGGTCCCCGGTGGCGTTGCGCAGCGCGAAGATCGACGAGGTCGGGTCGTGCGCCCAGTAGTCCGGGCCGGGCCGGATGGCGCGCGGCATGTTCGGGCACAGGATCCGCTCCTCGGCCGGCAGGCGCAGCCCCGTGCAGTCGGCGAACACCGCCACCCTGCCGTACAGCGCGGTGGCGCCCGCGTCCGACAGCGCGTACCGGCCGGTGAACGCGTGGTGGTAGTTCTGGTACGCGATGACCGGGTAGGCGAAGCAGAGCACCGCAGCGAGGCCGAGCCCGGCCCGCCGCCACCACCGCCCGCCGCGCAGCACGGCGTACAGCGCCAGCGGCAGGATCATCACCGCGCCGACCTGCCGGACGGTGGTGGCGAGCCCCAGCAGCAGCCCGGCCGCCACCGCGCCGGCCCAGCCGGGGCGGTCCGGCCAGGCCAGCACGACCAGCGCGGCGACCAGCAGCGCCTCGAACAGCGGGTCGGCCATGAGGTTGTGCTCGATCTGCACCTGGTACGCGTCGAGCAGGACCGGCGCCGTGGCGAGCGCGGCGACCCACCGGCCGGCGCCCTTGCGCCGCAGCAGCGCGTACCCGGCGACGGCCAGGCCGAGCCCGAGCACGTGCTGGAGCGCCACGACGGTGCGCAGGTCGCCGTAGCGCAGGACGGGGCCGAGCAGGTACAGGTCGTAGCCGATCGGGTCTGGGCCGGTCGGGTCCAGCTTGGGCAGGGGCAGCAGGTACGAGGTGAAGGAGTCGATGTAGAAGATCGCCGGTCGGTACCCGGCCATGGCGACGACACGGAGCACCACGCCGAGCCCGAAGAGGATCAGGAACGGCCGGTGGCGGCGGATCACCGGAACTCGTCCCACACGGTGGCCAGCCCCCCGGCGAGCGGCACCGACGGCCGGTACCCGAGGGACCGCGCCCGGTCGATCGACACGATGACGGCGGGCATCTCGCCCGGCTTCGGCTCGACGTGCTCGACCCGGATCGGCCGGCCGACCACCCGCCCGGCGGCGGCGAGCAGCTCCAGCACGCTCACCGAGCGGCCGGCCCCGACGACGAGCGGCCCGAGGTGGTCGGCCCGCCAGGCGGCGAGCAGCCCGGCCACCGCGTCGTCCACGTGGACGAAGTCGCGCCGCTGGGTACCGTCGCCGTAGACCTGTACCGGCGCGTCCGCCCGCACCGCGCGCATGATCCGGGGCACCATGCTGTCCTTGCCCGCCATGCCCGGCCCGTACACGTTGGTGAACCGCACCGCACAGGTCGTCATCGCGTACCCGCCGGCGTATCCGGACAGCAGCATCTCCGCGGCCGCCTTGGTCGCGCCGTACGGGGTCAGCGGCCGCAGCGGCAGGTCCTCGTGCAGCACGGCCCCGCCCGGTGTCTCGACGGGAGCGTCGCCGACGACCGCGTTGGTGGACGCCATGAGGAAGCGGCGGATCCCGCGCAGCCGCGCCAGCTCCAGCAGCGCGGCGGTCGCCCCGACGTTGACCTCCTGGACCACCGCCGGCCGGGCCAGCGAACCGAGGACCGACGTCTCGGCCGCCAGGTGCACCACGCCGGTCAGGTCGGTGGTCAGCGCCGCGTCCCGCACGGCCGGGTCGCGCAGGTCGCCGACGACGCAGGGGACGTCCGGGACCGGGTACGGGTGGCGGTCCACCACGCTCACCGCGGCGCCGGCCCGCCGCAGGGCGGGTACCACCGACCGGCCGATGAACCCGGCGCCGCCGGTCACCAGAATCCGCGCCCCGGTCAGCTCAGCCACGCCGAAACCCTATCGGTACTCTGGCGGGATGCGGGCGTGGCAGGTCGTCAGGCCCGGTGCCGATCCCGGCGAGGCGATCGAGCTCCGGGACGTGCCGGTGCCGGAGCCGGGACCGGACGAGCTGCTGGTCCGGGTCCGGGTCTGCGCGGTGTGCCGGACCGATCTGCACGTGGTCCAGGGCGACCTGCCGGTACACCGGCCCGGCGTGGTACCAGGGCACGAGGCGGTCGGGGTCGTCGAGCGGGCCGCCGGGAACTTCGCCGGAGGCGACCGGGTCGGCGTGGCCTGGCTGCGCCGGACCGACGGGGTGTGCCGGTACTGCGCGCGGGGGTCGGAGAACCTGTGCCCCCGCTCGGAGTACACCGGCTGGGACGCCGACGGCGGGTACGCCGAGTACCTGACGGTCCCGGCGGCCTACGCCTACCACCTTCCCGGCGCGTACTCCGACGACGAGGTCGCGCCGCTGCTGTGCGCCGGCATCATCGGGTACCGCGCGCTGCGCCGGGCCAACCTGCCGCCGGGCGGCCGGCTGGGCATCTACGGCTTCGGCGCCTCCGCCCACCTGACCGCGCAGCTCGCCATCGCCCAGGGCGCCCGGGTCCACGTCCTCACCCGGTCGGCCAAGGCCCAGGACCTCGCCCGCAGCCTCGGCGCCGCCTCCGCCGCCGACGCCCACGCCGCACCCCCGGAGCCCCTGGACTCCGCGATCCTCTTCGCCCCGGTCGGCGACCTGGTACCGGTCGCGCTCGCCGCGCTGGACCGGGGCGGGACGCTGTCGATCTCCGGGATCCACCTGTCGGACATCCCGACGCTCAACTACGAGCGGCACCTCTTCCAGGAGCGCACGCTCACGTCGGTGACCGCGAACACCCGGGACGACGGGCGGGAGTTCCTCGCCCTGGCCGGCCGGCACCGCCTGCGCGTCACCACCACGCCGTACCCGTTCACCGAGGCGCCCGCCGCCCTGCGCGACCTCGCGGCCGACCGGTTCACCGGCGCGGCCGTCCTGCGCCTGGGGTAGCCGCTACAGACCCGGATCGGTCGGCTTGTTGTGCTCGGCCAGGAACCGCTCCAGCTCCGCGCCCAGCTCCTCGGCCGACGGCAGCGGTCCGGCCCCGGCCAGCAGGTTCGGGCTCTGCCGGCCACGGACGAACGCGTCGTACTGCTCCTCCAGCCCGTGTACCAGCGCGCTCGCGTCGGCGTTCTGCGCGATCTGCTCGTCGATGTCGGCGCGCAGCACCTCGGCCGCCGAGCGCAGTTCCGCGGTCGGCAGCAGCAGGCCGGTCGCCCGGGACACCGCGGCCAGCAGCTCCTGCGCCGCGGACGGGTACGCCGCCTGGGCCAGGTAGTGCGGCACGTGCACGGCGAAGCCGATCGCGTCGTTGCCGTACTGGCCGAGCCGGTACTCCAGCAGGTTGCCGGCGCTGCCGGGCACCTGGACCCGGCGCAGCCACGGCTGGTACCCCGCGATCAGCTCCGCCCGGGTGGCGTGCGCGGTGATCCCGGTCGGCCGGGTGTGCGGCACCGCCATCGGGATCGCGTTGAGGCCGACCGTCAGGCGCGCGGCGAGCCGCTCGACCAGGTCGCGTACCGCCCGGATGAACCGCTCCCACTGCAGATCCGGCTCGGGTCCGGCGAGCAGCAGGAACGGCGTACCGGCGTCGTCGCGCACCAGGTGCAGTCCCAGGCTCGGCTCGTCGTACGCCTCCCAGTGGTCCTCCATGAAGACCATGGGTGGCCGGCGGGCCCGGTAGTCGATGAGCTGGTCGGCGTCGAAGACCGCGAGGAGCCGCGCGTCCAGCGCGGTGAGGAGGTGCTCGCGCGCCAGGTAGGTGGCGTTGCCCGCGTCGACGAAGCCGGTCAGCGCCTGGACCAGGACCGGCCGCCCCAGGTCGGGCAGGTCGCCGCTCAGCTCGTAGAGATCACGCGGATCGAGCACCGGCCACCACCCCATCGATCACAGTCGCCAGCCTACCCGCCGGCCGGGAGCAGCCCCCTGGGTGCGGTGGCGCCTCGCGGGCGTCCACCGCCGCAGGTCACCGGGTCTGGTCGGCGCGCTGCCACCACGCCTCAGTGGCCGCGAGCGCGGCGGTGCCGACCAGCACGACCAGCAGGAAGCCGACCGGACCGACGGCCGGCTGGTCCGGGCCGGCGGTCCCGCTGTAGATGGCCGGCACCGACCACGGGAACCACTGACCGTAGCCGAGCAGGGCGACCACCTGCGCCGTGAACACCGTCGCCACCAGCACCGCCACCCCGGCGAGGTAGCCGCGGCCGACGCTGGCCGCGAGACCGAGCGGCAGGACGAGCGACACGGCCATCGCGCCGGTCGCCAGCATGCGGCCCAGGGCGGCCACCGCCGTGCCGGCCGACCAGCCGGGCAGGTGCAGCGCCGCGCCGGCGAGCAGGCCCAACAGGTACACCTGGAGCGTGAGCAGCAGGCACCAGGCCGCGCACACCGCGAACTTCGCCCGCACGATCGCGGCCCGGGAGGTCGGCAGCGCGAGCAGGTCCTTGGCGGTACGGTCGCTGAACTCGCGACCGAACAGCCAGACCAGGATCAGACCGAAGATCAGCGCGCCACCCACGGCGACGGTCTGCGCCAGCAGCGCGAAATAGCCGGACCAGTCGGCGGTACCCCCGGAGAGCTGCGCCTTCGCACCGAGCAGCCCGAGTCTGCGGGCCCGCGCCGGATCCTGGAGGATGAACATGATCACCGCGCCGAACAGGGCGGCGACGGTGAACGCGAGCACCGTGACCCACGGCAGCCGCGACCGGCGTACCTTCAGCAGCTCCACCCCGACCGCCGCGCCGAACTCCGTCATGAGGCACCGACCAGGCGCAGGAAGTACGTCTCCAGGTCCTCGCCGTCCACCACCAGCCGGGTCGGCGGGCAGCCGGCCCGGACCAGGAGGCTCGCCACCTCGTCGGGGTACTCCACCGCCCGCGCCTCGGCCAGCGCGAGCCCACCCTCGCCGTCGGCAACCGGTGCGTACCCGCCGCCACGCAGCGCCGCCAGCGCCACCGACGCCGCGCGAACCCCGATCACCAGCCGCTGCCGTACCCGCGCGGCCAGGTCCTCCGTGTCGAACTCGGTCACCAGCCGGCCCTCATGGATCACCCCGATCCGGGTGGCGAGGCGGGCCACCTCGGCGAGGATGTGGCTGGACAGGAAGATGGTCACCCCGTCCCGCTCGGCGAGCCGGCGCAGCAGGGTGCGGATCTCCACCACGCCGGCCGGGTCGAGCCCGTTGGCCGGCTCGTCGAGGATCAGCAGGTCCGGCCGGTGGATCAGAGCCTTCGCCAGGCCCAGCCGCTGGGCGTTGCCCAGGGACAGGGTACGGGCGGGCCGGTCGGCGTACCGGGTCAGCACCAGCCGGTCGATCACCGCCTCGACGGCGTCGCGGTAGGGCAGCTTGCGCAGCCGCCGTACCGCCTCCAGGTTCTGCCGTACGGTCAGCTCCGGGTACGCCGACGGGGTCTCGACGAGGTAGCCGACCCGGGACCAGACCGACCGCTCGCGGGCGCTGACCCGCGTGCCGAGGACGGAGACCGAACCGCCGCTCGGCCGGATCATGCCGAGCAGCATCCGGATCGTCGTGGTCTTCCCGGCGCCGTTGAGACCGAGCAGCGCGTAGATCTCCCCGCGGGCCACCTCCAGCGACACGTCGTCGACGGCGGCCAGCGTGCCGTACCGCTTGGTCAGCCGCCGCGCGGCGACAACGGGGCTCCCCGGGTCGGGCACCGGCTCAGGTTAGCGCCCACCTACGTGGGGGTTGCCTCCGGAAGCGGAATGATGTGTCATTCATTTATGGCCCGCACTCCGGTACCCGGCCGCCGCGACGCGATCCTCGACGCCGCGCACGCCGTCTTCGCGCGCAAGGGCTACGTCGCCGCCGGGATCGCCGATCTCGCCGGGGAGCTGGGCATCGGGCACGGCACCGTGTACCGGTACTTCGACAACAAGCGGGACGTCGCGGCGGCCGTGCTCGACCGGGCGCTGGTCCGCATCGCGGCCGTGGTGAGCGCCGAGGACCCGATGGCGAGCGGCAGCCTCGACGAGTACCGGGCCCAGGTCGAGCGGATCGGCCACCGGCTCTACGAGCTGTTCGCCGCCGATCCCGCGCTCGGCCGGCTGGTCTTCGTCGACCTGGCCGCGGTCGACGCGGAGCTGCGGGACCGGCTGCTCGCGGCCTACGAGGTGTTCGCCGGGTACACGGCGGCGTACCTGCGCAACGGGGTGGCGAAGGGCTACCTGCGCGCGGACCTCGACGTCGACACGACCGCCCGGGTCATCAACGGGATGGTCTTCGAGGGCGCGGCCCAGGTCTCCCGGGCCGCCGACCCCGGCCCGCTGCGCGACCGCTGGATCGGCGCCGTCGTGGTGCTGATGTTCGAGGGACTCGGGAGCTAGCGGTGGTCCAGGTCGACGTCTTCTGGGCCTACGCCATCGGCGCCGGGTGCGGGGCGGCGGCCGCGGCGGGTGAGGCGGCGGGTGAGGCGGCGGCCGGCGGCGGGGCGGATCCGGCGGCGCCAGCCCGCGACCTGCTCGACGACCGCCGCCTGACCGCCACCGTGCTGTTCCTCGGCTGCGTCTTCGTACCGAGCGGCGTCTGGTTGCTGTGGCGCTTCACCTCGTGGGAGACGATGCACGCGGCGGCCGGCCCGGCGCGGGTTCCCGGCTGGCTGGTGGCCGGGTTCGCGCTGACCAACCTGACGCAGGGGATCCTCGGGTACGCCGTCGCGCGAGGGCTGTGGCGGCGCGGCCACCGGTACCTGGCCTGGTTGCAGATGCCGCTCGGGTACCTGGCGATGTTCCTCCTCCTCGCGTACGGCTGGGACGGCACCGGGTACCGCCGGTTCCTCGCCCCGGACGACGGAGCGTGGCGCACCGGCCGGCTCGACGCCGCCGGCTTCCTCGGCAGCGACGTCGCGCTGACCCTCTTGGGCATGGCGGCCGTTCTGGTACCCCTGCTGCTGTGGATGCAGTCGTCATGGTGGGGCGCCCGTCGGTGGCGTATCGTCGCCCTCCTCCTCGCCACCATCTTCGGCCTGGCGCTCGGTACCGCCGTCGCCGCCACGGTGCTGCTCACGCTGCTCGGCCCGGCCGCCGGGGTACCGGCCACCGCCGCCCTGCTGGTCCTCGCGCTGCATCCCCGGGGACCGGCCGGCGCGCTGGCCCGCCGGTTCCCCGGCGTGCTGGCCACCGGAGCGTCGCTGGTCCACGGCCACCGCGGCGCCGTCGACAAACGCGCGTAGGCCGTGCTCGAACGCCGATCGATGGTGCCGCACCGCACACCGTGGTAGGAAGAGTCGACGGCCCGCCTCCCCCGGGAGGCCGCGCGCCGGGCCGTCCCCGGCCTGATGTCAGCGGCCGCCCGGCGCGGGATCACGCCCGCCGCGCCGGGCTGATCAGATGTTCAGATCCGGTTAACCCGCGGTCCGGCCCTGGCAACAAGGATGGGCCGCGGCGCGTCGCACGCGCACGCTCGGGGAGGGAGTCACCTTGCACCGCAATCGCACCATGGCCGCCGCCGTGGCGTTGGCGGCCGCCGCCGCGACGGTGGTCGCCGGCCCGTCGGCCAGCGCCGCCCCGCTCGCGCCCGACCGGTCGGGCTGCCGGCTCAGCCCCAGCGGCAACGGCATCCAGCACGTCATCTACCTGACGTTCGACAACGTCCACTTCACCCGCGACGACCCCCATGTGCCGAGCGACCTGGAGCAGATGCCGCACCTGTTACAGTTCCTCACCCACAACGGGGTGGTCGACGCCAACCACCACACGCCACTGATCGCCCACACCGGCACCGACATCCTCACGGCGCTGACCGGCGTCTACGGCGACCGGCACGGCCAGCCGGTATCCAACTCGTACCGCTACTACACCCCGGCCGGCACCTCGAACCCGGCGGTCACGTTCGCGTACTGGACGGCCGGCGTGTTCGACCCGACCACCCCGACGCCGACCGATCCGGCGCCCACGATGGTCGCGCCGAACGGCAAGGTCGCGCCGGCCCCGTGGGTACCGTTCACCCGCGCCGGCTGTGACGTGGGCGCCGTCGCGGCGGCCAACACGATCCTGGAGAACATCGGGCCGGACGTGCCGACGGTGTTCGGGCCCGGCTCGCCCGAGGCGATCGAGGCCGCCACCAACCCGAGCCTCGCCACCACCGACTTCGTCGGCATCGGGGTGCACTGCGCGAAGGCGTCGGCCCGGTGCGCCGCCGGCAACGCCCGGCCGGACCTGCTGCCCGACGAGCCCGGCGGCTACGACGGGTACCAGGGGCTGTTCGGGGCCAAGTACACCAACCCGGTGATCTCGCCCAACGGGCCGGTGACCACGGTGGACGGTGGCATGCCGATCGTGGACGGCCAGGGCCGGCCGGGCTTCCCCGGCTTCGACGGGATGAGCGCCGCGAACACCCTCGGCTACGTCGCCCAGATGCAGGAGGCCGGGGTACCGGTCACCTTCGGGTACATCTCCGACGCCCACGACCGGCACCCGACCGGCGGCGCCTACGGCCCCGGCGAGGCCGGCTACGTCGCCGCGCTCAAGTCCTACGACGACGCGTTCGCCACGTTCTTCGACCGGCTCGGCCACGACGGCCTCACCACCGCCAACACCCTGTTCGTCGTGACCGCCGACGAGAACGACCACTTCGTGGGCGGCCCGCCGACCCCGGCCGGCTGCGACGGGATCCACACCCCGTGCACCTACCCGAAGATCGGCGAGGTCAACACGAACATCCGCGGCCTGCTCGCGACCCAGCAGCAGACCACCACGCCGTTCCAGGTGCACGCCGACTCGGCGCCGAACTTCTACCTCGACGGCCAACCGACTGCGGACGCGCCGGTCACCCGGGACTTCGAACGGGCGGTCGGGCGCGTGACGGCGGTCAACCCGTACAACAACCAGACCCAGACCATCACCCAGTTCATGGCGGACGCCACGGAGCAGCGCCTGCTGCACATGACGACCGCCGACACGCGGCGCACGCCGACGTTCACCGCGTTCGCCAACCCGGATTACTTCCTGTTCGGCGGCGCGCCGAACTGCAACTCCCCGTGCGTCACGATCAACCCGGCCTTCGCCTGGAACCACGGCGACTTCAGCCCGGACATCAACGTGACCTGGCTGGGCGTCGCCGGTCCGGGCGTGCGGCACCTGGGGGTCACCGACTCGGTGTGGAGCGACCACACCGACGTCCGGCCGACCGTCCTGGCCCTGCTCGGGCTGCGCGACGACTACCGCTCCGACGGCCGCGCGCTGTGGGAGTTCGCCGAGACCCCGGCGCTGCCCGTGGGGCTACGCGGGCACAAGCCGACGCTGAACCAGCTCGGCGAGGCGTACAAGCAGCTCAACGCGTGCGTCGGCGAGTTCGGTACGAACACGCTCACCGCCGCGACCAAGGGGATCCGGTCGGACACCCCGGGCGACGCCCGGTACCACGCCACGGTCGCCGCACTGACCGCGCTCGGCCAGGCCCGCGACCGGGTCGCCGGCCAGATCGCGGAACTGCTCGACGACGCGACGTTCGGCGGCGGGCATGTCGACGAGCGGCGCGCCCGCGAGCTGACCCTCGCCGCGCGGGCGGTCATCGCGGCGTCCGCGGCCGCCGCGGCGGCCTAGGCAGGCGGGAGGGGCCGGTCCGCCGGCCCCTCCCGCACCGCGTTTCCCCAGCACCAGCCGGGGGTACCGGGGACTGGTGGCTGCGCCGGTCGCGGAACCGTCGGCCGAGGCCCCGGTGGAGGATCCGCCACCGCCCCGGCGCGATCCCTGGTGGGCCCGCCTGCTGATCATCCTCGGCGCGCTGCTGATCCTGGCCAGCGCGGGCCTGTTCGCCGGGTACCAGCTACTGGTCACCCGGGTGTCGGGCAGCGTGCCGCAGTCCGACCTCCTCGGCGACGCCGGCAACCGGGCGGCCCACCACGTGACCGTCAACGGCCCGGTCACCGTCCTGCTCGTCGGCATCGACACGCGGCCGGACCAGAACCCGGCCGACCAGTCGCGCGCCGACTCGATCATCATCGTGCACGTACCGGCGGCGCACGACCAGGCGTTCCTGGTGTCCATCCCGCGCGACACGCTGGTACCGATCCCGGCCGACCCGGCCACCGGATGGGCCGGCGGCTCCGACAAGATCAACGCGGCATTCGCCTACGGGTCGCGCAACGGCGGTGGCGTCCCCGGCGGGGTACACCTGCTGGGACGTACGATCAAGGAGCGGTACGGGATCGGGTTCGACGCGGCGGCGGTGCTGGACTTCGCCGGGTTCCAGCAGGTCGTCGGCGTGCTCGGCGGGGTGGACATGTGCGTCGACGAGAAGGTCACGTCGATCCACGTCGGCTACACCGCGGACGGCAGGGTGGCCGTACCGTTCCGCCAGGACGCCGATCTGAGCCTGCACGCCGTGCCCGGCGTGACGCCGAAGGTCTACGAGCCGGGCTGCCGGCACCTGGCGGCGTGGGAGGCGCTGGACTACACCCGGCAGCGGGAGCTGCTGGCCGGCGGCGATGGCGACTACGGCCGCCAGCGCCACCAGCAGCAGTTCATCAAGGCGGTGGTCCGGCAGGTCCTCGCCGCCGGGGTGCTCAGCAACCCGGGCAGGCTGTCCCGGGTACTGGACACCGTCGGGCGGGCGATGACCACCGACAACGGTGGGATCAGCCTGGGTGACTGGCTGTTCGCGATGCGGGGCATCGGCGCCGGCGACGTGCTGACCGTCAGGACCAACGGCGGCCAGTACGCCACCACGGTCGTCCCCGGCGTCGGGGCCGTCGAGACCCTGACCGACACCAGCCTGGAGCTGTTGCGGTCGGTACGGGAGGACACCGTGGCCACCTTCGTGGCGGCACACCCCGACTGGGTGGCGCCGAGCTGACCTACGGCCAGCCCGCGCCGGGAGCCGGCGCCGGCACGGCCAGCACCTGCCCGGTTGGCGACCCGCCCATCATCCCGGCGGTACCCGACCACTCGGCGGCCACCACGAACAGCGTCCGCCCGTCCGGGCCGCCGAGCGCGCAGGCGAAGGAGCCGCGGTCCAACTCGACGGTGTCCAGCACCTCGCCGCCCTCGCGGACCCGGGCGCACCACTTGTTGGGCACGTCCGCGTACCAGACCGCACCCTCGGCGTCCACGCAGATGCCGTCGGGGACGCCCTGGCCGAGGTCGGCCCACACCCGCCGGTTCGACAGGCCGCCGTCGGCCGCGATGTCGAAGGCGGTGAGCCGGTTGGCGTACGACTCGGCGACGATCAGCGTGGAGTTGTCCGGCGTCACCGCCATGCCGTTGGGGAACGCGACGCCGTCGGCCACCTGCCGGGCCGAGCCGTCGGGCGTCACCAGCGCGACGATGCCGGGGGCGAACTCGCCGCCGGGGAAGTCGAAGCCGATCGCGTTGACGTAGGCGTTGCCCCGGCCGTCCACCACGATGTCGTTCCAGGGTGGAGCGGCGAGGGGGGTCAGGTCGGCATGTGTCGCCAGCGAGCCGTCCGGCTCCCGGCGCAGCAGCCTCCCGTCGCCCCCGGAGACCACGAGCAGGCGCCCGTCGGGCCGCCAGCCGAAGCAGAACGGGAACGTCGGCACGCGCAGCATGGTCTCGCTCCGGCCGTCCAGGTCGACCGCGACGACCTCCCGGGTACCCCAGTCGGAGAACCACAGCCGGCCGTCGTGCCAGCGTGGCGATTCCCCCAGGACCACACCGGTCCGCAGGATCCGTGGCTCAGGCTTCGCCGGTTCGTGGCCGGTGGCGGCGCGGGCCGCCGCCGCCGAGGAACGGGTACCGGTCATGGTGACCTCCCTGACTCCGGCACCCCGGTCGGGTGCCTCTCGTCAGGTACGTAGAAGCCGGGCGCGGGTTTTCGACATGCCGCGTGTTGGCGGACACCTGGAATTCCGGATCAGCGGACAGAATCTCGGAAGATGTTGCACGACTTGCGGCTACGGACAGTAGTCAGAACTCGGGACGACCTCGGGCTACCGACGGGGGTATCGGCACTCGCCGGCCCGGGGAGCGGGGCCGGCGCCGTCGTCCAGGTTCCGGCATCGGTTCGGCCGGACTACAGTGCGGTTTATGCCGGAGAGCGACGCCTCCACGCTGGAGTTGTCGCCGTGCCAGGTCTTCGCCAGGCGGGTCCGTCCGGTGGTCGGGTCGGATCCCCGCCTCGACGATCCCACCGCCGTTCGCGAATGGTCGTGGCTGACCGGCCCAGACCCGAAGCGGCCGGCGAGGGTGTCACTCGGGGTCCGCGTCGGCGTTTTTGTGCTCCTCGCGGTTCCCGCGATGCTGGTGGTGGCGCTCGCTATGGCCTTGGCGGCGCGCTAGCGGCGTGGCTGCGCGCCGTGGAGCCACTCGGACACCG
>JBKPCQ010000165.1:0-8086 GCA_046727455.1 Actinomycetota bacterium | reverse complement strand
AGCTGAAATATTGGCGCTCGCTCCGCTCGCGCGGCACCGAGGCTCCCCAGGCGGCGTCTTCCCTCGTCGCTACGCTCCTCAGTCCAGACGCCACCCGCCTCGGAGCTGACCCTTCCGCCGACCCGCGCGTTCACCTGCCGGTCAGGACAAACTCATCGGACGCTGGTAGGCAGTCAGACCATGACCCGACGAATCAAGACTGTGGTCCTGGCGACGGTGGTGACGGCGGCCGCCGTGGCGCTCGTCGCCAGCCCGGCCGCCGCCGTCTCCCCCGACGTGGTGATCAGCCAGGTGTACGGCGGCGGCGGCAACTCCGGCGCCACGTACACCAACGACTTCGTCGAGCTGTACAACCGGGGTACCGCCGCCGTCGACCTGTCCGGCTGGAGCGTGCAGTACGCGTCGGCCGCCGGTACCAGCTACCAGGTCACCGCGCTCGCCGGCAGGGTCGCGCCCGGGGCGCACTACCTCGTGCAGGAGGCGGCCGGTGCCGGGGGTACCACGCCGCCGCCCACGCCGGACGCCACCGGCTCGATCGCGATGGCCGCCGGGAGCGGCAAGGTCGCGCTGGTGACCGCTACGGCGGCGCTGGGCTGCGGGGCGACCTGCGCGGCCGCGGCCGGGGTACGGGACTTCGTCGGGTACGGCACGGCGAACGACTTCGAGGGCGCGGCCGCCGCCCCGGCGCTGTCCAACACGACCGCCGCCCTGCGCGCGGGGGACGGCGCGACGGACACCGACAGCAACGCGGCCGACTTCACCGCCGGCGCGGCCAACCCGCGCAACTCGGGCGGCGCTCCCCCACCCCCTCGGCCGACCAAGGCCATCCACGAGATCCAGGGCGCGGCGCACCGCTCGCCGCTGGCCGGTACCGCCGTCACGACGGCCGGCGTGGTGACCGCGGTCAGCCGCAACGGCTTCTGGATCCAGGACCCGGCGCCGGACACCGACCCGGCCACCAGCGAGGCGCTGTTCGTGTTCACCAGCAAGGCGCCCACCGTCCACAGTGGAGATTCGGTGAGCGTGGCCGGCACCGTCAGCGAGTTCCGGCCGGGCAACGCGGCCACCAACCTGTCCACCACCGAGCTGGTCGGGCCGGCCGTCACGGTCACCGCGAGCGGGGCACCGCTGCCCGCGGCGACCAAGATCCTGACGGTACCGCCCCTGCCGCGCGCCGACGCGCCCGGCGACGTCGAGGCGGCGCCGTTCGACCCGGCGGCCAACGCGCTGGACTTCTACGAGTCGCTCGAAGGCATGCTCGTCGAGGTCGACGACGCGGTGGCGGTCGGGCCGACCAACCGGTTCAACGAGCTGCCGGTCGTACCGGGCACCACGACCGACCCGCGCAGCGCCCACGGCGGCGTGCTGTACTCCTACGACCACCCCAACGCCGACCGGCTCGTGCTGTCCCCGACCCTCGCCCCGGTACCGGTGGCGAACGTCGGCGACACCCTGCCCGGCCCGGTCGTCGGGATCCTCGACTACGACTTCGCCAACTGGCGGGTCGAGGTGCTGGCCACCCCGGCCCGCACGGCGGGGCCGCTGCAGCCCGAGGTGACCCGCCGGCAGTTCCCGCTGGAGCTGGCGGTCGCCACCTACAACGTGGAGAACCTGGCGCCGACCGACCCGCCGGCCAAGTTCGACCGGCTCGCCGCCGGCCTGGTGCACAACCTGTCGTCGCCGGACCTGGTGTCGCTGGAGGAGATCCAGGACAACAGCGGCGCGGCCGACGACGGTACCGTCGCCGCGAACCTCACCCTCGACAAGCTGGTGGCGGCGATCAGCGCGGCCGGCGGCCCGGCGTACCGGTACCGCGAGATCGCCCCGCTCAACGACACGACCGGCGGGCAGCCGGGCGGCAACATCCGGGTCGCGTTCCTGTTCCGTACCGACCGCGGCCTGTCCTTCGTGGACCGGCCCGGCGGCGACGCGACCACCGCCGTGGGGGTGACCCGGGACCGGTTCGGGCGAGCCCAGCTCACCGTGTCGCCGGGGCTGGTCGACCCGGGCAGCGCGGCGTGGACCACCTCCCGCCGGCCGCTGGCGGCGCAGTTCCGGTTCCTCGGCCGGGACCTGATCGTGATCGGCAACCACTTCGTGTCGAAGGGCCAGGACCAGCCGCTGATGGGCCGGTTCCAGCCACCCGCGCGGGCCAGCGAGACCCAGCGGCACCAGCAGGCGCAGGAGGTGCGCGGGTTCGTCGACCAGATCCGCGCGGCGGACCCGAAGGCGGCCGTCGTGGTGCTCGGCGACCTCAACGACTTCGAGTTCTCGCAGACCGCGGACCTCCTGGTCGGCGACGGGTTCCTGACCGACCTGCCGCGCACCCTGCCGGCCGCCGAGCGGTACAGCTACGTGTTCGAGGGCAACTCGCAGGTGCTCGACCACATCCTGATCTCGGCGGCCCTGGCCCAGGAGCTGTACCAGTACGACATCGTGCACGTCAACTCGGAGTTCGCCGACCAGGCTTCGGACCACGAGCCGCAGGTCGTCAGGTTCCCGCTGTTCCCGCTGTTCGCCCTGCTGTAGCGCGTAGGGTGCGGTTGTGACCGCACCCTACGCCCCGTCCCGGCTGGACCAGTTCCTGATCACCGCCGGTGAGCTGCTGGCCATCCCGTCCACCGCGGACCGGCCGCACGAGCTGCGCCGGGTCCTGGAGTTCATGCTCGACGTCGTCGGGCCGGGCTACACGGTCGAACGCTTCGAGCGCAACCACAAGCCCAGCGCGTTGATCTATCCGGGACCGGCCCGCACCGAGTTCGCGGTGATCTTCAACGCGCACCTGGACGTGGTACCGGCCGAACCGGCGCAGTTCCACCCGTACCGGGTCGGCGACCGGCTCTACGCCCGGGGCGCGCACGACATGAAGATCTCCGCCCTCGTACAGGCCCAGGTGTTCGCCGAGCTGGCCGCCGACCTGCCGTACCCGGTCGCCCTGCAACTCGTCACCGACGAGGAGGTCGGTGGGCGGGACGGCACCGGGTACCAGGTCGAGCAGGGCGTCACCGGCCGGTTCGTGGTGATCGGGGAGCAGAGCGGGCTGCGCCTGGTGATCGAGTCCAAGGGCCTGCTCAAGTGCTTCCTGCGGGCCACCGGCCGGACCGGGCACAGCGCGTACCCGTGGCTGGCCGACAGCGCGCTCACCAAACTGATGCGCAGCCTGGAGCGGCTGCTCGCCCGGTACCCTGTGCCGCCCACCGAGGCGTGGTGCACCACGGTCAACGTGGCCCACATCGAGACCCCCAACCGGGTCTTCAACCAGATCCCGGCGCAGGCCCTCGCCTGGCTGGACATCCGCTTCCCGCCGGAGGACACCGACCTGACCGGCCACACGGAGGCGGAGGTGCTGGCCTACCTCGACCGCTTCTGCGAGCCCGGGGTCATCGTGGAGCTCGACCACGTCGACCAGCCGCACCACGCCGACCCGGACCGCGCCGAGGTGAAGCGGCTCAGCCAGGCGGCACAGCACCAGGGGTACCCGGGCGGCTTCCTGCGCAAGCACGGCGCGGCCGACGGCCGGTACTACTCGGCGCGCGGCGTCGACGCGGTGGCCTTCGGCATCCAGGGCGGCGGCCAGCACGGGCCGGAGGAGTACGTGGAGATCGCCAGCATCATGCCCTACCGGGCGGCGCTCACCGAGTTCCTGCTCGGCGGGCCGGGCTGATCTCTTCCGCGAGCAGGTCCATCAGCAGCCCGTCGTGGAAGGTCCCGTCGAGCCCGCGCTCGTACCGGCGCATCACGCCGACCGGCCGGAACCCCACCTTCTCGTAACAGCGGATCGCGCCGGTGTTGGCGGTCGCGGGATCGATGGTCACCCGGTGGTGGCCGCGGCCCTCGACGAGGAACCGCACGACCATGCCGACAACGTCGGTACCGACGCCCCGGCCCTGGTACGGCTCACTGAGGTAGACGTCGATGCCCGCGTGCCGGTACATCGGGTCGCGCTCCTCGTAGTACTCGATGCCACCGGCCACCGCACCGTCCGCCTCGATCACCAGGAGGACCGACTCCGCGTCCGCGCCGTCGCCGAGCAGCTTCGCGGCCACCTCGTCGGGTCGCTCGGGCTCACCCCACCAGCGCATCACGGACGGCTCGGCGAGGATCGCGCAGAGCGCCCCGACATCCTCGCGCCGGCCCGGGCGGACCGTGGCGAGGCTGCCGACCAGGCGGGGGCGGAGCACCTCAGGCATTGTCATGCCGTGTAGTGTCCCGCCACCCGCCCGCCGCTACATGATCAGCGCGCCCACGGCGGCGTGTCGACCACCGTCCCGTCCGCCATCTTCCCGGTGAACCCGGCCGAGATGGCGACGTAAGCCTGGGCCGGCTCGTCGCCCGGATTCGTGACGAGGATCGGGCTTCCGGCCGGTACCACGGCGGCGTCGCCGGGGCCGAGCAGGTCGCCGTCCTCGGTGACCCGCAGCGCGCCACCGGTCACCATGAAGATCTCGGCCCGGTCCAGCGTGTGCGACTGGTCGGAGACGAAGCGCGGCTGCACGGTGATCCGCCAGGTGCACACGTCGGCGGAGCCGCGGGTGGGCGCGGCGAGCCCGGCGAACTGGACGCCGGGCACCTCGAACCGGGGCGCCTCGGCCCCACGGATGACGGTCATGATGTCCCTCCCCGATAGACAAGCTAACTTGTCCAAGTTGGCTTGTCTATCATGACGGCATGACGCGCACCGGGCAACCCCTCGACATCGGCATCCTGCTGGCCGCCGCCTACCAGGAGTTCGTCCGCGAACTCCGGGCGGACCTCGCGGAGCGGGGCTTCGGGGACACCGGCCGGTCGGACGGGTACGTGCTGCGCGCGCTCGCGGGCGGGCCGATGACGGTCAGCGCGCTGGCCGACCGGCTGGAGATCACCAAACAGGGGGCCGGCCAGCTCGTCGAGGCGATGGAGCAGCGGGGGTACCTGGAACGGCAGCCCGACCCCGACGACCGGCGGGCCCGGCTGGTGGGCCTGTCGGCGCGCGGCTGGCAGGCGCTGCGGGCGGCGCGGCGCTTCCACGGCCGGTACGAGCACGGGCTCGTGGCGGAACACGGCGCCGAGGCGGTGGCGGGGTTCCGCGCCCTGCTGAACGCGATGGTCGGCGAGCAGGCCCTCGACGACCCGCGGCTACGCGCGTTCTATGTATGAGTCGTCGAGACCCAGCCGCTTGCGGATCTCCCGCTGTACCGTCGCCTTCTCCGGCCGGGCGTCGACGGTGACCACGAACTCCTTGCGCGCGAACAGCTCCAGGATCGGGTCGGTCTTGGCGTGGTACTCCCGCAGCCGGATGACCAGCGCCTCCTCGGTGTCGTCCTCGCGGGCGACCAGCTCACCGCCGCACACGTCGCACCGGCCCTCCACCTTCGGCCGGTGGGAGATGAGGTTGTAGTCCAGGCCACACTGCGAACACACCCGCCGGGCCAGGACCCGGCGGCGTACCTCCGAGTCCGGCAGGTCCAGATGGATCACCGCGTTGATGTCGTAGCTCTCCAGGAAGAACTCGGCCTGTGGCCGGTTGCGGGGGAAGCCGTCGATGATGAAGCCGTAGTTCCAGTCGTGTTGGCTCAACCGGTCCCGCACGATCGGCTCGACGAGGTCGTCGCCGACCAGCTCGCCCTGGGCCATGATCCGGCGCACCTGGGCGCCCAGCTTGGTGTGGTGCTGGACGTGCCACCGGAAGATGTCGCCGACGCTGATGTGTTCGAGGTCGAGGTCGGCGGCGAGCCAGCCGGCCTGGGTACCCTTGCCGCTGCCCTGTACCCCCATGATCACGTACTTCCGCATATCCGCCACAATGACACCCGGCCACGCGCGAGGCCAGTCCCGGAGGTCGACCAGTCGTGCTCGACGAGATCCTGCCCGTTGAGGTCGCCGTCGCCGAGGCCTTCGGCGACCCGCCCGAGGCCGTCCTGTACCCCGAGGAGGAGCCGGCCGTGGCGCGAGCGGTGGACAAGCGGCGGCGGGAGTACACCACCGGCCGGTACTGTGCCCGGCGGGCGCTGGGCCGGCTCGGCCTGCCGCTCGTCGCGATCCCGACCGGCCCCGACCGCGCGCCCACGTGGCCGCCCGGTGTCGTGGGCAGCATCACCCACTGCGCCGGGTACCGGGCCGCCGCGGTGGCCCACGCCCGGCACCTGGCCGCCCTCGGCATCGATGCCGAGCCGCACGAGCCGCTGCCCGAGGGCGTTCTCGGCCTCGTCGCGCTGCCCACGGAGCAGACCCGGCTCGCCGAGCTGGCCCGGGAGTCGCCCGGCGTGCACTGGGACCGACTGCTGTTCTCCGCGAAGGAGTCGGTCTACAAGGCGTGGTACCCGCTGGCCCGGCGCTGGCTCGGCTTCGAGGAGGCCGAGCTGGCCCTCGAACCCGCGGCCTTCACCGCGCGGCTGCTCGTGCCGGGCCCGGAGGTGGGCGGCCGGCCGCTTTCGACGCTGGCCGGCCGGTGGCTGGTCCGCGACGGCCTCGTGGTGACCGCGATCGCCGTGCCCGCGTAGCGCGCTCTTCCGGCGGCCGGCGGGCTGTGGTTGGCTCGGCACCATGGCGGACGACCCGAAGCTCACCAAGATCACGCTGACCGAGGCGGAGATCCCGCGCCGCTGGTACAACGTGCTCGCCGACCTGCCCAGCCCACCCCCGCCGGTACTGCACCCGGGCACCCTCCAACCGGTCGGGCCGGACGACCTGGCGCCGCTGTTCCCGATGGCGCTGATCGGGCAGGAGGTGAGCACCGAGCGGTACCTGGACATTCCCGAGCCGGTCCTCGACGTGTACCGCCTGTGGCGCCCGACCCCGCTGTACCGCGCGCACCGGCTGGAGCGTGCCCTCGGTACCCCCGCCAAGATCTTCTACAAGTACGAGGGCACCTCGCCCGCGGGATCGCACAAGCCCAACACGGCGGTCGCGCAGGCCTACTACAACGCCGCCGCCGGCGTTCGGCGGCTGACCACCGAGACCGGCGCCGGGCAGTGGGGCAGTGCGCTCGCCTTCGCCTGCGCCCAGTTCGACCTCGCCTGCGAGGTGTGGCAGGTGCGGGCGAGCTACGACCAGAAGCCGTACCGCAAGATCATGATCGAGGCGTTCGGCGGGACGATCCACCCGTCCCCGTCGGACCTCACCCAGGCCGGCCGCAAGGTGCTCGCCGAGGATCCGGACTCCCCCGGCTCCCTCGGCATCGCGATCAGCGAGGCGGTCGAGGTAGCCGCGCAGCACCCGGACACCAACTACGCTCTCGGCAGCGTCCTCAACCACGTGCTCCTGCACCAGACCGTCATCGGCGAGGAGGCGCTGGTCCAGTTCGGCAGGGTGGGGCTCACGCCGGACCTGATCATCGGCTGCACCGGCGGCGGCTCCAACTTCGCCGGGCTGATGTTCCCGTTCTTGCGGGAGAAGCTGGCCGGCCGCATCGACCCGACGATCCGCGCGGTCGAGCCGGCCGCCTGCCCGTCGCTGACCCGGGGCGTGTACGCGTACGACTTCGGCGACACGGCCGGCATGACCCCGCTGATCAAGATGCACACGCTCGGGCACGGCTTCGTCCCCGACCCGATCCACGCCGGCGGCCTGCGGTACCACGGCATGTCCCCGCTGATCTCCCACCTGTACGAGCTGGGCCTGATCGAGGCGGTGGCGAAGACCCAGCGGGAGTGCTTCGAGGCCGGCGTCCAGTTCGCCCGAACCGAGGGGATCGTGCCGGCGCCCGAGCCGACCCACGCGCTGGCCGCGTGCTTCGAGGAGGCGCTGCGCTGCCGGGAGACCGGCGAGCCGAAGGTGATCCTGACCGCGCTGTGCGGGCACGGCCACCTCGACCTCGCCGCGTACGGCAGCTACCTGGCCGGTGAGATGGTCGACCACGAGCTGTCCGAGGAGGCGGTCGCCGCCGCGGTCGCGGCGCTCCCACCGGTACCCCGATGATTTCCCGCCCGCGACCCGGTATGTACGGGCATGCGGGAGTCTTCTAGCCCGGCGCAGCGCTGGGTCCTCGGCCTGGCGTCGGTGGCGTCGTTGATGGTGATGCTGGACACGATGGTGGTGACCACCGCCCTGAGCACGATCCGGCGGGATCTCCACGCCTCGCTCGACGAGCTGGAATGGACGATCGGGG
>JBKPCQ010000164.1:0-4781 GCA_046727455.1 Actinomycetota bacterium | reverse complement strand
CTCATTGGTCGTCCTCGCTGTGCTCGGCGCCCCAGTCCCATTCCTCGTCAAGGTCGAGCGAGTCCGCCAACGCATCGAGCACGTCGTCCTCGTCGTCGCTGTCAAGCATCAAGATCGGATCGAATCGCTTGTCGGCGATGTGCGGCCACCTGGCGTCCATGGTCGGGAAGTCGCCGTCAACGGTGATCTTCTGCCGGCCGACCGGAAGGACCATCCGGGGCTTCCCGTCGAGAAGGAAGTAGCGGAAGAAGTGGACCGCGTCGAAGTAGCCCTCGTTGTACATGCGCGACTTGCGCCTTGTCACCTTACGTCCGACCCGGCGAGGATCAAGCGGCTCGCGCCCGTCCTTGGTGAGATGAAACTCCGGCCTGATGGTCAGGCCCCACGACCCAGACTCGAACTCCTCGAACCGCAGCTGCGCGGCCAGATGCCACCACACGTCGCGCGGGTTGTCCGAACGCTCGCCTTCTTGCCGCACGACCTTCTTCGCCGACTGGTTACGGCCAGTCTTGGTCTTGGCCTCCACGCGCCGGGTGACGGTTTCGTGGTCGGGAAGGAAGTAGTAGCGGTTGCGGTCGCGGTCGTGACGCACGCCGCGACGAAGCAGCGCGCTGCGCAGCGCCGAGTTCAACAGCCACACATAGATATTGCGGTCGTCGGACCTGAGCAGGGCGGCGGCGTCGACCTTCTCGGCATCGTTCAGGTCAACCACCTCCTTGAACGGCCCCTTGGGGTCGGCAAGGTCATGAAACGCCCACACTTCGCCCCTGGCCAGGACGAACGGCAGCACCTGGCTACCCGTTGAGCGCGGCAGATGCTCGGCGACCTCGGCGGTGGTGCGGAACCGGGCGGTCGCCTTCCACACGGTGCCCGGCAAGTCAGAAATCGGAAGGAGGGAGAGGTCGACGGGCTCAACGTCCAGCGGCGGCGGGACGGGTCGAAACTTCTTAGGCGCCAGCCGTGCCTCGTGGTCGGCCTTGAACTTGGCGAGCACCTCCACCGAGTAGATGCGTGGGTTGCGGTCCACGATGAGGTGACACGAACCGCAGAACAGAGTCAGGTTCTCCACGGCGTCGAGATCGTCCGACAGCGGTACCGCACGGGATCGCGGCCCTTGCCGGCCGACACCGACGATGTGGGCGCGCTGCGCGAGCGTGACGGGCCGCTCGCCCGAAGCAACCTGACGGGTGACTGGGTTGGTGCAGCCTGGGAAGGCACACTGATTGCCGGAGAGGGCGAATAGCCGGTTGGTGACCGGGTCTGGGATGTCCTTACGCCTGCTCGAAGCCACGAGCAGCCACGCTACACAGGACCCCCGACAAAAACGGTCAGGCCACCCGACCGGGCATCCCGTCCCTCACGACGCCCAATTCGGCGACGGTCGGTAGTGCCCGACCAACCACCGCGCCGGGTCCGGCTCGCCGACGCGTTCTCGCTGGCCGGCTACTTCCTGCGGATCGGCGCGGCGGTAACGGCGTTCGGCGGCGCGCTGCTGCTCCGGGCCCGGGCGCTGGCCGGTGCCGCATCCCCACGGCCAGGCAGATACCGGCGACCGCCAGTTCCAGCGCGGCCTCGGTGACCGACGCCGCCAGCGGTGCGCCCGCCGCGGCGGTGCACACGTCGAACCAGGCGTCGGCACACATCAGCGTCGCGGTGGCCGTCGCGGCCGGCCCGACCCGCTCGTCCCGGCGGCGGGCCAGCCAACTGGTCAGGGCCAGCCCGGCGATGATCGCCAGGTCCAGGCCGGCCCAGGCCAGGTTCCAGTGCCGGGCGACGGCGGTCTGCGGCAGGCGCGCGGCGATGCCGGCGGTCCACGGTACGAGCCCGGCCGCGGCCACCGCCGGTACCAGTCGCTCATCGGCCATCCGCACGGTGGCCTCCCGATCCGGTCCGGCGCGCCCGCAGCCACCACGCGATGCCGAGCGCGGCCAGCGCGGTCAACCGCAGTGGTACCTCGGCGCAGCGGCGTAGTCGTCTACGCATTCCCATGCCAGTCAGCGTGGCGACGGCGCGGCGCGTTGTCGGTAGCGCCCGGTCCCGGCCGGGGGTGGTGCCAGGTACAGGTCGTGGCCGGATGCTGACTGCATCGCCAACCTGGCCAGCGGCTGGCTAGGGTGGCGGCGTGGCGGACCGAGCGGGCATCGCGTGGCGTGCGGTACCGGCCGCGCTGTGGTCGCGCCGGAGCTGGCTCGCGCTGGCGCACCTGATCACCGGCGGCCTGCTGTGGGCCGCGCCGGTATACCTGGCGGTCGGCGCGGCCAGCGTGGCCGGCCAGGTGAGCCGGTCGGTGGACGCCCCGCACAACAAGCTGATCAACGTGTCCGTGGCGCTGGGGGTACTGGCCGTGGCGCTGTTCGGGCTGTTCGCGCTCACGCCCCGGTTCACCCGGTGGCAGCGGGTCCGGTTCCATGCGGTGCTCGGCGTGGAGCTGGTGCCGCACCCGCCGGGCCCGGTGCGCTCCCGGCGCTTCTGGCGGCAGGCGTGCTACCACGCTCTCGGCGGCCTCCTGTGCGCGGTGTCCGCCGTGCTGGTCGCGCTCCTCGTGTGGGTCGGCGCGGTGCTGTTCATCCTGCCGCTGGTCGCGCCGAAGTGGGGCCTCCCGCTGCCGCTCACCGCACTGGGTGCCGCACTGGTGCTGGCGGCGCCGTGGCTGGCCCGGGGCGCCGCGTCGGTGGATCTCGTGCTGGCTGGCGCGCTGCTGCAACCGTCCGGCGCCGAGGCGCTGGCGCAACGCGTACGGTCGCTGTCGGCCAGCCGCGCGGGCGCGGTGGACGCGGCCGACGCCGAGCGCCGGCGGATCGAGCGCAATCTGCACGACGGTACCCAGCAGCGGTTGGTGTCGCTGGCGATGAACCTCGGCATGACCCGGGCGGCGTTGCGGAACGGGCCGCCCGAGCTGCGTCAGGCGGTGGCCAACGCGCACGAGGAGGCCAAGCAGGCGCTGGCGGAGCTGCGCGACTTCATCCGCGGGCTGCATCCGGCGGTACTCGATGAACTCGGCCTGGACGCGGCGCTGTCCGGCATCGCGGCGCGGTCGCCGGTACCGGTGCGGCTGATCGTGGAGCTGGACCGGCGGCCCGCGGTGGCGGTCGAGGCGATCGCGTACTTCGTGGTGTCCGAGGCACTGTCCAATGTGGTCAGACACGCGGCCGCCGACCGGGCCGAGGTGCTCGTCCGGCAGGGGCCGGACGGGCTGGTCGTGTCCATCACCGACGACGGGTGCGGCGGCGCCGACCCGGCACGCGGTACCGGCCTGCGCGGGCTGCGGCAACGCGTCGAGTCCGTCGACGGGACGCTGCGCATCGACAGCCCCGCCGGCGGACCCACCTCGATCCTGGTGGAACTGCCGTGCGGGTCGTGATCGCGGAGGACTCGATCCTGTTGCGCGACGGCCTTTCCCGGCTGTTCACGTCCCGGGGCGTGGCGGTGGACGCCGCCGTCGGTGACGCCGAGGCACTGCTGGCCGCCGTCGCGGAGCACCAACCCGACCTGCTCGTCGCCGACGTCCGCATGCCGCCGGGCTTCACCGACGAGGGCCTACGGGCCGCCCTGGAGGTCACCGCGCGGTGGCCCGCGGTCGGGGTACTGGTGCTGTCGCAGTACGTCGAGGAGCGGTACGCGGCGACACTGCTCGCCGGGCGCACCAGCCGGATCGGGTACCTGTTGAAGGACCGGATCGCCGACGTCGACGAGTTCGTCGAGGCGGCCCACCGGGTCGCCGGGGGCGGCACTGTGCTCGATCCGGAAGTGGTGTCGCAACTGCTGGTGCGCCGCCGCGCCGATCCGTTGCGGCGGCTCACCGCACGGGAGCGGGACGTGCTCGGGCTCATGGCCGAGGGCCGCTCGAACGCCGGTATCGCCGCCGCCCTGTTCGTCAGCGAGAGCGCGGTCGCCAAGCACGTCAACAGCATCTTCACCAAGCTGGACCTGGCCCCGGCGGACAGCGACCACCGGCGGGTACTCGCGGTGCTGCGTTTCCTCGGCGCCGGTTGACGGTCAGCGGCCGGTCCGCCGCCGTGCTTACGGTGCGGGGATCTCGCTACACGGGTGTGTCGAGATCGCCTGATGGGCCGCCATAAGCAGTTCCGACCGGACGACGTCGTCGACTGCGTGATGGACGTCTTCTGGAACAACGGATACGCCGCCACCTCGTCGCGCGCTGGCCGACGCGGCCGGCATCGGCGTCAGCCGCCTCTACAACGCGTTCGGCAGCAAGCACGAACTCTTCCTGCGGGTACTGCACCGGTACACGACCAACGAACTGGCCCACCTCATCCGGCTGCTGGCCGGGCGGGAGTGCCCGCACCGGCGCGGCTGGCTCGCCGTGAACATCGCGGTCGAGCTGGGTGGCCGGGACGAGTCGGCGGCCGGGGTCGTGCACGGCATGTTCGGCCGGCTGGAGGACGCGGTGCGCCAGGCGATCGAGGAGGGCCGGCGCAGCGGCGAGCTGGACGCGGGCCGGGACCCGGCCGCCACCGCCGCCTCGGTACTGGCGACGGTCAGCGGCCTCGGTGTCCTCGCCCGGCTGGACGTCCGGCCGGACCGGGTGGACGCGGTCATCCGCACGACCGTGGCGACCCTCTGACTACAGCCGCCGCACCACGACGCCCAGGACCCGGTCGACCGGGAGGTGGCCGTGCAGGCGGGAGTCCCCCTCGCGGTCGGGTTGTCGCCGAGCACCCAGAGGTGGCCGGCCGGTACCTCGGCGCTGGAACAGCGGGTCGACGGGTAGCACGCTCAACGCCCTGTCAACCTTGCTCACTCAGCGCCCGGACAACATG
>JBKPCQ010000163.1:0-9127 GCA_046727455.1 Actinomycetota bacterium | reverse complement strand
AGCGCAGCGCGACCGCGTGCCCGCCGTTGTCGCGTACCACGCCCTTCGGCCGGGCGGTGGTGCCCGAGGTGTACAGGATGTACAGCGGGTCGGTCGCGGCCACCGGTACGCAGTCGGCGGGTTCGGCGGCCGCGGCCGCCTGCGCCCAGTCCAGGTCGCGGCCGGCCACCATGGCCGCCTCACATTGGGGCCGCTGCAGGATCACGTACGCGTCCGGCTTGTGGTTGGACAGCGAGATGGCCCGCTCCAGGATCGGCTTGTACGGCACCACCCGGTTGACCTCGATCCCGCACGAGGCCGACACGACCACCTTCGGGGCGGCGTCGTCGATGCGCAGCGCCAGCTCGTTGGCGGCGAACCCGCCGAACACCACCGAGTGCACCGCGCCGATGCGGGCACATGCCAGCATCGCGACGGCCGCCTCCGGCACCATCGGCAGGTAGATCACCACCCGGTCCCCGGCGCCGACCCCGAGCCCGCGCAGCACCCCGGCGAAGCGGGCCACCGCGTCCAGCAGCTCGCGGTAGGTGAAGGTGCGGGTCATCCCGGTGACCGGGCTGTCGTGGACCAGCGCCGGCTGCTCGCCCCGGCCCGCGGCGACGTGCCGGTCCAGCGCGTTGAAGCAGGTGTTCAGCGTCCCGTCGGCGAACCAGCGGGACCGGTCGAAGATCACTGCGGGTGGCCGGTACCAGTCGATCGCGGTGGCTGCCTCCCCCCAGAACGCCTCAGGGTCGGCGAGACTGCGGTGGAAAGCGTCAGCGTAGCGGCCCATGGGCTCCATGCAACCACCCCGGGCCGCCGGTACGTCAAGGCACGAAGGACCTACCTACGCGACCGGGGAGAGCCGTGAGACCATGCGTGAACCGCCGGACCGCCCTCGGCCTCGGTACCGTCGCCGGCGCCGGCCACCGCGCAGCCGGCTCCTGGACGCTTCCCAGGTTCGCCTGGTAGAACCACAGCATGCGAGGGACCGGCCGACGCACCGTCGTGCTGGGCCTGCTCGTCCTTCTCACGGTGGCCGGCGCGGCGCGCCACACCGTGCCGCGGCCGGCTCACGACGGACGGACGGCCGTCGCCGTCCGCGCCGGGCACGGCCATCCCCACCACCACTCTCGGTGCCATGCCGCCCCGGTTGCCAGGCCGGCCACCGCCGCGGCCAGGAGCAGCCCGCAGTCCCTCGCCGATCTCCCCGCCGTACTCCCGGTCGGGCCACCGCCGGCCATCGGCTACGCCGTCCCGGCCGCGACACCCCGGGCGCCGGCCCGGCCCACCGCTGCCCATCCCGGCATCCGCGCGCCACCGGTCGACGTGAGCTAGCTCGCTTTTCACGTCCGACCGACAGGGAGACCACCATGCCTGGCACGCTCATGCCCACGCCAGACCGGCGCCGCCCGGAACTCGTCCCGTACCTGCCCGAGCTGCGCACCCGGCTGGAGGAGGAGGCCGGCGTCCTCCGCCGGGCGCTCGCCGACATCGAGCTGGCACTGCACCGGATGTCCACCGGCCGGTACGGTAGCTGCCTCCACTGCGGGGCGAACATGCCGGTGTCGCTACTGCTCGCCATCCCACAGGCCGACGCCTGCCTGACCTGTGCGGACCTCGACTAACTTCAGTCCTGCCGCATAGCCGGTACCCAGGCGCTTCCCAGCAAGGCGCGCTTTGCTGGGAAGATGCGCGAGACGTACCCGACGCCACCACCCGACCCGTGGGCTCCCCAGCCGGCGTACTGGCCGCCCCAGCCGCCGCCCCGGCGGGGGATCCCCGGGTGGGTGGTCGGCGCGATCGTGATCGGGCTTGCCGTGCTGATCGCCGGTGCCCTCGCGCTGGCGGTGGCGGCGCAGCGGGCGATCACCACGACAGGTACGGCGACGTGGGGCACGGGCCGGGCCGGCGGTACCACCCCGGCGGCCCCGGCCAGCCCCAGCCAGGGTGGCGACCCGTCTGGCACCGACTCCTCGGACATCGCCGCCAAGGTGGACCCGGCCGTGGTGGACGTCAACACCGTGCTCGGGTACCAGAACGCGCGCGCCGCCGGTACCGGCATGGTGCTCACATCGTCCGGGCTGGTCCTCACGAACAACCACGTCATCGCGGGCGCCACCAGCATCAGCGTCACCGACGTCGGCAACGGGCGGACGTACGACGCCTCGGTCGTCGGGTACGACCGGTCCGACGACATCGCGCTGATCCAGCTCAAGGACGCGTCCGGGCTCGCCACCGTCGCCATCGGCGACTCCTCGACGGTGCGCGTCGGCGACGCGGTGGTCGCGATCGGCAACGCCGGCGGCGCCGGCGGTACCCCTGCCGTCGCCCCCGGTACCGTGACCGCGCTGAACCGTTCCATCACCGCGAGCGACCCGTCCGCCGGCACCTCGGAGCGGCTGACCGGGCTGATCGAGGTCGGCGCGGACATCGTGTCCGGCGACTCGGGTGGCCCGCTGGTCAACAGCTCCGGTCAGGTGATCGGGATCGACACCGCCGCCTCCGCCGGGTTCCAGTACCAGGACTCCGGCGAGGGGTACGCCATCCCGATCAACGCGGCGATGTCCATCGCGCGGCAGATCGAGGCCGGACAGGGCTCGTCCACCGTCCACATCGGAGCGACGGCGTTCCTCGGCGTGCAGACCCGGGCCGGCGGGCGGGGTCAGTCGGCCACCGGCGCGGCCGTCGCCGGCGTGCTGTCCGGCTCCCCGGCGGCGGCGGCCGGGCTGGGTCAGGGCGACGTCATCCAGTACGTGGACGGCTATCCGATCGACTCCGCCACGACGCTGACCACCCTGCTGGACCGCCACCACCCCGGCGACCGCGTCAAGGTCGCCTGGATGGACCCAGCCGGCCGGACCCACTCCGCGACCGTCACGCTCGCGACCGGCCCGGTCGGCTGAGCCACCTACCGCTTGCCGCCACCTACTGCTTGACCTGGTCGAACTTGGCGACCGCACCGCCGTTCCGCTCGTAGTACTCGATCACCACGGTATGCTGCCCGGTGTTGATCGCCACGTCGGCGGTATACGTCGTCGGCCCGTGGTCGCTCCAGCCGTCGATGACCACGTTGCCGTCGAGCATCACCCGCATCCCGTCGTCACTGGTGGCCGTGAACCGGTAGCTACCGGCCTCGTAGTCGGCGGTCCGGGTCCATCGCGCGGAGAAGAAGTCGGTCGGTACCGCCGGGTCCGGCGAGCCGGTGAAGCCCCAGTCGAAGTTGACCGCGTCGTCGTTGCGGGTGACCACCGGCGTACCGGTCAGGCTCGCGTTGTCGAAGTACTGCGCGGCGTACGGGATCGTCGGTGGCGGCGGCTGGCTCGACTGCGCGTAGGACAGCTTGGCCACCGCCCCGCCCGAGTTGTCGAAGTACTCCATGACGATCTGGTGGGTGCCCTCGGTGAGCTGTTTCGTCACCGTGTACGTGGTCGCGCCTTCGAGGATCCACTTGTCGAGCACCAGGGTCCCGTCGATGTACAGCCGGACCCCGTCGTCCGCCGTCGCGGTGAAGGTGTACGCTCCGGCCGCGAACGCGATGGACTTGGTCCACCGGGCGGAGAAGTGGTCCGCCGGGATGCCGGCACCGGGCGCTCCCTCGCCCCAGTCGAAGGTCACGTCCTGGTCGTTGCGGGTCAGTGCCGGCGTCCCGGACAGGGTCTGGTTGGCGTAATACTCGGCCGACCAGCCCGGATCGGTCGGTACGACGTCACCGATCCGCTCGTAGTCGAACACCGCGCGGGCGCCGCTGCTGTTCTCGAAGTACTCGACGCGGAAAACGTGCGGGCCGCTGAGGACCACCTTGTCCACGCTGAACGTGGCGTTCTGGAGCGTCCAACTGTCGACGATCGGGTTGTTGTCGATGTAGACCCGCATCCCGTCGTCCATCGCACCGGTGAACCGGTACAGCCCGGCGGACAGCACGTCGGTCTTGGTCCAGCGCACCATGAAGTGGTCGGGCGTGATCTGCGCCGCGGGTGACCCTTCGCCCCAGTCGAAGGACAGGTCGGGATCGCTGCGCACCAGGTCGGCGGGGGTGGTCGGGATGGTCGGGATGCCACCGCCGTCGTTCCAGTACTCGCCCTGCCATGCCTGGGACGCCGGCAGGTCACCGGTCTGGCTGTAGGTCAGCCGGGCGATCGCCCCGGCGCCCTGCTCGTAGTACTCCATCTTGATGGAGTGCGGGCCGCCGTCCATGGGCAGGGTCGCCGTGTAGGTCGTCGGGCCCTCGTCGATCCACTTGTCGATGACCGGTACCCCGTCGACGTAGAGCCGGACCCCGTCGTCGGCGGTCGCGTTGAACTGGTAGTAGCCGGGCGCGAGACTCACCGTCTTGCTCCACCGGGCGGCGAACCGGTTGACCCCGATCGCGGGGTCCGGCGAGCCCTCGCCCCAGTCGTGGTCGACCGTCAGCTCGTTCCGGGTGATCACGGGCGGGGTGGGCGGGATGGCGTTGATCCCGGTCACCATGTTCCAGTACTCGGCCTGGTACGCCTCGTTCGGCTGGTCGAGGGTGCTGTCCCAGGTGAGCTGCGCGATGGCGTCCCCGGTCAGTTCCAGGTACTCCATCTTGATGGTGTGGTTGCCCTCGCCGAGGTCGGCGTCGTACGTCCACTGGGTGGACGACTGGCCGTGCCACTGGTCGATGACCCGCTTGTTGTCGATGTAGAGCCGGACCCCGTCATCGGTGACCGTGCTGAACCGGTACCGGCCCGCGCCGAACCACTGGGTCTTGGTCCAGCGCACGGAGAAGTGGTCGACCGGTACGGCGGGGTCGGGAGAGCCCGGACCCCAGGCGAAGTCGATCTTCGGATCCTGCCGGGTCAGCACCGGCGTGCCGTCGAGCGTCGGGTTGTCGTAGTACTCGGCGGTGAACGGCGCGGACGGCCGGTAGTTCGCGGTGTACGTCGTGTCGGTGGCCGGCGTAGTGATGATGTGCCGGATGCTGCGGCCGTCCGACCAACCCGAGAACTGGAGCATGGAGCCGTCCGCCGCCGTCGCCATGGTCGGCGCCGCCAGCTCGCGCTGGAATCCGACCACGCCCTGGAACGGGTACGGCGCGACCCGCGGGATGCTGTCGAGGGTCAGCCCCAGCCCCGGCGGCGATGTGTTCAGCGTGATGTTCGACTTGTACGGGAAGATGTTGACGACCTTCGACGTCGTCAGCCCGTTCCCGTCGGTGGCGGTCACGGTGATCTCGTACGAAGTGTCGGCCGAGGGCTCACCGGTCGTCGGGATCGTGAAGCTGCCGGCCCGGCCGGTCAACGGCCCGAGGAACGGATGGAAGTGGGTGCCGTGATGCAGCCGGATCGTCGTCTTGATGTTGTTGTCGTTCAGGTCGAACCCGGCCGCGTCGCTGGCGAAGGCGTTGTATGTGATGGTGTCGCCCGCGTGGTACTTCTGGCCCTCGGTCGGCGAGGCGACGGTCAACACGGGTGGTATGCCGACCTGTATCACGATCGGCTGCGCGTTGGTCGTGTCCCCGTTCGCGGAGACGGCGAGCCGCACGGTGTACACGCCCTTGTTCGGGAAGGTCTTCGTCGGGTTCGCATCGGTGCTCGACGTGCCGTCGCCGAAGTTCCAGTTGAAGCTCAGCGCGTCGCCGTCCGGGTCGTTGCTGCCCGCACTGGAGAAGTGGACGGTCAACGGATCCACGCCCCGCGTCACGTCCGCGCTGGCGCTCGCGACCGGCAGGTGGGAGGTCGTGTTGTACGTGATGCGGTAGAGCGCGCCGGGATAGAAGGTGAGGTAGTACAGCGAGCCGTCCGGCGCGACCTTCATGTCGACGACGGCGCCCGCCTGGGTGTCGAAGTCGTGCACCCCGGTGATGTTGCCGTTGGCGTCGAGGTCGGCGGTCTTGATGAAACCCATCGCATAGTCGCCGAAGAAGAGCCGGCCCCGGTACTCCGGCGGGAACATCGTCCCGCGGTAGACCGGCCCGCCGGTGACGGCGGCGCTGTTCCCGTTGTGCGGCCACGAGTAGATCGGGTCGATGGTGCCGTCGGAGCAGTTACAGGGACCCTCATGGATCGGCCAGCCGTAGTTGCCGCCCCGGACGATGTGATTGACCTCTTCGATGGTGTAGTCACCGACGTCGCCGCCGTACATCTGCCCGGTGACGCTGTCGAACTGGAACCGCCAGGGGTTGCGGAAGCCGTACGCCCAGATCGCGCCGAGCTTGCCGGGCTGACCGTAGAAGGGGTTGTCGGTCGGGGTCGAGCCGTCCTTGTTGATGCGCAGGATCTTGCCGTGCGGGTTGCTCAGGTCCTGCGGGTTGGCGCCGTTGCCGTTGTCGCCGATCGCGAAGTACAGCTTGCCGTCCGGCCCGAACCGGATGCTGCCGCCGACGTGCAGGAGCTGCGACGGCGATGTGGTCTGGAACAGGGTATACGGGCCGTCGGTGCCCACGTCGGTGTCCGCGCTGAACCGGACGAGATGGTTCAGCAGATCGTGTCCGGTGTAATAGAAGTACACGTAGTGGTTGGCGACGCCGAACTCGGGGTCGAACGCGATGCCGATGAGACCGCGGTCGCCGCTCGCCTCGGACGGCAGGTCGGCGAAGGGCGTCGGCAGCAGCTGACCGTTCTTGATGATCTTGATGAGCCCGGCGCGCTCCAGGACGAAGATCCGGCCGTCCGGTGCGATCTCGAAGCCCGAGGGCCCGTCGAGACCGTCCCCCATCACCAGCGAGGTCTGGAAGTCCGCCGGTACCGTCGCGTGGCTGGGCAGGGCGAAGACGCCGGTCAGCGTCAGCAGCGGCGCGGCCAGCAGGGCCGCCACCTTCAGCAGCAGCCGGGACCGCCCGCTCAGCCGGCTGGGCCGGTCGGGGCGCTCCCCTTTCCGGCCGGTCAACTCGGGCAGGGTCAGGACCGGTCGCCACCGGCGCGACCGGACCAACCGCTCGATACCTATGAAATTCCAGCGACGACCCACGTCCCCGCCCCAATCCCGGCTCGGTGTGTGAACGCACCCCGGGCCAGGGGGCGCGCGATCATTGCGCCGCACCGGGACTGTACACAGCGGCGGTCGCGGACAGTGACCGCCGAACGGTCAATCGCGGCGCCGCCGACGGTCCGCTGATCGGTCGGACGTTCGTGCGGCATGGTGTCTCGCAGCCGACACGCGCGCTCCGGCACGGGCGGTAGTTACCGCATGTCCGACTCTTCCGCCAGCCAGGCGGGCGCCAGAGGATGAGGGGCATGACCGACACACGTGCGCACGAGGCTCCCGAGCTGCGCTACGCCAGTGGACCGGGCCGGTGGGTACTCCTGGCCACCGTGCTCGGCTCCGCGATTGCGGCGATCGACGCCACGGTCGTGGGCATCGCGCTGCCCGCCATCGGCCGCGAGTTCGACACCGGCATGACCACCCTGCAGTGGGTGGTCACCGCGTACACCCTCACGCTGGGCGGGCTGCTGCTGGTCGGTGGAGCGCTCGGCGACCGGTACGGGCGGCGGCTGGTGTTCCAGATCGGTGTGGTCTGGTTCGCCCTCGCGTCGCTGCTGTGCGCGGTGGCACCGAACGCGGGCGTACTGATCGCCGCCCGGGCACTACAGGGCGTCGGCGCCGCCCTGCTGACCCCGGGGAGCCTCGCGATCCTGCAGGCCTCGTTCGCGCCGGAGGACCGCGGCAAGGCGATCGGCGCCTGGTCCGGGCTGGGCGGCGTCGCCACCGCGATCGGGCCGTTCCTCGGCGGGTGGCTGGTCCAGGCGGTGTCCTGGCGGCTGATCTTCGTGATCAACCTGCCGATCGCCGCGGCCGTGGTGGCCATCGCCTGGCGGCACGTCCCCGAGACCCGGGATCCGGACGAGACCGGCCGGGTCGACCTGACCGGCGGCGCGCTGGTCACCCTCGGGCTCGTCGGGCTCACGTACGGGCTGATCGAAGGGCCGGTGATCGGCTGGACCTCGCCGGCCGCGCTGACCGCTCTGATCGGCGGCGTACTCCTGCTCCTCGGGTTCGTCGCCTGGGAGCGCCGCACGCCGGCGCCGCTGGTACCGCTGGATATCTTCGCCAACACGCAGTTCACCGCGACCAACGCGGTCACCTTCGTCGTGTACGGAGCCCTCGGCGGCGCGCTGTTCCTGCTGCCCATCCAGCTCCAGCAGGTGTCCGGGTACACCGCCCTGGCGGCCGGCGTCTCGTTCCTCCCGCTCACCGTGATCATGCTGCTGCTGTCCGCGCGCTCCGGTGCCCTCGCCGCGCGCATCGGGCCCCGGCTGCAGATGAGCGTGGGGCCGGTACTCGTGGGCGCCGGCTTCGCGCTGTTCACCCGCATCGGATACGGCGGGTCGTACCTCACCGAGGTACTGCCCGCCGTTCTCGTCCTCGGCCTGGGCCTCGCCGTCACGGTCGCGCCGCTGACCGCGACGGTCCTCGCGGCGGTACCCGCCCGGCACGCCGGCATGGCCTCGGCCGTCAACAACGACGTCGCCCGGGTGGCCGGGCTCATCGCCGTGTCGGTACTCCCCGCCCTGGCCGGCATCACCGGTACCGCCTACCTGCACCCCGCAGAGTTCTCGGCCGGATTCCACACCGCGTCGCTCATCTCGGCGGCCCTGTGCGTCCTCGGCGGCCTCCTGGCCGCCGTGACCATCCGCAACCCCCGCCGCGTCGCGCCGCCGACCCGGCAGGACCTGCACTGCTGCCTCGACGCCCCACCGGCCCGCGCTTCGGCCCCGTCGCGCGCGTGACGATTGGGGCGTTCCACCGCTTGCGGCCACCCTCGTCCCACCACCACCACAACTGAGGGACGGCGGAGAGCTTGCCCGACGACGTCGCCGGAGCGCAGACTAGCCAGGCAACCGCCTGCCCGTGAGACCGAGAAATCGATCCAACAGCCAACTGGCGATCGGCTCCCACCGGGAACCGCGCCCGAAGGGCTCCGAGCGGCGAGCGGAGGCCAGCAGTGCGCGCGTCATCCGATCCCCGGTTGCGACCTCCACCGCGCCGGTATCGAGCTGTACCTGCCCGGGCCTTGATAGCGCGTGCGCCGCTCGTCGTAGTACCTGCCGGCGCCCAGCCGGCCGACGCAGCTCCGAGCACACCCCAGCACCCCGCGAGCCAGGAGGAGGTTTAGCATGACCCTGCAATTCCTCGGCAAGGATCCCGACAGCCCGGTCAACGACTCGCCGACGGTGTACTACGA
>JBKPCQ010000162.1:0-13560 GCA_046727455.1 Actinomycetota bacterium | reverse complement strand
GCCGGGTCGGGTCGCAGCGCGGCGAGCAGCGCCGCGCGCTCGGTACCGCGCCCGACGAAGTCGGCCACGTCCGGCGGCAGCTGCGACGGCTTCGGGGCCGCGGATGCCTGCGCGCGCACCGGCGCCCGGCGCAGGATGGTCAGCTCCAGGTCGCGCAGCCGGTCACCCGGCTCGATGCCCAGTTCGTCGGCGAGCGTCCGGCGTACCGCCCGGCAGTGCGCCAGCGCGTCGGCCGCCCGCCCGGCCCCGTACAGCGCCGCGCCGAGCAGGTACTGCACCTCCTCGTCGAACGGGTGCTCGGCGACGAGCGCGGTCAGTTCGGGCACCAGCTCCCCGTACCGTCCCAGCGCCAGGTCGGCGTGCATCCGCCCGACGAGCACCGCGTGCCGCCGCTGTGCCAGCCGGCTCACCTCGGCGTCGACCAGCGGCGCGGAGGGTACGTCGGCGTACGGCTGCCCGGTGCTCAACGCCAGCGCCTCGGCCAGCCGGGTGCGGGCCGTCGCATGGTCGCCGCCGGCCAGCGCCGCGAGGCCGGCGGCACCGAGCCGCTCGAACTCGTGCACGTCGAACCCGCCCGGCGCCACGGTGAGGCAGTACCCGCGGTCGGTCCACGACAGCGCATCGGCGGGCAGCAGGCCACGCAGCCGCGACACGTACCACTGCAGGACGTTGCGGGCGGTGCGCGGCGCGGCGTCGCCCCACAGCTGATCGACCAGCTCGTCGACCGGTACCGTCTCGTTGGCCCGCACCAGCAGCACCGCGAGCAGGCTGCGTTGCTTCGTGGCGGCCAACCGCTGCCGCCCGCCGGCGCCGGCAACGGTGAGCCCACCGAACACGGCGAACGTCGGATCGGCCGTCATCGCGCCAGTGTTCCTCCCCAGAAGAGCGAGCACCACGCCCGGATCTTGGACGCAGCGCCCCAGGTGGGAGTCGAACCCACGGAAGGCCGTTTTAGAGGCGGCTGCCCGGCCGTCGGGCAACTGGGGCGGGTCGGGGTGAGCGGCGGCGCCTGCCGTTCACCCACGATGCCGGAGCCTGACGACAGCCCGGTACCGGTGGCCGGGCCGCGCCAGGGCGGCGGTCACCCGCCGGTCTCGTCGATCCGGTCGCGCAACTGGGTATTGGCGACCTGGGACCGGGCGGTCCGGTACTCCTCGGCCGTCAAGGACCGGCCCAGCTCACCCAGCGTCCGGAGGACGAACCGCTGGGTGACGATCCGGCGGTTCAGCGCGTCGAGGGCGACGGCCTGGCGCCAGACCTTGCGCTGCAGCCAGCGAGTGGCCGCCGGCAGGTCCCCTTCGAGCTGCGCCCGCAGGGCGTCGCGCTCCGCGGCCAGCTCGACGAGCTGGGTACGGAGGTCGACGGCGGACGCGTCGGCAGAAATGGTCATGTTTTCACCTCCCTTCCGTCCGTCGAAAACGAGCGGGAGGTGAGCGACCAGCCGGCGGGCGGCCGGTTCGAACGCGGCCGCGGTCAGCGCGTGACCGAGGTCGGGCTCGTGGAACCGGACCAGCCGCAGGTCAGCCGCTGCGGCGTCGGCGCACAACCAACCGAGGGACAGCTCATCCGGAGCGGCGAGGAGCACCAGGGTGTTCGATGCGCGATGCCAGTCGGAGATGAGATCTCGATGAGCGATGGCGAATTCGAGCGCCGCGTGTGCCGATTGACAAGCCTGCGTGCCTGGGGGCAGATCCGCCCTGGTGACGAGGTACAGGCGAGGGACCCGGCCCTAACGGTGCGGCATGTGATCAGCATAACCCGGCCCCGCAAGTTGATATCCCTTCCGCCTGGTTGAAAGGCACTCCTTGAGGAATACGCGGCGGTATCGAAAACTAAGCGGATGGACACCGGGCGACGGTGGCTTGCGGTCGGTCGGTGCGGAGCTGCCGATCCCCGCGAGGCCGGCCGGGAGGCGGCACACCGGGCGCGGGCGGGCGAGGACGCCGCGCTCGTCGTTGTGTTCTGCTCGGGTCAGGCCGCGCCGGCCGAGGTACTCGTCGGGGTCGCCGAGGTGTTGCCGGAGGTACCGCTGATCGGCTGCTCGTCCGAGGCCGTCATCGCGTCGGACGGACTGGACGGCCCCGGCGTCGCGGTCACCGCGCTCGGTGGCCCGGGCTTCGCCGCCTGTACCGCCCTGGCGTCCGCCGCCGACGGCGGGCAGCGCGCGGCCGGCGCGGCCGTGGCCGACTGCCTGACCCGCCTGGACCGGGATCCGCCGCACCGGATCCTCCTGCTCCTGACCGACGGCTCGCTGGGCGACCAGGAGGATATCCTGGCCGGCGCCTACAGCGTCGTCGGGGCGAGCGTTCCGCTCATCGGGGGCACCTGCAGCCCGGACCCGGCGTTGGGGCACGCGTACCAGCTCCACGGCCGCGACGTGGCCACCCGGTCGGTGGTCGGCGCGGTCATCGCCTCCGAGGCACCGTTCGGGGTGGGCCTCGGGCACGGCTGCCGCAAGCTCGGCCAGCCGCTCATCGTCACGCGCAGCGTGCGCGGCGAGATCTATACCCTGGACGACCGGCCGGCGCTGCACGCCTACCTCGGCCGGTTGGACGCGCCGCCCGAGGTGTACCGGGACAAGGAGACCTTCGACAACTACACGCGCAACCGGCCGATCGGGATCCGCCGGCGCAACGGCGAGGAGGTGCGGCACGTCAACCTGGTCCCCGGGCCGGACGGGCGCCTGCGCTCCAGCGGCGAGGTACCGGAAGGCGGCCTGATCTGGGTGATGGAGGGCGACCCGGAGTCCACTATGGACGCTGCCGCCGAGGCGTGCCAGGCCGCCGTCGACGGCCTGTCCGGTCACCAGCCGCTCGGCCTGATCGCCTTCGACTGCACATCCCGCAGCCGGTTCCTCGGGGAGGAGGGCACGCGACAGGAGGTGGAGCGCATGTTGAAGGTGGCCGACGGCGCGCCGCTCGCCGGCTTCTACACCTGGGGCGAGATCGCTCGTACCCGGGGCATCACGGGGTACCACAACCAGACGCTCGCCGTCCTCGCGGTGGCCTGACGTGCTGCCCACCGCGACCGCGCTGGCGACGCAGCGGCTGGCCGAGTTCCTCGCGGTGGTGTCCCGTGCGTCCGACGTCGCCAGCGCGATCCGGGTCGCCACGGAGCGGGCCGCCCGCGCGCTGGAGGCTGAGGTCGCCGCCGTCCTGACCGGAGACGGCCGCGTGGTCAGCTCGGTCGGGTTCGCGCTGGGCCGGGTACCGGAGGTGGCACTGCGCGAGGTGGCCGCCGGCCGGCGCGGCGTCATCGAGGTACCGGGCGCGGGCACCTGCCTGGCGGCAGTGACCGACCTGGGCGGCAGCGCCCCGGGCCGCCTGCTCGTCGCCCGCTCGGGCGACGACGGCTTCAACGTCGACGAGGTCAGCCTGCTGCGCGGCATGGCCCGGGTCCTGGAGCTGACCGTCGAGTCGCTGCGCACCTTCGAGGCCGAGCGCCGGCAGGCGACCGAGAACGCGCGCCTGGTCACCTCGCTGCGCGAGCGGCAGCGGCTGCTGGAGCAGCTCTCCCGGATCCAGCGGGCGATCACCAGGCGGGAGCCGCTGGCCCGGATCCTCGACACCATCACCGGCGCGGCCCAGGAGCTGTTCGGCGACGAGGCGGTCGGGCTGCGGATGTTCGACCCGGACGCGCCGGACATGCTGCTGCTGGTCGCCAGCCGGGGGCTGCCCGACGAGGAGGCCAAGCGGCTGTGGCGGGTACCGGTCAGCGATCGGGGCGTGTCGCCGACCGCGGTGCGGCTGGACCGGCTGGTGGTCCGCAACGACCAGGCGAACGGCGACGGCGCGGTACCGGAGCGGATCGTCAGCGCGATGGCCGCGCCCGTGCACGACAGCGGGCGGGTGGTCGGCAGCCTCGCCATCGGCTCGTTCCGCCCGGACCGGGTGTACGGGCCGAGCGACGAGGAGGTCCTGCGGGTCTTCGCCGAACACGTCAGCCTCGCGGTGACCGACGCGAACACCCAGGAGGCGATGCGGCAGGCGTTCCACGACTCGCTGACCGGCCTGGCCAGCCGGGCGCTGTTCCTCGACCGCCTCAACCACGCGCTGGCCCGGGCCGCGCGCGAGGGTGCCCGGCTGGCGGTGCTCTTCGTCGACCTGGACCGGTTCAAGAACGTCAACGACTCGCTCGGCCACTCCGCCGGTGACGAGCTGCTTGTCGGCGTGGCCCACCGGCTGCGCGCCTGTCTGCCGCCCGACCATACGGCGGCCCGGCTCGGCGGCGACGAGTTCGCCGTGGTGCTGGAGAACGTGACCGACGACGAGCAGGTGACGGCGATCGCCCGGCAGATCATCGACCGGCTCCGCGCGCCCTTCATCCTCAGCGGCCACGAGGCGTTCGTCGACGCCAGCGTCGGCATCGCTTTCAACACCGACGCCGAGGACGACGGCCAGGACCTGATCCGCAGCGCCGACCTGGCGATGTACCAGGCCAAGAAGACCGGCCGCGGGCAATACGAGATCTTCCACCCGGCGCTACGGGCCCGGTTCCTGCGCAGCCTGGAACTGGAAGGCAGCCTGCGTCACGCGGTCGACGAGGGTGACTTCGTCCTGCACTACCAGCCGATCGTGGAGCTGTCCACCGGCCGGATCGCCGGGGTGGAGGCACTGGTCCGCTGGCGGCACGCCGAACAGGGCCTGATCCACCCGCCCGAGTTCATCCCGCTGGCCGAGGACACCGGCCTGATCCTGCCGATCGACCGGTGGGTGCTCGGCGACGCCTGCCGGCAGGTCAGCGCGTGGAACGCCGAGCGGGTCGGCGGTCTCCCGCTGACCGTGAGCGTGAACCTCTCCGCGCGCCAGCTCCAGCGGACCGACCTGCTGGAGTTCGTCTCGACCACGCTCGCGCAGACCGGCCTCGACCCGGGCTGTCTGGTCATCGAGATCACCGAGTCGCTGCTGCTGCACGACACGGCGGCGACGATGGACCGGCTGCGGCGGTTGAAGGCGCTCGGGGTACGGGTGGCGATCGACGACTTCGGTACCGGGTACTCCTCGCTGGCGTACCTCCGCCAGTTCCCGGTGGACATCATCAAGATTGACAAGTCGTTCGTCTCCGGCGGCGGGGACGCCCGGGACGCCTGTACGCTCGCCCGCGCGATCGTCCAACTGGGACAGACGCTGCGACTGTCCACTGTGGCCGAGGGCATCGAGACCGGGGCGCAGCTGATGGAACTGCGCCGGGCGAGCTGCGACTACGGGCAGGGCTTCCACTTCGCCGAGCCGGCACCCGCCGAGAAGCTGGCCCCGCTGCTGGGCCTGGAGACGACGATCCCCGGGGGCCTGGTTTCCGCCCGCCGCTGACGCCTCGCGGTACTGCCGGGGTGCGGTAGGGGAGATCGCCGTCTCCCGGCGGATCCCGCAGCGAGACTTCGGGATCCGCCGGCAACTCGTGATCTCCAGGGGTCGGTTCCGGAGGGCCCGACCCGGTCAGCTCGTCTCGCCGGTCACCGAGAAGGAGCGGAGCCGGTCGATCGCCACGATCGTGCCGCCGACGAGGAAGACCGCGCTCATGACGATCGCCACCGGCAGCCCGACGTGGCTGTGCACCAGCTGGCTCGGGGCGATCCGGTCGGCGATGGTCAACGCGTACTGGCGGATGGACAGTTGCTGGGTGCTCGCCAGCAGGTTGCCCAGCAGCCCCTCCCAGAGCAGCACATAGGCCAGGCCGATGAGGACCGGCCGGCGGGTGAGCAGGCTCAGCACCAGGAACACGCCGCCGTAGGCCAGCGCCGCGACGTAGCAGGCGACCGCGAGGGCCAGCCCGAGGCGGACCGACTCGGCAACGGTACCGACGACGAACATCGGTACCGCCGACACCGTCCCGATGACGCCCGTGGACACCGCGAGCTTGGCGAGGATGATCTCCCGCCGGGGCAGCGGCTTGGCGAGGATGTGCACGATCGTGCCGTCCTCGATCTCGGCGCCGAGCACGGCGGTGCCGACGATCAGCGCGGTCACGGGCAGCATGACCCCGAGGCCTAGCCCGTTGATGAGGACCCTGCCCCACTGGTCGGCGGCGTCCGGCCGGACCGCGTGCGCGATCAGGGTCAGCCCGACCACGAGGAGCGGGAACGGCAGGAGCAGCAGGACCCGGCGCCGCCCGAGCAGCGCCCGCGCGGTGATCCAGGCGATCGTGGGATTCATGACGCCACCAGGTAGGAGAAGACGCTTTCCAGGGACTCGTCGGACGGGATGAGCTGCCGCACCCGTACCCCCTCGCGCAGCGCGATCTTCGGCAGCGCCCGGGTGAACGCGCCGTAGTCGCCGGCCCGGACGGTCAGCCCGGCCCGGCCCACGTCCAGGCCGGCCACCGACTCCTCGGCCACGAGCGCGACGGCGAGCCGCCGGTCATCGGTGGAGCGGATGGCGAACACGTGCGGCCGGTGCGTCATCAGCCGGCGGATGGTCCGGTAGTCGCCGGACGCGGCGAGCCGCCCGGCGACGATGACCTGTACCGTCCCGGAGACCTCCTCGACCTCCTCCAGGATGTGCGAGGAGAACAGGATCGTCCGCCCGGCGTCGCCCAGCTGGTGCAGCATCGCCATCATGTGCAGCCGCTGCCGCGGGTCCATCCCGTTGAACGGCTCGTCCAGCAGCAGGACCGCCGGGTCGTGCACCAGCGCGGCGGCGACCCGGGTGCGCTGGCGCATCCCCTTCGAGTAGGTCTGCATCCGCCGGTCCTGGGCGTCGGACATGTCCACCAGCTCGATCGCCCGCCGGGCCGCCTCGGCCGGCTGCGGCAGCCGGTGCAGCCTGGCACTGGCGGTCACGAACTCCCGGGCGGTCAGGAACCCGTGCACCGCCTCCTTCTCGGAGACCAGCCCGAGGGTCCGGTACACGTCGGGGTTGCGCCAGGCCGGCCGGCCGTCGACCAGCACCTGCCCCTGCGACGGCGCGAGGAACCCGGACATCATGTGCAACACCGTGGTCTTGCCCGCGCCGTTGGGCCCGAGCAGCCCGGTCACGCCGGGGCCGAGGGTCATCGTGACGTCGTTGACCGCGACCACGTTGCCGTACCACCGCGACGCGTTGGTCAGCTCCACCGTGCTCATTCGCCTGTCCTCCGGTACCGGGCCACCAGCAGGGTGGCGCAGGTGATCACCAGTGCGATGGCCACCGCCACGTACATCGGGCCGTAGATCTCCAGATTCAGACCCTCCTTGGTGTGGAACAGCTCGGTCTTCACCCCGCCGACCAGCGAGACCGGGTTCAGCATCGGGGCGATGTGGCGCAGCGTCCCGCCGAGTACGGTCAGCACGCCGACCACCGGCGCGGTCACCAGGAACGTCCCGACGATCGCGGCCGCCGCGATGGCCCGCCGGCTGGCCAGCGACGCGACCAGCAGTGCGACCGAGGAGAACACCACCGCCTCGATGCCGGCGTACGCGAGGCCCCCGAGGAAGTCGGTGAACTCGTGCCAGGCGCCGCTCCAGCCGTGTTTCTGGGAGAAGATCCCGCCCAGCAGGATCAGCAGCTCCGGGCCGGCCAGCAGCAGCCAGGCCGCGCTGACCAGCGCCGCCAGCTTGCCGAGGGCGTAGTCGGCCCGGCCCAGCGGCCGGGAGAAGTACAGGGGAAGGACGTGCGCGCGCAGGTCACGGGAGACCAGCTCCGGCGCCACGACGGCCAGGAACAGCAGCAGCGGTACCCCGACGCTGTCCGGGTACTGCAGATAGCCGATGAACACGGTACCGGTCTGCGAGCGGACCACCACGGCGACGACCGCGACCATGAAGGCCAGCCCGACGACGATCCACGGGAACACCTTGGCCTTGGCGCTGCGGCCGAGGCCGAAGGCGCTACGCAGGCTGTGCAGGTACAGCGCGGCGGTGGCGTAGCGCCGGCCCAGCCGGGGGCCGGTATAGCGCTGGTACCCGAGGTCGTGGATGACCCCGGCGGGCGCGGACTCAACGGGCGGCATCGAGCACCTCCTGGTCGGTGAACAGCTCAGCCACCCGGTGCCGGCGCTGGTCGAGCCGGTGCAGGGGAAGGTCGAGGGCGGCGACGACGCCGAGGATGACGTCGTAGGTCTCGTCGGACTCCAGCGGGACGAGCAGCAGCCGCCCGTCCTGCTTCACCGGCAGTCCCAGCTCCCCCAGCCCGGCCGCGAGCTGGTCGGTGCCCTCGTCGACCTCGATCGCGAGAACGTCGCGCTGCACGGTCATGGCCGCGACCCGGTCGGCCCGCAGCAGCCGGCCGCCGTCGATGGCGACCAGCCAGTCGCAGATCCGCTCCACCTCGCCGAGCAGGTGGGAGCAGACCACCACGGAGATGTTGAACTCGGTGCCGATGCGCTGGATCAGCGCCAGCATCGCCTCCCGGCCGGCCGGGTCCAGACCGTTGGTGGGCTCGTCGAGGAGCAGCAGGTCCGGGTCGTGCACCAGCGCCTGCGCCAGCTTCACCCGCTGCTTCATGCCGGTGGAGTAGCCGCCGATCTGCCGGTACCGCTCCTCGTAGAGGCCGACGTGCCGCAGCGCCTCGGACGCGCGCTCGCGGGCGGCCGCCCGGGGCAGCCCGCTGATCCGCGCCATGTGCGTGACGAACTCCGCGGCGACCAGGTCGGGGGGCAGGCAGTCGTGCTCGGGCATGTACCCCACGCGGGCGCGCACCTCGTCGCCCTCCCGCCCCGGGTCGAGCCCCAGCACCCGCACCTCGCCGGCGGTCGGCTCGATGAGGCCCAGCAGGACCTTGATGAGCGTGGACTTGCCGGCGCCGTTGGCGCCGACCAGCCCCACGATGCCGGACTGTACGTCGACGGTGAGCGCGTCGAGGGCGGTCACCCGGGGGTACCGTTTGGTCAGCGCCCTGATCTCGATCAGTGCCACGCCCTGACTGTACGGACCGCTGTCACATCGCGGATCCCGGGAAGCCCCCGGTCTCCTCCTGATTACCGCCCCTTAAGGGATCCGCTCCTGCCCCGCCGTGGTCGCCGCCGGGAGGGTCAGGCGTAGACGCGTACCCAGTCGACGAGCATCGACTGCCGGACCCAGGAGTCCGGGGTACCGGCCCAGCCGCCCACCGCGAGGTTGAGGATCGGCGCTGTGTGGAAGTCGCCGCCCCAGTCACCCGACGACGGCGGTACCCCGACGCTGACCTCGCCCGTCCCGGTGGCGCTCGGGGAACGGGTGCCCTGGTGCACCTGCCTGCGGGTGGGGAACGACGACGGCGTTTACCCGTCCCACTGCCGCACCGCGGTCAGCACCAGGTGACCCCGGCCGTCGTGGTAGGCGTTGGCCGGGTCGTCGGTGTACGTCTGCAGTTCGCCCGCCGGCCGCCACCTGATCGCTGCGCACCACGCCCCACAGCCCCGGATCGGGCGGCGTTCCCGCCTCCCCCGCGCACTCGTCGGCCCAGACCGGTCGTCGCATGACGCCGCTCAGGACGCGGCCGGCGCGGCGGCGTCCTGCTCGTCGAGCCAGCGGGTGTGCGTCTCCCAGGCGGACTGCTTGGTGGTGCCGAGCGCCGCGCCGATCTGCGACCAGGACGCGCCTGCCGCGCGGGCGGTGCGGACGGTGAGCTGCCGGCCGTAGCCGGCCTTGCGCGCGATGACCTCGCCGAGCGCGAGCAGCTCCAGAGCCTCCTCCCGACGGAGCGGCTCGGGTCCGTACCCGTCGCCGACCGCCGGGGCCAGCGCCTCGCGGTGGCGCAGGTCGTCGTAGCGGGCGACCGCCGTGCGCAGCGAATGCAGCCGCTCGACCTCATCGGGGGTAATCATGCCTCCAGCATCGCGTCAAGGTGGCTTGACGTCAAGTCGATCTGACGGAGCTTCCGATCTTGCCGTGGCGCGGAACTTGCCGTTCCGCGGAAACGCTGCCGAAACCTTTCACGGCGGTCGATGGACCGGCCCCGCTCGCGGATGTGCCGGTCGTGCTGGGAAACCACCGCCTCCCGGGCCTGCGTGGCCGCGCGCGACGGCCACCCGGGACGGGGCGGATCAGCGCGGGCATTGAGCCATCGATCCATGCGTGCAAATCTATGAAAACCTTTGCCGACCTTGGCGGGTCTGCCGGCCACGGCGGGATAGCCGACCTTGGAGGAACGAATGAACAGGCGGAGCAGAGGCATCGCCGTGCTGACCAGCGCGGCCGTTGTCCTCGCCGTGGGGTTGACGGCGGCGGTCGCGCGCGCCGGTGAAGGCGGGGCGCAACCCGCCGCGGATGTCCTGCTGTCGCGCGACCACCCGGTCAAGGCGTCGTCCTCGGCTCCGTGCTGCGCCGCGAAGAACGCTGTCGACGGCAAGTCGACCACGCGGTGGGCGAGCACGGCGGGCAAGGACCCGTCGTGGATCTACGTGGACCTCGGCGCGGTGGCGCAGGTCCACCGGGTACGGCTGCAGTGGGACAAGTCCTGCGCCACGGCGTACCAGTTGCAGACCTCGACGGACCACGCGACCTGGACGCGGATCTTCGCCACCACCAGCGGCAAGGGCGGCGTCGAGGACCGGACCGGCTTGACCGGGACCGGGCGGTACGTGCGGATGCTCGGTACCCACCGGTGCCGCGCCGACGCCGCGCACGGGTACTCCCTGCAGGAGTTCGACGTGTACGGCACGACCGGCGGCGGCGGTGGTGACGGCAGCCCGCCGACCACGCCCACCGGCGTGAAGCAGGTCAGCGTCACCGCGACCAGCGCCACGGTCTCCTGGACCGCGTCCACCGACAACGTGGGAGTGGTCGGCTACGACCTGTTCGGCGACGGCTCGGGCTGCGGCTCCGTGGACGGCACGACCACCACGGGCACCTGCTCCGGCCTGGCACCGAACGCCGACCACGCCATCACGGTCAAGGCGCGCGACGCGGCGGGCAACGTCTCACCGGCGAGCACGCCGGTGACCGTGCACACGCCGAACGGCGGTGGCGGCAACCCGTACGGCGACCCGAACCTGGTCTCCATGTTCAACGGCACCACCCTCGCCGGCTGGACCCCGCACGCCGCGGGCGCCTGGTCGGTGGTGGGCGGCGCGATCCACGGCAACGGCACCAGCCGGGGCTGGATCTACTACAACCGGCAGGTCGGCTCCTTCCGGTGGATCTTCAACGTGCGCCAGGTCAGCGGCAACCACGCGCCGACCGTGCTCATCTGGGGTACCACCAATCCGATCCGGGACGCGCTGAGCGCCATCCAGTTCCAGCCGCCGAACGGTGGCCACTGGGACTACCGGCCCGGACACAACAACGGCGGTGGGTCGGAGTTCAAGACCTTCCCGCACACGAAGATCGACATCCACGCGTGGAGCCAGTGCGAGCTGATCGGCAACCAGACCACCGGCATCGCCCGGATGGCCTGCTGCCCGCTATCCGCCGGTGCCACCACGTGCAAGGGGATCGAGGTGCTGGACTTCCACGACGCCACCGCCGGCCGGGTGGGTCCGCTCGCGATCCAGGTGCACAACAGCGGCATCCACGACGAGTACAAGAGCCTGTGGCTGGAGTCCCCGGTCCAGCTCAAGCCGGACCAGTTCATCACGATGTGAGCTGGCCGGCGAAGGGCCCCGGATCCGCGCCGGATCCGGGGCCCTTCGGCATACCGTGGTGCGGTGCCGGTGAGCCGCCAGCCGCTGTACGCGCCCCGGGGCGTCGTGTCCACGAGCCAGCCGCTCGCGGCCGGGGCCGGCGTGGCCGTGCTGCGCCGGGGCGGGAACGCCGTCGACGCCGCCGTCGCCACCGCGGTCACGCTGACCGTCGTGCAGCCCGGCGCCAACGACATCGGCGGGGACCTGTTCGCGATCGTCTGGGACGGCGCGACCCTGCACGGGCTCAACGCCTCCGGCCGCTCCCCCGCCGCGCTGACTCTCGGCGCGGCGCGGGCGGCGGCGTCCGGGGCCGGCACGATGCCCGCGCGGGGCTGGCTGCCGGTGACGGTACCCGGAGCGCCGGCCGGCTGGCGCGACCTGCACGCGCGTTTCGGCCGGCTGCCCTTCGCCGACCTGTTCACCGACGCCATCGCCTATGCCGAGGGCGGGTACCCGGTGTCGCCCCGGGTCGCGTACCACTGGGCGCGCGCCACCGCCGTGCACGCCACCCTGAGCGGCCCCGAGTTCGCCGAGTGGGGCCGGATCTTCACCCGCGACGGGCACGCCCCGGTCGCCGGCGAGACCTTCCGCAACCCGGCCGCCGCCCGGACCCTGGAACTGATCGCCGGCTCGGCGGCCGGGGAGTTCTACGGGGGCGGGATCGCGCTCGCCATGGCGGCGCATGCCGAGGCCACCGGCGGCCTGCTGACAAAGCAGGACCTGGCCCGGCACGCGTCCACCTGGGTGGCGCCGATCCGGACCGGCTACCGGGGGTACGACGTATGGGAACTGCCCCCCAACGGCCAGGGCATCGCGGCGCTGCTCGCGCTGGCCATCCTCGACGGCGTGGACGTGTCGGCGATGCCCGCCGAGCGGCGCCGGCACTGGCAGGTCGAGGCGATGAAGCTCGGCCTCGCCGACGCCCACGCCTACGTCGCCGACCCCGACGCCGCCGAGGTACCCGTGGCCGGGCTGCTGAGTCGGGGGTACGCCGCGCGGCGGCGGGCGCTGATCGGCGAGACCGCCGCGCTGCCCGCCCCCGGCGAGCCGGCCCGGGGCGGCACGGTGTACCTGTGCGCGGCCGACGCCGACGGCCTGATGGTCAGCCTGATCCAGTCCAACTACCAGGGGTTCGGCTCGTACGTCGCGATCCCGGGGTACGGCTTCGGACTGCAGAACCGGGGCGTCGGCTTCAGCCTGCGGCCCGGCCACCCGAACGTGGCGGCGGGCGGGAAGCGGCCGTTCCACACCATCATCCCCGGCTTCCTGACCCGCGCCGGGCGGCCGGTCGGCCCGTTCGGCGTCATGGGCGGGCACATGCAGCCGCAGGGCCATGTCCAGCTCGTGATGTCCACTGTGGACGACGGCCTCGATCCGCAGGCCGCGCTGGACGCGCCGCGCTGGTACTGGGCCGCCGGGCGCCAGCTCTTCGTCGAGCCCGGCCTGGGTACCGACGCCGTCTCGGCGCTGCGCCGGCGCGGGCACGAGGTGACCGTGGAGGACTCCGACGTGTACGGGTACGGCCAGGCGATCTGGTGCCTGCCCGAGGGCGGCTACGTGGCCGGGTCGGAGTCCCGGGCCGACGGCTGCGCCACCGGCTACTGACCGTTCACCTGCCCGAAGGCCACGCCGAGGCTGGTCAGGTCGATCGGCCGGCGCGCCTCCGGCGGCACGTAGTCGACCATCGCGCGCATCACCTCCAGCGCGGCGAGGATCTCCCGGCCCACCTGCTCCGCCGGGCGCATCGCGTCGACCGAGACCAGGATGCCGCGCTCCCCGTACCAGTCCACGATCGGGGCGGTCACCTCGTGGTACAGGGCGAGCCGCCGCGCGATGACCTCCCCGGTGTCGTCCGACCGGTGCTCCAGGGCGGCGCGGGCGAGCAGCCGGCGCGTCAGCTCCTCGTCGTCGGCCTGCAGGTGCAGCGCCACGTTGGCGGTCATCTCCAGCTCCCGGCCGACGAGGTAGAGCGTGCGGGCCTGGGCCATGCTGCGCGGGATCCCGTCCAGCACGTACCCGCCCCCGGCCTCCTTCGCGGCGATC
>JBKPCQ010000161.1:0-8431 GCA_046727455.1 Actinomycetota bacterium | reverse complement strand
CGCCGGGGGGCCGCGGCGGCCTGCTCGCGCACCGCCCGGAGGGCCGAGGGGGGCAGCGTGGTCCGGGTCGCGGTGGCCGGTGGAGCGGACGTGGGTACCGGGGTCGCCTTCTCCGCCAGCAGCCCGACGAGTGCGGTGACGCCGCTGTCGCATGCGCGGACCGCGGCAACGGCATGCCGGACGGTCTCCGCGACGGCAGCGCTCAGCGTCGTGCCGATCCCGGCCCGGCGCGGTGACTCGCTGATGGCGACGCGTAAGGAGGTGATCGCGTCGGTGACCGTCTGCAGATCCGCCACCCCGGCATCGGCGAGCGACGCGGCCACCGCGTTCTCCCGGCCGGGCGCGCCGGCACCGGCGAGCAGGCCGGGCTCGGGTAGCGCGTCGATGATCGCCAGCGGAACCGGCTCGGCGGGGTCGGGGTAGGCGCGCAGCGCGGCCGGGTACAGCTCGCGCAGCACCTCGCGCAGCGCCATCGCGGCGCCCTGCCGGCCGGTGGCCAGCGCGGCGTGCGCGGCGAGTACCGGCCGCAGCGTGCTCAACTCGCGTGGCGCGCCCATGGTCGACGCGGCGAGAGCCCCGGCCTGCAACGCCCTGGCCAGCCCGACGGCCCGGCGCTCCCCGGGTGGCGCCTGGACCTCTTCGAACGACTCGTCGTCGCCGAACTGGTCGGCGTAGGTGTCCAGCAGCTCCTCGTCGGCGATTGCGAGCAGCCGGCCGGCCGCGGCCAGGAGCAGGGTGACCTGGTGGTCGGCATTGTCCGCGGCCACGGCGATCCCGGCGGTGCCGCCGGAGCGTTCGGCGAGGAGGGCGCCCAGCTCCGCGTACCCCACGGGGTCGTCGCTGACGTCACAGACGTCGATCAGCCGACCCGCGTCGTCGACCACCGCCGCCGTCAGCCACGCGGTGGCTGAGCTTCGCGCCGCCGCCGGCGGCGCCGACGCGAGACCGCAGTACACCCGTACGAGCGCCACGGCGTCGTCCTCCTCCCGAGGGGTGTGTGCGTTGCCAGGACTGATGCTCCCTGTTGTTGGGTCAGTCGCGCCAGTCCACGACAGTGGAGATCTTGCCGATAATCGTCCGCCAGCCGAGAGGCGCGGCTTCTGCCCCGATTTTCTTGAGCTTCCGGCGGGCCAGGAAACCGCCCAGCCCGCCGCCCTCAGTTGCCCGCAGGGCCTCGTCGAGGTCGTCGAGTGGCGAGCCGGGGGCCAGGGCGGCGATGACCGGCTCGATCCGCAGGGCGTACCCCAGGTCGCGGGCCACCTCCCCGGCCTGGATGACCAGGTTGGCGTCCCAGGTCTCCCGGCGGCCGCGCAGGTTGTCCACCACGAGGTCCAGCTCGTACGTGTCCTCGGCCAGCGGCTGCACGTCGCCGGGCGAGAGCCGCTCGACAACCTCCGGCCAGGTGTCGAGCTGGCTCAGGTCGTGCTCCGCGCCGGACTTGACGAACTCGACCAGCGCCTCCGGGGTACGGAACAGGTAGAGCCGACCGGCCCGGCCCAGGAAGACGGGTACCTCTTCAGGCTCGGCCGCGGCGGTCGCGTCCTCCTCGTCTTCCTCTTCCTCTTCTTCTTCCTCGTCTTCCTCAGCGGTCAGCTCGTCCTCGTCGAGTTCTTCCTCGTCCTCCTCGGCGTCGTCCTCGTCGAACTCCGCTTCCTCGTCTTCGTCCAGCTCCGGGACGGGACGGGCACGCTCGGGAAAGGCGTCCTCCTCGCGTCCCGACACGTCGGTCGGCGTCACCTCGGTGACCGGCCGGTACGCCCGTAGGGTGTATCCCACGCCCTTGGGTAGGGCAATCTCCACCGGGTCGATCCGGACCGCGCTCCACAGCTCGTCGACGTCGGCTGGGCGGCCGGAATCGACCTCCCCGCCCGCGGACTTCGCCGCGTCCCGCTGTCCGGTGGTCTGACGGGCCACGAGGACCTCCGTGTTGGTTGCCGTACCTGCGAGAGACACCCTAGTCCCGCGCCGGGGAGTCAGACGCCCTTGGGGTGCCAGACGGTCTTCGTTTCCAGAAATGCCACCATCCGGTCGATACCGGGCTCGGCATCCCAGTCGGCCGGCTCGACCGGCGGCCGGAGTACCCGCTTGAGGTTCTCGGCGGCGTCGCGTTCCAGCCGGGTGGCCAGTTCGGGGTCGGTGACCCCGGTGAGATCGAGCGCGTTGACGTCGAGGTGACCGGCCAGCCAGGGCGCGGTCTCCGCGACCCGGCCGGTGAGCAGGTTGACCACCCCGCCGGGCAGGTCGGACGTGGCGAAGACCTCGGCCAGTGTGATCGCCGGCAGCGGGCGCTCCTCGGCGGCCAGGACCACCGCGGTGTTCCCCGACACGATCACCGGGGCGAGCACGCTGACCAGGCCGAGCAGTGCCGAGTCGGGCGGTGCGACGATCCCCACCACCCCGGTCGGCTCGGGCGCGGACAGGTTGAAGAACGGCCCGGCGACCGGGTTGGCGTTGCCGTACACCTGGGCGAGCTTGTCGGCCCAGCCGGCGTACCAGACCCAGCGGTCGATCGCCGCGTCCACAGTGGACAAGGCGTCGCCCGCCTCGACCGCCGACACCTCGGCGACGAACTGGTCTCGGCGGCCCTCCAGCATCTCCGCGACGCGGTACAGGATCTGGCCGCGGTTGTACGCCGTGGCACCGGCCCAGCCGGGGAACGCCTTGCGGCCGGCGACGACCGCGTCGCGGACGTCCTTGCGGGAGGCGAGCGCCGCGTTGGCGAGGAAGTCCCCGTTCACCGACGTCACGACGTACGACCTCCCGGACTCGCTGCGCGGGAACGCGCCACCGATGAACAGCTTGTACGTCTTGTGAACCGCGAGACGGCTGGAATCAGCCAAGGTACGCCTCCAGCCCGTGGCGGCCGCCCTCCCGGCCGTACCCCGACTCCTTGTACCCACCGAACGGCGCGGTCGGGTCGAACTTGTTGAACGTGTTGGCCCACACCACGCCGGCCCGCAGCCGGTCCGCGATGGCGAGGATCCGGGAGCCCTTCTCGGTCCAGACCCCGGCGGACAGCCCGTACGGCGTGTTGTTCGCCTTCTCCACCGCCTCGGCCGGGGTACGGAAGGTGAGCACCGACAGCACCGGGCCGAAGATCTCCTCCCGGGCGATCCGGTGTGCCTGGGATACGCCGGTGAAGATGGTCGGCACGAACCAGAAGCCCCGCTCCGGAAGCTCGCACGGGGCCGACCAGCGCTCGGCCCCCTCGGCGGTACCCGCCTCGGACAGTTCGCGGATCCGGGCCAGCTGGGCGGCCGAGTTGATCGCGCCCACGTCGGTGTTCTTGTCCAGCGGGTCGCCGACCCGCAGCGTCGCCATCCGCCGCTTGAGCGCGTCGAGCACCTCCTCGGCCACCGACTCCTGCACCAGCAGCCGGGAACCGGCGCAGCAGACGTGCCCCTGGTTGAAGAAGATGCCGTTGACGATGCCCTCCACCGCCTGGTCGACGGGCGCGTCGTCGAACACGATGTTGGCGGCCTTCCCGCCGAGTTCGAGCGTGAGCTTCTTCCTCGTGCCCGCGACGGCGCGGGCGATGGACCGCCCGACCTCGGTCGAGCCGGTGAACGCCACCTTGTCGACACCCGGGTGCTCGACGAGCAGCCGGCCGGTCTCGCCAGCGCCGGTCACGATGTTCACCACGCCTGGCGGCAGGTCGGCCTGCTGGCAGATCCCGCCGAAGTGCAACGCGGTCAGCGGGGTCGTCTCGGCCGGCTTGAGGACCACCGTGTTGCCGGCGGCCAGCGCCGGCGCGATCTTCCAGGCGAGCATGAGCAGCGGGAAGTTCCACGGGATCACCTGAGCGGCGACCCCGAGCGACCGGGCCTTCCGCCCCGGTACCGCGTACCGCAGCTTGTCCGCCCAGCCGGCGTAGTAGAAGAAGTGCGCCGCGACGAGTGGCAGGTCGACGTCGCGCGACTCCCGGATCGGCTTGCCGTTGTCGATGCTCTCCAGGACCGCCAGCTCCCGGGAGCGCTCCTGGATGAGCCGGGCAAGGCGGTAGAGGTACTTGGCGCGCTCGGTGCCGGGCAGGTCGCGCCAGCGGTTCTCGTAGGCGTCCCGCGCGGCGGCCACCGCCCTGTCCACATCGGACGGTCCAGCCGCCACCACCTCGGCGAGCACGTCCTCCGAGGCCGGGTTGATCGTCTTGAACCGCTCCCCGTCCCCGGCGTCGGTGAACTCGCCGTTGATGAACAGCCCGTACGACGACCGGATGTCCACAATGGACGCCGACTCCGGTGCCGGGGCGTACTCGAATCGCATGGGTATCAGTCCAACGTGACGTAGTCGGGGCCGGAGTACCGGCCAGTAGCCAGCTTGTTGCGCTGCAGCAGCAGGTCGTTGAGCAGCGTCGAGGCGCCGAACCGGAACCGGCCGGGGTCCAGCCACTCCACGCCGACCGTCTCGTTGACCAGGACCAGGTACCGCAGCGCGTCCTTGGTGGTCCGGATACCGCCGGCCGGCTTGACGCCGACCAGCCGGCCGGTCGCCGCCCGGAAGTCGCGGACCGCCTCCAGCATCACCAGGGTCACCGGCAGGGTGGCCGCCGGGGACACCTTTCCTGTGGAGGTCTTGATGAAGTCGGCACCGGCCAGCATCGCGAGCCACGAGGCGCGCCGGACGTTGTCGTACGTCGCCAGCTCGCCGGTCTCCAGGATCACCTTGAGGTGTGCGGGCCCGCACACCTCCTTCACCGCGACGATCTCCTCGTACGCGTCGAGGTACCGGCCGGACAGGAAGGCGCCCCGGTTGAGTACCATGTCGATCTCGTCGGCGCCGTCCGCGACGGCGGCCCGGGTGTCGCCCAGCTTGATCGACAGCGGCGCCTGCCCGGACGGGAACGCGGTCGCCACGCTGGCGACATGGATCCCGGATCCCGCTACCGCCGCGACAGCGACCGGAACCATCGAGGGGTACACGCAGACGGCCGCCACTGAGGGGCACGAGGGGTCGGTCGGGTCGGGGCGCCGCGCCTTGGCACACAGCGCGCGTACCTTGCCCGGCGTGTCCGAGCCTTCCAGCGTCGTCAGGTCGATCATCCGGATCGCCAGGTCGATCCCGCGCGCCTTGGCGGTCGTCTTGATGGACCGGGTCGCGAGCGTCGCCGCCCGGGCCTCCGCGCCGACCTGGTCGACGCCCGGGAGCCCGTGCAGGAATCCGCGCAGCGTCGCCGCCGACCGGGCCACGTCGGACAGGTCAGCCACGGTGCTTGTCATAAGGTCAGCTTACGATGGGCGCCGTGGACGTACTGGTAGTTGATCATCCATTGGCCCGGTCCCGGCTGACCGTGCTGCGCGACGAGCGGACCGACTCCGGCACTTTCCGGTTCGTCCTGCATGAGCTGACCACCATGCTGGTCTACGAGGCGACCCGCGAGATCCCCGTGGAGCGCTACCCGGTTCAGACGCCGGTCGACGTCGCGGAGGGGGTTCGCGTCGTCAACCCGCCCCTGCTCGTCCCGGTCCTCCGTGCCGGGCTCGGCATGAGCGCCGCGGCGCTCGCTCTGCTGCCCGAGTCCTCGATGGGCTTCGTCGGCCTCGCCCGCGACGAGGAGACCTTCGCGCCCCGCGCCTACCTGGAATCCCTGCCGGTCGATCTCACCGGGCTGCCGGTCCTGGTCCTCGACCCGATGCTGGCGACCGGCGGTTCGCTGGAGCACTGCATCCGGCTGCTCGCCGAGCGCGGCGCGACCGACATCACGATCCTGTGCGTCCTCGCCGCGCCGGAGGGCATCGCCCGGCTGGACCGCTCCGGCCTCCCGCTGCGGCTGGTGACGGCGGCCGTCGACGACCGGCTCAACGAGAAGATGTTCATCGTCCCCGGCCTCGGCGACGCGGGCGACCGCCAGTTCGGCGGCATGCCCCGCTTCTGAGCAGCGCCTACCGGCGCTCGCTCCGCTCGCGCAGGCCCCGAGGCTCCTAAGGCGCCGTCTTCCCTCCTCGCTTCGCTCCTCAGTCCAGACGCCGCCCGCCTCGGGGCTGGGCCTACCGGCGCTCGCTCCGCTCGCGCGGCCCCGAGGCTCCTACAGCGCCGTCTTCCCTCCTCGCTGCGCTCGTCAGTCCAGGCGCCGCCCGCCTCGGGGCTGGGCCTACCGGCGCTCGCGTCGGGGCATCACACTCCGAGCGCCGCGGCGACCTCGGTGCGGAGCGCGACGAGGCAGGCGGCGGCGCGCTCGCGGGCGGCCGGCAGGTCGTCGGTCGCCGGCTCCACCACCTCCAGGTACGCCTTGAGCTTGGGCTCGGTGCCGGATGGCCGTACCACCGCCCGGGCGGTACCGGTGCGCAGGATCAGCACGTCGGCGCCGGGTAGCAGGTCCTCCACCGAGGTCACCGGCTCGTCGAGGAGCGTGCGGGGTGGCCGGGACCGCAGCCGGGCCATCATCGTGGCGATCTCCCGGAGGTCGTCGACCCGGATGGCGAGCTGGTCGGTGGCGTACACGCCGAACTCGGCGGCCAGCTCGTCCAGCCGGTCGGCGAGGGTACGCAGCTCGGCGCGCAGGCCGGCGGCCAGCTCGCAGATGAGCAGCGCCGCGCTGATGCCGTCCTTGTCGCGGACCAGCCGGGGGGCGGCGCAGTACCCGAGCGCCTCCTCGTACCCGTACGCCAGGTCGGTACCGGCGCGCACGATCCACTTGAAGCCGGTCAGCGTCTCGCCGTAGGGGTACCCGCGGGCGTCGCACAGCGCCCGTAGGAGCGAGGAGGAGACGACCGTGGTCGCGTACCGGCCCGGTACGCCGCGGCGCATCAGGTGGTCGGCGAGCAGTACCCCGACCTCGTCGCCGTGCAGCATCCGCCACCCGCCCCGGTCGGGTACCGCGACCGCGCACCGGTCGCCGTCCGGGTCGTTGGCGATGACGAGGTCGGCGCGCACGGACTCGGCCAGCGCGAGGACCCGGTCCATCGCGCCGGGCTCTTCGGGGTTGGGGAACGAGACGGTCGGGAAATCCGGGTCCGGAGCGGCCTGGCTGTCCACGATGGACGGTGCGGGAAACCCGGCGTCGACCATCGCCGCCCGCAGCACCGGCCCGGCGACCCCGTGCAGCGGGGTGTACGCGACGGCCAGCTCCCGGTACGAGTCGCGGTCCACCACGCCCACCACACTGTCCACATAGGACCGTGCGAAGTCGGACGGCAGCACGGTGCCGGGCGGCCCGAGGGGCACGTCCAGGGGAGAACGGACAGACCGGATCGCCGCCTCGATCTGCGCGTCGGCCGGCGGCACGATCTGCGCGCCGTCGCCGATCTCGTCGCCGAGCGCCGCCCCCAGGTACACCTTGTACCCGTTGTCGCGCGGCGGGTTGTGACTTGCCGTCACCATCACCCCGGCCGCCGCCCCCAGGCGCCGCACGGCGTACGCGAGTACCGGCGTCGGCAGCGGGCCGGGCAGCACGAGCGCTTCCCGCCCGGCTCCGGTCGCCACCCGGGCGGTCTCCTCGGCGAACTGCCTCGACCGGTGCCGCGCGTCGTAGCCGATCACCACCGGACCGGGGGCGCCGGAGGCGGCGAGCCAGCGGACCAGGCCAGCGGCCGCCGCCCGTACCACCGCCCGGTTCATCCCGTTGGGGCCGGCCCGCAGCGGGCCGCGCAGCCCGGCCGTCCCGAAGGTCAGCTGGCCCGCGAAGCGGTCGGCCAGCTCGTCCGTGGTGTCCGGCAGGCCGTCGAGGACCTTGCGCAGTTCCGCGCGGTCCTCGTCATCCGGGTCGCCGGCCAGCCACGCCACCGCCTGTTCCCGAAGCGCGCCCACGTCCATGCCCTTTGATAGCACGGCGCGGAGGTCAGCTGGGCTTGTTGAGGTGGTAAGACTCGGCGGCGTGCTCGTAGATGACCCGGCTCTCCGCGAACTTGCTGTCGGCGACCGTGAGGCGGAACTCGTACGCCTTGCCGCCCAGGACCGTGGCCCGCCACAGCACGTGCCGCATGTCCGTGCCCTGCCCGCAGGTGTACTCCAGCTCGGCCGCCGGCCGGCCGGCGAGGGTGACCTCGCGCTCGGCCACCTCGGTGAACGGCGTCGGGCACTTGGTCGGGGACTTGGCCTGCTCCCGGGCGACAGCCTTGATGAAGTCCTCCGCGGTGCCGCCCGCCCGCTCCACGTTGACCCGAAGCGTGCGGCCGCTGTCCGCCGGGTCGACGAAGTCGAAGTACGAGCCGGTGGCCAGCTTGGTCCAGCCGGCCGGTACCTCCAGGGCGAAGCCGCGCTGGCTGTCGGTGAACGCCTGGACCGGGAACGGCGGGCCGGTCGGCGACGGCGCCGCGTGCGGCGTGGCCTTCGGCTGCAGGCCGCCGCTGAACATGCTCGCGGCGCCCACAACGGCGACCAGGACGACCGCCGCGAGGCCGGCGGCGATGCCGACCTGGGCGGGTACGGACAGCCGGCGGAAGCGGGCGACCGGGCCGAGCCTTGCCGCATGCGCCGCGTGCGCCCGGTACGTCGC
>JBKPCQ010000160.1:0-20756 GCA_046727455.1 Actinomycetota bacterium | reverse complement strand
CGGCGACACCCCGCCGCCGGGGCAGCCGCCGTTGTCCCGCCCGACCGACCAGAACGCGACCAGCCCGATGTGGTTGTTGTTCGCCCACGTGATCAGCTTCTGCCCGTCGGCGATGCTGAAGACCGGCCCGGTGTCGTTGCGTCCGATCATCGGCGTGACACCGAGCATCCGCGCCCGCGCGGCGGCCGTCTTCTCCGGCCAGATCTGGGCCATCTGGCCCAGCACGGACTGGGCGGCCGCGATCACCGCGTCGCCCCACTCCTTCGACGAGCCGAAGTCCATCGTCATCGGGTTGACGATGCCCACCTCGACCCCGTTGGCCTTGGCGTTGTTCAGCACGTCGGTACCCAGCGCCGGGGTCAGCCCGAAGTCGTCGCTTTGCACCTCCAGCGTGTAGCTGACCACGGTGCCCGAGCGCTCCGCCACGTCGCCGCCGAGGGCGCGCAGGTCGCTGATCTCCCTGCTGATCCGGGCGTCGGTCAGGTCGATCGTGCCGCCCCAGGCCGGTACGCAGCCGGCTGCGCTGCCCAGGACGAAGGCGAGGGTGAAGAACTTCTGGCCGGTCGCTCGGGCCACGTCCGCGAGCGCCGGGGTGCTCATGGTGATGTCGATGTACGGCCAGGACCGGGGCGAGCCGCCGGTACCGCCGCCGGCTGTCGTCGCGGTCACCGGCGCCGACTTCGCCGACTCACCCGCCGCGTTGGTCGCGCTCACCGAGAAGCTGTAGGTGGTGCTCGCGGCCAGCCCGGAGACCGTCGCGCTGGTACCGGCGACCGACGCGACCCTCGTGGTGCCCTGGTAGACGTTGTACCCGGTCGCGCCCGACGACGCGTTCCAGGACAGCGAGACGCTCGACGAGGTGCTACCGGTGACGGCCAGCCCGGTCGGCGTGGGCGGCGGGTTGACCGTCCCACCGGGACCGGTCAGGGACACGTCGTCGGCGTAGTACGTCCCCTGCGCGTACCACCCGTGCAGGTAGATCTGCACGCTGCCGGACGTGGCCGTGAAGGTGACGCTGAGCTGGGTCCACCCGCCCGCCCCCGGGGTCCCGGTCGACGCCCCACCGGTGACCCCGAGGAACACGTAGTTGCCCTGTACCCAGGCGGACAGCGTGTACTGGGCCCCGGAGACCACCGCGACGTCCTGTGTGCACTGGGCGTTGTCGCTGTTGGAAGCCGCCCCGGCCAGCGCCGCCGCGCCGCTGTGTACCGGCGAGCCGACCGTACTGCCCAGGCTGCACGACCAGCCCGACAGGCCGGACTCGAAGCCGGGATTGGTGACCAGGTTGGTCGCCGCCGAGGCGACCTGGGTGGTCACCAGCACGCCGCCGGCCAGCAGGCCCGCGACCCCGAGCGAGATGGCGCGGAGGCGTTTCATGGGGTCCTCCCCGGGTCAATGCCCAGCCGGCCGGGGCGGCCCCGGGGTCGTCGCGGAGACTTGAGTGACGTAGACTCAACCCCGGTTCGTATCTTCGAGGATGCAGGGGAGCCGATGAACACCGAGCGCCTGACGACCAAGAGCCGTGAGGTGATCACCGCCGCCGCCGCGACGGCGACCCAGCGGGGCCACGCCATCGTCGAGCCGTGGCACCTGCTGCTCGCGCTGCTGGACACCGGCGGGTCCACCGCCACCGGACTGCTCCGCGCGGTCGGGGCCAACCCGGCCGACCTGCGCCGCGCCGCCGCGCGGGCGGTGGAGAACCTGCCCGCCGCGCGCGGCGCCTCGGTAGCCGAGCCGAACGTCTCCCGCGAGTTCGCCAACGCCCTCAACGCCGCCGAGCAGATCGCCCGGCCGCTGGGCGACGAGTACGTCTCGACCGAGCACCTGCTGGCCGGCCTCGCCCAGGTCGGCGGCGCGGTCTCCCAGGCGCTGAAGAGCGCGGGCGCGACCGAGCAGGCGCTGGTCGCGGCGTTCCCGCAGATCCGCGGCGGTGACCGGCGGGTCACCAGCCCCGATCCCGAGCAGCAGTACCAGGCGCTGGAGAAGTACAGCGTCGACCTCACCGCCCGGGCACGCGAGGGCAAGGTCGACCCGGTGATCGGCCGGGACGCCGAGATCCGCCGGGTGATCCAGGTGCTCTCCCGGCGTACCAAAAACAACCCGGTCCTGATCGGCGAGCCCGGCGTGGGCAAGACGGCGATCGTCGAGGGCCTCGCCCAGCGGATCGTCGCCGGCGACGTCCCCGAGACCCTGCGCGACAAGCGCCTGGTCGCCCTCGACCTGGGCGGCATGGTGGCCGGCGCGCAGTACCGGGGCCAGTTCGAGGAACGGCTCAAGAGCGTCCTGGAAGAGATCAAGGCGAGCAACGGCCAGATCATCACGTTCCTCGACGAGCTGCACACCGTCGTCGGCGCCGGCAAGGCCGAGGGCTCGATGGACGCCGGCAACATGCTCAAGCCCATGCTCGCCCGGGGCGAGCTGCGGATGGTCGGTGCGACCACGCTTGACGAGTACCGCGAACACATCGAGAAGGACCCGGCGCTGGAGCGGCGGTTCCAGCCGGTCTTCGTCGGCGAGCCGTCCGTCGAGGACACCATCGGCATCCTGCGCGGGCTCAAGGAGCGGTACGAGGCGCACCACCGGGTACGGATCACCGACGCGGCGCTGGTCGCCGCGGCCGCGCTGTCCGACCGGTACATCTCCGACCGGTTCCTGCCGGACAAGGCCATCGATCTGATCGACGAGTCGGCGTCCCGGCTGCGGATGGAGATCGACTCCCGGCCGGTGGCGATCGACGAGAAGCAGCGCGCGGTCGACCGGCTGAAGATGGAGGAGATGGCGCTCAGCAAGGAGTCCGATCCGGCCTCCGCGCAGCGCCGCGAGCGGCTGCGCCGTGACCTGGCCGACCGGCAGGAGGAACTGTCCGCGCTGACCGCCAGGTGGGAGCGGGAGCGCGCCGGCCTCAACCGGGTCGGCGAGCTGAAGCAGCAGGTGGACGATCTGCGTAGCCAGGCCGAGCGGGCGCAGCGCGAGGGCGACCTGGGCAAGGCGTCCGAGCTGCTGTACGGGCGGATCCCGGCCCTGGAGCACGAGCTGGCCGCGGCCTCCGCGAATGCCGAGGAGGCCGAGCCCATGGTCAAGGAGGAGGTCGGCGTCGACGACATCGCGGCGGTCATCTCCTCGTGGACCGGCATCCCGGCCGGCCGGATGATGGAGGGCGAGACGGCCAAGCTGTTGCGGATGGAGGAGTCGCTGCAGTCCCGGGTGGTCGGCCAGGCGGAGGCGGTCCGGTCGGTCGCCGGCGCGGTACGCCGGGCGCGGGCCGGGATCGCCGACCCGGACCGGCCCACCGGCTCGTTCCTCTTCCTCGGCCCGACCGGCGTGGGCAAGACCGAGCTGGCCAAGGCGCTCGCCGAGTTTCTGTTCGATGACGAGCGGGCGATGGTACGCATCGACATGAGCGAGTACGGCGAGAAGCACTCGGTGGCCCGGCTGGTCGGCGCGCCGCCCGGGTACGTCGGGTACGAGGAGGGCGGCCAGCTCACCGAGGCGGTTCGCCGGCGGCCGTACTCGGTGATCCTGCTCGACGAGGTGGAGAAGGCCCACCCGGACGTGTTCGACGTGCTGCTGCAGGTCCTCGACGACGGCCGGCTCACCGACGGCCAGGGGCGTACCGTCGACTTCCGCAACGCGATCCTGATCCTCACGTCCAACCTGGGCTCCCAGGTGATCGCCGACCCGACGCTGACCGACGAGCAGCGGCGGGACGCGGTACTGGCGGTGGTCCGCACCTCCTTCAAGCCGGAGTTCCTCAACCGGCTCGACGACATCGTGGTGTTCCACGCCCTCAGCACGGTCGACCTCAAGTCCATCGTGGACATCCAGCTCGACCGGCTGGCCACGCGGCTGTCCGACCGGCGGCTCACCCTGGAGGTGACCGATCCCGCGCGGGACTGGCTGGCCAGCCACGGGTATGACCCGATCTACGGTGCCCGGCCGCTGCGCCGGCTGGTCCAGGCGGCCATCGGCGACCAGTTGGCCAAGGCGCTGCTGTCCGGCGAGGTCCGGGATGGCGACCGGGTGGTGGTCGAGCTCGATCCGGGCAAGGACGGACTGGACGTCGCGGCCGGGTAGCGCACCATGGCGGGCGCCGGGTCGCGGGCGTACCGGCAGCCAGCTAGCGTGTGCGCGAGTGACTCCGGAGGGGGAACACCGTGTCCTACAGCCAACCGCACGAGACCCGCCGCCCCGGTCTCGTCACGGCGGCCGCGTACCTCATGATCCTGGTTGCGGTGCTGGAGGTGGTGAACGTCGTCGCCAACCTCGCCACCATGGGCAAGGTGGTCGACGCGACCCGGAAGGCGTACGCGGCCGCGCCCAACGGTGACGCCATCGCCACGGGGGCGCAGTTCCTCGCGATCGTGGGTGCCGTACTGGGTCTGCTGATCGCCGCCGGGTTCGTGATCGCGGCCCTGTTCGACCTGCGTGGCAGCAACGCCGCCCGGATCGTGAGCTGGGCGCTGTCCGGCATCGCCGTGCTGTGCTTCGGCTGCGGGACCATCGGCGTGGCGGCCGGCGGGGCGTTGACCAACCTGCAACGGCGCAGCGTCAACGGGGTGGACGTCCAGGAGGCGACCAGGCAGATCAACGAGGCGACCCCGGCCTGGCTGAAGCCGACCTCGGTGACGATCCTCGTGATCAACCTGCTCGCCTCGATCGTGATCATCATGCTTCTCGCCCTGCCGGCGTCCAACGCGTTCTTCCGGCCCCGGCCGATCGACGACTCCGACCTCGTCTACCCGGCATACCCGCCGCCACTCGCCCCTGGGGTCCCGCCCCCGGCCGCGCCGCAGCCGGCACCGCCTCCGCCTCCACCGACCGACGACACGCCGTGAGCGTGGCGCTGGTCACCGGGGCGAGCGCGGGCATCGGCGCCGCCTTCGCCCGCGCCCTCGCCGCGGAGGGGTACGACCTCGTCACGGTGGCCCGTGACGTGCAGCGCCTGGCTGAGCAGGCCAAGGAGCTGACCGGGCGGCACGGCGTCACGGTCATCCCGCTGCCAGCCGACCTCGCCACACCGGACGGCTGCGCCACGGTCGAGGCCCGCCTCACCGGGCCGGAGACGCCGGTCGACCTGCTGGTCAACAACGCCGGTATCGGCCTTCGCCAGTCCTTCCTCACGTCGTCGCCGGACGACCTGGAACGGCTGCTCGCGATCAACGTCGGGGCGGTACAGCGGCTGACCCGGGCGGCCCTGCCCGGCATGGTGGACCGGCACAGTGGTGATGTGATCAATGTCTCGTCGGTGGCCGGGTTCACGGCGATGCCCGGCTCGACGTACGCGGCGAGTAAAGCCTGGGTCACCAACTTCAGCGAGTCGATCGGGCTGGCGGTACGGCGACGCGGGGTACGGGTGATGGCGCTGTGCCCGGGGTTCACCCGCACCGAGCTGCAGGCGCGGGCCGGCATCGACCGCAGCGCAGTCCCGTCCTGGCTGTGGCTGTCCGCCGACGAGGTGGTCCGCGCCGGCCTGCGCGACCTGCGCCGGGGCCGGCTGGTCAGCGTGCCGGACTGGCGGTACAAGACGGCCGTATTCGGGCTGCGGTACGGGCCGCGCCGGCTGATCCAGCGGGCGCGTGGGCGATGACCGACCCGGCGGGCTGGCAGGTACCCCAGGGCTATGGCCAGGGGTACGAGGCGGCGTACCAGTGGGGGCTCGCGGCGCCGCCCGGGTACGAGCCGGCGATCCTGGTACCCCGACCGCCCCGCCCGCGCGTGGTGGACCTCGCCATCGCGCTGACCTGCACCGGCGTCGTGGTGACCGGGATCGGACTTGTGATCGACTCGGTACTCACCTGGCAGGCCCGGCAGTCAATGTCCGGACTATCGGTAAACAGTCCGGTCAGCCAGTCCGCCAACCGGACCGCCACCGTCCTCGGGATCGTGATCAGCGGCGTCGTCATGTGGCTGCTACCCGCGGCCGGCGCGGTGATCACCGCGGTCCTCGCCCGCCGGGGCGCCAACGCCGCCCGCGTCGTGCTGGCCTGCCTGATGGGACTGTTCGCCCTGGTCGACCTGTGTTCCGTCGCCGGCCGGGCGGCCACCACCTGGCTCGGCAGCCAGCTCGCCGGGAACCTTCCCGGTGCCGAGCTGAACGGGCCGATGACCTTGGTCGGGCTGGTGCTGGACGCGGTCGCGTTCGGGCTGGCGGTCACGATCGGCGTCCTGCTGCTGGTACCCCCGGCGAACCGGTACTTCAGGCCGGGTCCGGGGCGGCGCTTCGTCGATGGCATGACCGAAGTACCCTCGATCTATGACCGACCGTGACCACCTCTGCAAGCTCATCACCGAGCTCGCGGTGGTTCACGGTCGGGTGACCCTGTCGTCAGGTCGGGAAGCTGACTACTACATCGACCTACGTCGAGTCACGCTGCACCATGCGGCTGCGCCGCTCATCGGTCGGGTCATGATCGACCTGACCGCGGACTGGGATTACGCCGCGGTGGGCGGGTTGACACTGGGCGCCGATCCGGTGGCCGGCGCAATGCTGCACGTCGCGGCCGCCCAGGGCCGCGATTTGGACGCCTTTGTGGTCCGGAAGTCAGAGAAGACGCACGGCCTGCAGCGGCGGATCGAGGGGCCGGACGTGTCCGGGCGGCGGGTGGTCGCCGTGGAGGACACGTCCACAACGGGGGTGAGCGTACTGACAGCAGTGGACGCGTTACGGGATGCCGGCGCCGAGGTCATCGGCGTCGCGGTCATCGTCGATCGGGGTGCGGGAGACGCCGTAAGGTCCGCGGGACTGGAGTACAGATCCGCCTATTCGCTGACCGACCTCGGCCTCGCGGTCTGAAAAAATTGCCGATTCGGACCTGCAGATATGCAGGCGAATCAATGCTGTTGGTGGAAGGATGGAACACGTGGGAACAGCGTTGGCCGAAACTTCTTTGCCTGCCATCTCGCCGTTGCACGGCGAGCCGATTGAGCGCGCGGACGCCGAGCGCCTGGCCGGGGTGCTGAAGGCACTCGCGGACCCGGCACGGCTCCGGCTGCTCAGTCTCATCCAGTCGGCGCCCGAGGGCGAGGCGTGCGTGTGCGACCTTACTGCACCGCTCGGCCTTTCCCAGCCGACCGTGAGCCACCATCTTCGCATCCTGACCGAGGCCGGGCTGCTGGAGCGGGAGAAGCGGGGTGTCTGGGCGTACTACCGCCTGGTGCCCACCGCGATCGGCGCGATCGCCGACCTGCTCACGCCGCCGCGCAAGCGGGCCACCAAGAAGGCCGCTCGCTGACGGGTGCCCAACCACGTCGTCGGTGATCTCCGGATCAGCTCGCGTATGCGTGTTGCTCCCTGGTCACCGGCGGTATCGTGGTGGGCTCCGGAGGCAATCCGTCCCGGGTACCGACGCCGACACCCGCTGGGGTGACCGGCGCCGGTACCGGGCCGGCCGGACTGCACCGGGTGCGGCTGGCTGACCGCCCGGGTGGTACGCCACGCTGGAGAGTTGCCGGGTCACCTCGGCTCGGCGGCGGCCCGGGGCTCGGCCGCGGCCTCCGCCGCCGACCGGCGGCTCGCCCGGCGGGTGCGGTACACCTCGACGAAGATCGGGATCATCGAGATCAGGATGATCACCACGATCGCGGGCAGCATGTAGAGATCGATCTTTTCGGGCGGGATCACCTTGATGATCTGCCGGGCGAGGTAGTACCCGAGGAGCAGGACCCCGTCGGTCCAGAGGATCCCGCCGACCACGTTCCAGGTGAAGAACCGCCCGGCCGGTACCCGCAGCACGCCGGCCACCGGGTTGAGGAAGGTCCGGACGATCGGGATGAACCGGGCGAGCACGATCGCCTTCGCCGCCCCGAACCGGCTCAGCACCTGCTCGGCCCGGTCCACGTACTCCTGCTTGAATAGGCGCGAGTCCGGCCGGGCGAACAGCCGCGGCCCCCACCGGTACCCGTACCAGTGACCGAGCTGGGCGCCGGCGATGGCGCAGAGCGGCGTCACGACCAGCAGCGGGACGATCGGCAGGTGCGTACTGCCCAGCCCGGGGATGTGATCCGCGACCGGCGAGGCGGCGACGCCGGCCAGGAACAGCAGCGAGTCGCCGGGGAAGAAGAAGCCCACGAGCAGGCCGGTCTCGGCGAAGATGATCCCCCAGATGCCGAGCAGCCCGACGGTGCGGATCAGTTCGGTCGCGTTGAGCAGGTTACCCACGACGGATCAGGGTACCGGCTGCCGCTGTCGACCGGCTGCCGGTACCTCCCCGGCCGCCTCGACCTCCAGCAGGCTCGCCTCGTGCCGCTCGGCCTCGTACGCCGGCTTGCCACCCCGCAGCCCGAACAGCCGCTTGGTCAGCAGCAGGTACAGGACCGCGGCGACGTTGATGATCAGCGCGCCGACCCGGAACACGGTGATCTTCTCGGTCAGCTCGTAGATCTCGATCGGCAGCCCGAGCGAGGTGGCGACCACGGCGAAGTACTCGCCCCAGCGCTTGAGCATCCACAGGCCGACGCCCTCGATGATCTGCAGGATCCCGTACACCAGCAGGCCGGCCGCGACCGCCGCCAGGGTGCTGGTGCGCAGCTCGATCACCGTGCGCAGGGTGTGCACGACCGACGAGTCGTCGAGGTTGTAGTTCAGCTTCTCGGCCAGCGGCTTGAGGAGTGGCAGGTCCTCGTTGAACGCCCGCTGGATGGCGTCGTGGTGGGCCCGGAACCGCCAGATGCCGTACGCGGCGGCCAGGATCAGCAGCGCCCGCGCGAGCCGCTCCACGGCCAGCAGGCGCAGGATCACCGCGTCGCGCAACGCCCGGCCGCGCAACACCTCGGGGGCGTGGTCGGCCGGGCCCGCCGCCTTCGGCGGGCCGAGGACGTAGTCGCCGCAGCGCAGGCAGCGCCACGCCTCGCCGAGCGGGGTCTGGGCGTGCAGGCGGTCGCGCAGCACGTCCTCCGTCGGGGCGTAGGTGACGTGCCCCTTGCGCCCGCAGGTGCGCAGGTTCCAGTCCATGCGCTGACGGTACCGGTGGGTGCCAAGCGGGGCTCGGCGCCGGCCGGCCGAAGGCGTAGCGTGGATCCGGGAGTAGCCATGAGTACCGACACGACAGCAGATGTCCTGAGCCTCGCCGACCCGTACACCGTGCCGACCCGGTACTGGCACGAACTGGCCGACGGGCGGATCCAGTGCGACGTGTGCCCGCGCGCGTGCCGGATGCGGGAGGGGCAGCGCGGGCTGTGCTTCGTCCGCGGACGGGTGGACAACCAGGTGGTGCTCGCCTCGTACGGGCGCTCGTCCGGGTTCTGCGTGGACCCGGTGGAGAAGAAGCCACTGAACCACTTTCTTCCCGGTACCCCGGTCCTGTCCTTCGGGACCGCGGGCTGCAACCTGGCCTGCCGCTTCTGCCAGAACTGGGATATCTCCAAGTCCCGGGAGATCGACACCCTTTCCTCATCGGCCTCGCCGGAGGCGCTGGCCGACGCGGCGGACCGGCTGGGCTGCCGCAGTGTGGCGTTCACCTACAACGACCCGGTCATCTTCATGGAGTACGCGATGGATGTCGCGGACGCCTGCCATGAGCGAGGGATCAAGGCGGTGGCGGTGAGCGCCGGATACATGAACACGGCGCCACGTGCCGAGTTCTACCGCCACATGGATGCGGCGAACATCGACCTCAAGGCGTTCACCGACCACTTCTACGAGAAGATCACCTTCGCGAAGCTGCCGGTGGTGCTGGAGACGCTGGAGTACCTGCGCGGGACGGATGTCTGGTTCGAGGTGACCACGCTGCTCATCCCCGGGCACAACGACTCGCCCGACGAGATCAGGGCGGAGTGCGACTGGTTCGCCGAGCACCTCGGGCCGGATATCCCGCTGCACTTCACCGCGTTCCATCCGGACTTCAAGATGCTCGACGTGCCGCCCACGCCGCCGGAGACGCTGCGGATGGCCCGGCGGATCGCCCTGGAGCGCGGGCTGCGCTACGTCTATACCGGCAACGTGCACGACCCGGGCGGTGGGACGACCGAGTGTCCCGGCTGCGGGGCCGGCGTGGTGGTGCGGGACTGGTACGACATCCGGCGGTACGAGCTGACCGACTCGGGCCGGTGTGTCCACTGTGGACATCAGATATCCGGGTTCTACGACGGGCCGGTCGGCACCTGGGGCCGGCGGCGGATGCCGGTACAGGTGAGCATCAGTCGCCGTGACGCCGGGTACCGCTGATAGTGCCCAGTGTGATAGACCGATCACCGTGCCCGAGAGCCATCGACGGCCGAACCACCCGCCGGAGAACCAGGTGCGTCCGCCGGCCGTGGCCGGCCGCTTCTACCCGGCCGACCCGGGCGAGCTGACCGCCCTGGTGGACCAGTTGCTCGCGGCCGCCGGAGCCGAGGCCGCCGCGGTCCGTGCGCCGGCCCCGGCGTATGTGGTGCCGCACGCGGCGCTGCGGTACTCGGGGCCGACGGCCGCGCACGTGTACGCCCGGCTGCAGCAGCCGTCCCACGGCACCGTCGTCATCCTCGGGCCGGCGCACTACGTACCGATCCACGGCTGCGCGGTTCCCGCCGCCGCGGCCTGGCGCACGCCCCTCGGTGACGTCGCCGTCGACCGCGACCTGGTGCGTGCCCTCGTGCGCGACGGACACGTGAACGTCGACGACCACCCGTTCGCCCCCGAGCACTCGCTGGAGGTCCAGCTACCGTTCCTCCAGCGGGTCCGGCCGGGCGGCGTGCGGGTTCTGCCCGTCCTGGTTGGACAGTCCACAGTGGACGACCTGGTGGTCACGCTGAGTGCGGTCGGCGAGGCGGCCGGGCCGGACACGATCCTGGTGTGCAGCACCGACCTGTCGCACTACCAGGCCGAGCCGGTGGCCGAGGCGCAGGACGCGCGGACCACCCAGGCGGTACTCGACCTCGCGCCGGAGCGGATCGGCCCGCGCGACGCGTGCGGCGCGTTCGCGCTGCGCGGCCTGGTCGGCTGGGCGAAGCACCAGCGGCTGCGACCCCGGCTGCTGGACCGTTGCACGTCCGCGAAGACCGGCGGGGACCCGGGGCGCGTCGTGGGGTACGCGGCGTTCTCATTCCGTTGACCCGCACGACCATCGAGGCGTGGATCCGGGCGCACGTCGAACCCGTGGGCGTCATCGAACTGGAGCGCGAACGGCCCTGGGCGACGGTGCTGCGGGTACCGGTCGACGGCGGGGTCGCCTGGTTCAAGGCGTGCGCGCCGGTACAGGCGTTCGAGCCGCGGCTCACGGCGGGACTGTTCGCGCGCTGGCCGGACCGGGTCGCCGAGGTACTCGGCCACGACGAGGAGCGGGCGTGGCTGCTGCTCGCGGATGCCGGTACGCCGATCGGGGAGTCGGGCAACCCCCCTGAAGCATGGGAGGTGGTACTGCCGCGGTACGCCGAGTTGCAGAAGGGCGAGGCCGCGTACGCGCTCGACCACCTGGCGCACGGGGTACCGGACCTGCGCGTCGCGGCGCTGCCGGAGCGGTACGCGGATCTGCTGCGCCACGACCTGCCGCTCGACCCCGACGAGACCGCCCGGCTCCGTACGTTCGCCCCGCGCTTCGCCGCGCTGTGCGAGGAGCTTGCCGCATACCGGGTACCGGAGACGGTGCAGCACGACGACCTGCACCTGGCGAACGTCTACGCGCACGAGGGGCGGCTGCGCCTGCTCGACTGGGGCGACGCCTCGATCTCCCACCCGTTCATGTCGCTGGTCGTCACGTTCCGGTTCCTGGAGGAGGTCAACGGGCTGGCGCCGGATGACCCGTGGTTCGCGCGGCTGCGCGACGCGTACCTGGAACCGTGGGGCACCGGCCTGGCCGGCGTGTTCGCGCTCGCGATCCGCGTCGGTTCGTTCGCGCACGCGATCGCGTGGGCGCGGCAGCGGGACGCGATGCCGGCGCAGGCGCGCCCGGAGTTCGACACCGCGTACCGGGTGGTGCTGCGCCGCGCGCTGGCCCGCATGGGGGATATCGCTACGGGTCGCCCTGCGCCCGATTCTCGTGGAAGGTCCACATCTCGGCCATACGGCCGTTTTCGAGGCGGACCAGCCAGATGAGCCGGCCCGGCGAGCCGGCTCTGCCAAGGACGGCGACGAGGTCACCGTCGCCGAGGACGGCGTCGATGTGGAAGTGGAGGCTGGGCCGTGCCGCCCGGATGCTCCGGACGGCCCGCTCAACGTCCCGCGGCCCGACGACCTCCGGGTGGGCGTGGTCGACCCAGTCCGGGGCGAGGATCTCGGCGACTATCGAGGTTTCGCCGGTGTTCCACATCTCGAAGTACCGCGCGACCACGTCATTGCTCGCGCGTTGTCGCCAGTCAGCGGTCAAATTCCCCGCCCTTGACGCCAGCGAGGAACGCCCGCCACCGGTCCGGGGCGAATACGAGCACCGCGGCGCCCGGGTCCTTGCTGTCGCGCACCCCAACCACGTCCGGGGTCTCCGAGACCTCGACGCACGCCCCCCCATTGTTGGAGCGCGTTGACTTGCGCCAGGCGGCGCGAGACAGATCAATCATCGTCGTTCATGCTCCCTGGTCAGTCCGATAACCAACTCGCGTGACTCGGCTTCGTTCAAGGCCGTCGCCCAAATGCTGGTCCAGACCTCGTCATATGCCGCGAACTCATTAGGTTTGTCGAGGTAGAGCGCGCCGGTCAGGCCGTCGCTGTAGACGATGGACGGCTCGGTGCCCCGACTGTTCGGCGAGAACTCCAGGATGATGAACATTCCCCCGGTCAAGGCGGCACGGTGGATGCCGGCGTTCATGGGGAGCACCCGAACCGACACGTTCGGGAGCCGGCTCACGTCGTCGAGCTTTCGAAGTTGCGCGACCATGATTTCTGGATCCCAGAGCCGGCGGCGCAGCGCGCTCTCGTGCAGGACCACTTCCAGCCGTGGCCCGGGTGGCAGCTTTCGGGTGAGCAACGCCTGCCGGCCCAGCCGGACGGCCACTCCGCGCTCGATCTCAGCTAACGGCTTGGCCGGGTCCCCCACCCGGAAGACCTCGGCTGCATATGCAGGCGTCTGGAGTAGCCCAGGGATAAGCTCCGGTTCATACTCCCGCAGCCGGCTGGCCGAACTCTCCAGGCCGATGTACAGCTCAAACCACTCCGGCACCGCGTCGCCGTATGCGTGCCACCAGCCGCGCGCCTTGGTCTCCTTGGCGAGACCCGTCAACGCCTGAGTCATCTCCTCCGAGGCGCCGTAGATCTCGCACATGGTGCGGACGTCGTGGGAGCGCATGGAGGTCTGCCCGCTCTCGATCCGCCAGATCTTGACGGGCGACCACTCCAGCTCCTCGGCGGCGGTCTTCACGGTCTTGTTGGCGCCCTCCCGGAGCTGTCGAAGAAAACGGCCCAGTTGCCGCCTCGGGACGGTCGACCCGATCGCCGCCGCTTCATCCCGGGCGTTCCTTTCGTCTGCCATGGAACACCCTTTCAGAACGCTACGCAACCACATCTTTCAGTTGCGGTATTCGCTATGAAGTATTGCGTGGGCGGAATGGTAGCCGAAACGATGACGCCCATGGTTGTCCTGGTAATCGCCGTTGCCGCGGCGGTAATCGGATTGGCGCTCGGCTGGGCGTTGCGCGGTCCGGCCCGCTGGTGCCCCGGCTGCGGCGCCAGCCTTGTCTGCCGGCAGTGTGGTGTATGAGCGAGCACCCGTGGTGGTGGCTCCGCACGGAGCCCGAGGGCGGCATGCACCTGTCCCGGACGGCACGGGTGGTGTCCGCGCATACCGGCCTGACCGTGACGGTGCAGGTCGCCCAGGAGTGCCCCGCCTGCCGGCCGTTGGTCGTCCTGACGCTCTGGTGTCCCGACGGGTACGCCTTCCCGCTCGACACCGAACACGCCCGCGCCGTGGGATGGATGCTCGTCTCGATGGGACGCAATCATCTGGAGGGCGCCACCCGTCTGGGTGGGTGAGGCCCTGGAGGTGGAGGCGTGACCTATGAGGAGTTCGTCAACTCCCGACTACCGGCACTGCTGCGGTACGCCCTCATGCTCACCGGCGACCCGCACGCCGCGGCGGACGTCGTCCAGGAGACGATGATCCGGGTCCATCTCAAGTGGCGCCAGGTCACCCGGGCGGACACGCCGGAGCGGTACGTCCGCCGGATGCTCACCAACGTGTACCTCGACTGGCAGCGCGGGTCGTGGCTGCGCCGGGTCACGCTCCGGGGGGTACCGGCTGAGCCACCGCCGGCCCCCGACCACGCCGAACACAGCGCGGAGCGCGACCAGGTGTGGACCCTGCTGGCGGGGTTGCCGCGCCGGCAGCGCGCGGCCCTGGTGCTGCGCTTCTACGAGGGCCTGGCCGACCAGGAGATCGCCGACGTGCTGGGGTGCGCGGTCGGCACGGTACGCGCGCACATCTCGCGGGCGCTGGCGACGCTGCGGGCCGCGGCCCCGGCACACCTGGCTGGAGGCAGTCGATGACCGGGGAGGAACTGCGGGCGGTCTTCGTCCGGCACGAACACCTGACGCCGCTTGCTGAGCCGGTGGTCCGGCGCATCGAGGACGGGTACCGCCGCCGGCGCCGCCGCCGGCTCGGCCTGCTGACGTCCGGCGCGGTGGTGGCCGTGGTACTCGCGATGCTCGGTCCGGTCGCGGCGATCGGGACGACCAACCGGCACACGGTGGCCGCACCCCGTACCAGCGAGGCTGACGGGATCCGCCCCGGTCCGCTGACCTTCCTGCTCGCCGGCATCGACCGCCGCCCGGGCCAGTCCGCGGACGAGATGGCGCGGGCGGACACGGTGCTGCTGATGCAGGTACCGGCCACGCGGGACCGGGTCTACCTCGTGTCGGTGTCGCGCGACACCTACCTCGACATCCCGGCGTCCGGCCGGTACCCGGGCGGGAAGGAGACCATCAACGCGGCGTACGCCTACGGCGGGTTCCGGCTCCTGCGCCAGACCCTCGCGGCCGACTTCGGAGTACACGTCGACGGCGGCGCGGTGGCCGACTTCGCCGGGCTGGACAAGGTGGTCGACAGCGTGGGCGGCATCGACGTGTACGTCGACGAGCGTACCGTCTCGATCCACGTCGGCTGGACGAAGGACGGCAGGTTCCAGGCGCCGTACCAGGGCACGCGGCCGGTCCCCGGCGTGACGCCGAAGGTCTACCCGGTGGGGTACCAGCATCTGAAGGGCTGGGAGGCGCTGGACTTCCTGCGCCAGCGGGTGCTGCTCCCCGACGGTGAGGCCGGCCGGCAACGGCACGTCCGGCAGGTCCTCGTGGCGCTGCTGAACAAGGTCCGGGCCAGCGGGGTGCTGACCGACCCGGCCCGGGTGTCCGGGTTCCTGGGCAGCCTCGGGCGGGCGGTGACCGTCGACTCCGGCGGCCTGCCGCTGCTCGGCCTCGTCGCCGCGCTGGACAAGGTGCGGACGCCGGTGAGCCTGGCGGTACCGCCGGCCTACACGGCGATCGGCGGCCGGCCGGTGCAGATCGTCACGCCGGCCCTGACCGACATGCTGTCCGCGCTCGCGCACGGCGACCTGGACGAGTGGGTCCGCGCCCACCCGGACGCGGTGGCTCCTCAGTAGCCGTCGCCTTAGTAGCCGTCGCCTTCGTAGTTGTCGCCTCAGTAGTCGTCGTCGAGGTCGACCACGTGGGACTGCTCCAGGGCGTCCCATTCGTTGACCTCCAGGCCGCGGCTGGGCTCGGGCGGTGGCTCCTCGAACGGATCGGCCGAGATGCTCTGCTCGAAGGCGTCGGCGTCGGGTGCCTCGATGTCCCGCTCGGCCGGGTCGAGGCTCGCGCCGCGGTCGGAGAACTCAGGATCGGTCATCGTCGCCCCCTTCGCCGTCCACGCTACCGGGTACGGAATACTCCGGTATGGCGGACCAACGCTACCGCCCGCCGCAGTCACGCCCGAAGGAGGCTCCGATGCCCATCGCTTCTCCCGAGGTATACGCCGAGATGTTCGAGCGCGCGAAGGCCGGCGCGTTCGCCTACCCGGCGATCAACGTCACCTCGTCCCAGACGCTCAACGCGGCCATCCGCGGGTTCGCGGACGCGGAGAGCGACGGCATCGTCCAGGTGTCGACCGGCGGCGCCGAGTACCTCTCCGGGCCGACCGTCAAGGACATGGTCACCGGTGCCGTGGCGCTGGCCCACTTCGCGCAGGAGGTGGCGAAGAAATACGGCGTCAACATCGCGCTGCACACCGACCACTGCCCGAAGGACAAGCTGGACTCGTACGTCCGGCCGCTGCTGGCTATCTCGAAGCAGCGGGTGGCCAACGGGGAGGGGCCGCTGTTCCAGTCGCACATGTGGGACGGGTCGGCGGTACCTCTCGACGAGAACCTGCGCATCGCCGAGGATCTGCTCGCCGAGTGCGCCGCCGCGCACGTGATCCTGGAGATCGAGGTCGGCGTCGTCGGCGGCGAGGAGGACGGCGTCGTCGGCGAGATCAACGAGAAGCTGTACTCGACCCCCGAGGACGGGCTGGCCACCGCCGCCGCGCTCGGGTTGGGCGAGAGGGGCCGGTACATCGCGGCGCTGACGTTCGGCAACGTGCACGGGGTGTACAAGCCGGGCAACGTCAAGCTGCGTCCGGAGATCCTCAAGGAGATCCAGGACGCGGTGGGCGCGAAGTACGGCCGGGAGAAGCCGCTGGACCTGGTGTTCCACGGCGGCTCCGGCTCGCTGCTCTCGGAGATCCGCGAGGCGCTGGACTACGGCGTGGTGAAGATGAACGTGGACACCGACACGCAGTACGCGTTCACCCGGCCCACCGCCGGGCACATGTTCACCCACTACAACGGCGTGCTCAAGGTCGACGGCGAGGTGGGCGACAAGAAGGCGTACGACCCGCGCGCCTGGGGCAAGCTCGCCGAGGCCGGCATGGCGGCCCGGGTCCGGCAGGCGTGCGAGGACCTGCGCTCAGCCGGTACCACCCTGAGTAAGTAGCCGCACCGCCTCGATCACGTCGTCGGTGACGTGGACGAGGCCGGACTGGTTCCCGGCCGGCGTCGCGGCCAGCAGGTCGCGCAGCAGACCGGGGACCGCGTCGCCCCAGAACGAGGCGTCGAGGAAGACGTACGGACCGCTGCCGCCGGCGGTCAGGTAGAACGTCTTCGTCGCCGCCTGGAACACCTCCTGCAGGGTTCCGGCCCGGCCGGCTGCGAACACCACGCCGCCGCGGGCCAGGCGCAGGATGGTGTCCTCGCGGATGGCGTTGGAGAAGTACTTCGCGATCCGGCCGGCGAAGAGGTTGGCCGGCTCGTGCCCGTACAACCAGGTGGGGATGGACAGGCCACCGGCGCCGTCGCGCGGGTACCTCGCCCGGACCGCCAGCGCGGCGGCCGTATAGGCGTCGTGGTCGTGGAAGTCGGGCGCCGCCGCGAGGAGGTCGATCGCGTCGGCCAGCGCGTCCAGGTTGTCCGCGGCGAGATATGCGCCGAGGTTGGCGGCCTCCATCACCCCCGGGCCGCCGCCGGTGATGACCAGCCGGCCGGCTCCGGCGAGCTGCCAACCCAGCGTGGCCGCCAGCCGGTACGCCACCGAGCCGCGCAGCTCGGCGTGCCCGCCCATGACACCGATGATCGACTCCCGGCCATGCCGGCGGATCCACGCGGCGGTACCGTCGACGAGCGCGTTGTCGATCCCGCTGTCGTGCAGCCGCTGCGCCAGCGCCTCGCGGATGTCCGGCAGCGCTCCACCGTGCGCCTTGAAATGCTCGTACACCACCGTGTCGTACATCCCGGCGAAGCCGCCCTCGGTGAACCCGTCGGCCAGGTCCTCGGCGGTGTAGAGCCGGGCCGGCATCGTCGGGTACGGCACGTCGGTGAAGCACGGGATCACGTGCGCGCCGCGCCGGACCAGGTCGGCGGACACCTCCACCGACGGGAACCGGCACCCGACGAACAACGCGCCGGCCACCTCGACCGCCGACAGGTCGGGCGGGTCGACGTCCAGCGCGAGGCCCTGCACGGTCAGGCCGGCGAGGCTGCCGGCGGCGAGATGGCGGTCCAGTTCCGGCCGGGACTCGATCTCCTCCGGGGAGTCGTCGTGGGGCTCGATGACTTCCAGTGGCGGGGGCGTGGGCACGGTGACATCCATACCATGTGACCGTGCGGCTGTTCCTCGCCCTGGCGATGGTGGTGGCGCTCGCGGGATGCGGCGCGCGGGCCGCCCCGCCGCCCGACGCGTCGCCGGGCGCCGCTCCTTCCGCGCGGGTGCTGGTCTTCAGCCGTACCGCCGGCTTCCGGCACGACTCCATCCCTGCCGGGACCACCGCGCTCCGCGACCTCGGCGTCCCCGGGGCGTACACGGTCGACGCGACCGAGGACCCGGGCGCGTTCACCACGGCCAACCTCGCCCGGTACCGCGTGGTCGTCTTCCTCAGCACCACCGGCGACGTGCTGGCGGAAGGGCAGCAGCGGGCCTTCGAGGCATATGTGCGTGACGGCGGCGGGTATGTCGGGGTGCACGCGGCCGCCGATACCGAGTACGACTGGCCGTTCTACGGCGAGCTGGTCGGGGCGTGGTTCGCCGCCCACGGACCGGTCCAGCCGGCCCGCCTGGTGGTCGAGGACCGGCGGCACCCGGCGACCGCTCACCTGGGACCGGCGTGGTCGCGCACCGACGAGTGGTACCGCTTCCGGACGCGACCCCGCGCCCACGTCCTGCTGGCCCTGGACGCCGACCACCCGATCGCCTGGTGCCACACCGTCGGCCGGGGCCGTGCCTTCTACACCGGCCTGGGCCACACGGTCGACTCCTACGCGGAGCCGGCCTTCCGGGCGCACCTGTTGGGCGCGGTCCGCTGGGCCGCCGGGCTGCTGCCCGGGGACTGCACAGACGAGAGCCCGGCGGCGGCAGCCACCGGGCTCTCCTTACCGGGTCCTGGGGAGGCTCCGGACTTTTATTTGTACTCCGGTGACGAGTAGTGGAACACCCCCGGTCGCGTGAGCAACGACTCAGCCATTTAGGTAACGGAGCGGCCGAACGGCGCGGTTGAATGAGCGGCATGCGCAACCTGCTGCCCGAACCGTCGGCCACGCTGCTGCCCACGGATGAGTCCGCCGAGGCCGCCGTCGCCGCGGTAGCCCCTGGCCACGAGGCCGACGTGGCCGCCCGTTTCCCCGCGTCCAGCGCGGCCTGGGCGCTGCTGGCCCGCCGGGCCCTGGACGGCGGCGATGCGGTGGCGGCCTACGCCTACGCCCGCACCGGGTACCACCGGGGGCTGGACCAGCTCCGGAAGGCGGGGTGGCGGGGCAGCGGCCCGATCCCCTGGTCGCATGAGCCCAACCAGGGCTTCCTGCGGTCGCTGCACCTGCTCGGCAAGGCCGCCGACGCGATCGGGGAGGACGGGGAGGCGGCCCGCTGCGCCCAGTTCCTGCGCGACTGCGACCCGCGGGCGGCCGACGCGCTGACCGGCTGACCGGCTGACCCTAGAGCCCCTCGGCCACCGACGCCGCGACCCGCAGCCACGCCTCGCGGCTGGCCGACGACAGCAGCCCGTACCGGATCGGCTCCCCCGAGTCGATCAACCGTTCGTACGGCGCGAGCAGCACCGCCCGGGTACGGGCGGCGAAGTGCCGCTGGATCGCGGGCAGGTCGATGTCCTTGCGGCTGGGCGGCATCGACACCACGGTTACCGCCTGGCGGACCAGGCGGTGGCGGCCGGACTGCTCCAGGTGGTCGAGCATCCGGGCGGCCGTCTCGGCCGAGTCGTTCCGGGCCGACATGGTGACCACGAGCTGGTCGGTCGCGTCGATGGCGGCCTGCCAGTTCGCCGCCCGTACGTTGTTGCCGGTGTCCACGAAGATCAACTTATAGAACCTGCTGACGACTTCACGGATATCCGCGAAGGCCAGCGCGGTCAGCATCTCGCCGGCCGTCGCCGACTCGTCGCTGGCCAGCACGTCGAACATGCCCTCGCCCTGGGCCCGGACATACTGCGACAGGTCGCCGACCCGGCCCCGGGCTCCCCGGAAATGGTCGAGGTCGCGGAGCAGGTCACGGACGGTACGGGAGTGGAAGTCCTGCTGTGCCCGCATCCCGAGGGTGCCCTGGGTCTCGTTGTTGTCCCAGGCCAGGACGTACCCGCCGCGCTTCTGGCCGAACGTCATCGCGAGCAGCAGGCACGCGACCGTCTTGCCGGCCCCGCCCTTCGGGTTCACCACGGTCACCTGCCGTAGCCCGCCGAAGTTGCGCCGCACCATCTCGATGTCGTGCGTCATCTCCCGCTCGTGCTGGCCGGGCGGCAGCTTGGCCAGGCCGAAGGTGGCCTTCCGCACCGCGCCCCGGACCCCCGTCACCGCGACCGGGTCGGCCGGCCGGGCGGCCCGCCGCCGGGCGAACTCCTCCGCGGTCGGGATCAGCGGATCGTGGTGCCACTGCTCCGGCGGTGCCGGCGCGGGCGACGGTCCGGCGCCGTTGGGTGGTGGCTGGCGCATCGGGGCGTGCGGCGGTGGGTGTACCGCATGCCGTGGCCCTTGCGGGGGTACCGGCGGGGGCGGCGGCCCCTGCTGGGGGTACTGGGGCGGCGGTGGTGGCTGCTCCGGGCGTTGCGGTGGCTCGGCCCAGGGTGACATGGGGACCGCGACGGTCGGGTGCGCGAGGGCTCGGGTGGGCTCGTCCGGTGCCGGTGCCGGCGCGGATGGCCGAGCGGGAGCCTGCGGGGGAGCCGACGGTGGCGGGGGTGGCGGCTGTGGCGGCACCGGCTGCCCGGTCGGCGGCTGTGGCGGCACCGGCTGGCCGGTCGGCGGGTGCGGGACTGCCGGCTGTCCCGTCGGCATCGGTTGCCCGGCCGCGGGCTGCGGACGCGGGGGAGCCGGCGGGGTCGGCACGGGAG
>JBKPCQ010000159.1:0-10930 GCA_046727455.1 Actinomycetota bacterium | reverse complement strand
ACGGTCAGGTCCGAGCCGCACAGGCCGACGCCGCGCATCCGTACCAGCACCTCGTCGGCTCCGCACCGCGGCTCCGGCCAGTCGTCGACCACGTCGACCTGCCGGGCCCCCGTGTAGACGACAGCCTTCATCTCCCGCTCCACTCGGACCTCCGGGTGAGGCCGGTGGTCGGGCGGCCGCGCCGGCTGCCGTGTCCAGGCGCGACCGCCCGATTTTCCCCCGCCCCGGACGGCGGCTACCTCACCGGTGGTGCCAACGACCGGTCCGGGTCTCCGGCTGGGCCAGGGGCTCCAGCACCTTGCGGTACTCCTCCCGGGACAGCCCGATGCTGCGGCAGAACCCGTTGAGCAGCACGGGATGCAGCCCAATCCGGTACAGGGCGGCGACGTCCCGGGTCTGGTACGCCCGGCGCTCCTCGTCGGTCAGGTCGTACCTGGCGGTGTCGACCGGAGCGACCGCCGCGCCGCTGCCGACCGCGCTGGCCCGGACCTGGTCGTACACGCACCGGTGCAGTTGGTAGAGGCTCACGATCCGCACTCTGGCACGGCCCACCACGGCTGGCAGCGGGTGCTTTCATTCAGTAGGAACGCCGGAGAACCGCGCGGTCACCGCACCCAGATACGCGAACTCGGCCCGGAACACGTCACCCGGCGCCACCGGCACCATCCGGTGTACGGCCCCGGGGAGTACCACGTCCCCGGCGCGCAGCCCGGCGCCGAACGTGGCGAGCTTGTTCGCGAGCCAGGCCACGCACCGTGCCGGGTTGCCCAGCGCCGCCGCGCCGGCCCCGGTGTCGACGACCTCGCCGTCGCGGCTGACCACCACACCGACGAGACGCAGGTCGAGGTCTGCCACCGGCCGCATCCGGCCGCCCAGCACGAGCAGGCCCGAGGAGGCGTTGTCCGCCACGGTGTCCACCAGCTTGATGCGCCAGCCGGCGATCCGGCTGTCCACCACCTCGATCGAGGGCAGCACGCCGGCGATGGCGGCCAGCGCGTTGGCCGTGGTGACGCCCGGCCCGGCCAGGTCGCGGTCGAGCACGAAGGCCAGCTCCGCCTCGACCCGTGGCTGCAGCAGCGTGTCCAGCGGGATCAGGTCGCCGTCCTCGACCACCATGTCGTCGAGGATCACCCCGTAGTCCGGCTCGCTGACGCCGAGGGTCTCCTGCATCGGGCGGGAGGTGAGGCCGACCTTGCGGCCCACCATCCGGGCGCCCGCACCGGTACGGCGCTCGATGACCTGGCTCTGGATCGCGTACGCGTCGTTGATGACCAGGTCCGGGTACCGGTCGGTGAGCGGCTCGACCGGCTCGCGCGTGGTACCCGCCCGCCACAGCTCCTCGGCCAGCTCGGCCGCCATCACGGCGGTCACCGCCCCGCTCCCGCCGGGGCGAACCGGGACACCGCCATGCCGGTGATCCACTCGTAGACCGGTTCGTAGGCGAGGGTTTCCGCGCGTGCGGGTGCCGCCGCTCCGGCCACGGCGAGCCAGCTCCGGATCTCGTGCGCGCCGTTGCCGGCCAGCTCGACCTCCTCGTCGGGCAGGGCGACCAGCTCCTCGATGTCGCCAGCCGCGAGCCGGTCGAGGAACCACCGGTCGAAGTCCTCCTCGATGTCGCCGACGCGCGGGGTACCCACCCAGTGCGACAGCCCGCCCGCGCCGGCGACGGCCACCCGGTCCAGCCCGTCGAAGGAGCGGATCGCGTCGCCGAGCGCCTGCCCGAAGGCGTACGCGCGGCGCAGCGGCACCAGCGGCGCCACCGCGCAGTTCTGCACGACCGGTACCAGCGGGAGCCGCATCGACGGGTCCAGCTCGTGGTAGACGGTCATCACCCCGTGGTCCAGTTCGAGCAGGTGCGAGAAGGCCGGGTCGAAGCCGGCTTCGAGGGTCCGCTTCAGGATGTGCGTCGCCAGCGGCGGATGCCCCGGTACCCACGCCTTGTCGATCGGCAGCCACGCCTCGGTCGGTCCCCAGTTACGCTCGCCCACGCCGACGCAGACCTGCGGGAAGTTCTCCAGGAAGAAGTTGGTGAAGTGCTCGTTGGACAGCACGACGACGGCCTGTACCCCGCGCTCGCGCGCCTCCTCCCGCAGCCGGTCCAGCGCGGCGAAGAACCGGTCGCGCTGCGCCTCGGGCGCGGACTCCCGGGCGGCCGACATCATCGGCGCGTGCGAAGCGGCGTAGGCCAGCACGATCTCCGCCATAACAGTCTCCTTTCACTCGGTGATTCAGCGCAGCCGGAGCAGCTTGGCCGCGGTGTCCCAGAGCACGGCCCGGGTACCGGCCCGGTCCAGCCCGGCCTCGCCGACCGACTCCAGCGGCGCCGGGTCGCGCAGCTCGAACGGGTGGTCGGTACCGAGCAGCACGTGCCCGGCGCCGACGTCGTCGACCAGCCGGCGCAGCAGCACCGGGGAGAACACGGCGGTGTCGTAGTACAGCCGGTCGGCGAGGGCACTGGGCGGCTCGGCCGTGGTGTGCGCGACCGGCTTGTTGGCCCAGCCCATGTCCAGCCGGCCGCGGAGGGCCGGCAGGCAGCCGCCGCCATGGGCCAGGCACAGCGTCAGGTCGAAGCGCTCCAGCACCCCGCCGAAGATCAGCCGGGCCACCGCGAGGGCGGTCTCCATCGGGTAACCGACCAGTTGCGCCAGGTAGTAGTCGCGCTGCCGGTGCGCATCCGGTACCCCGCTGGGGTGCAGGAAGGTGAACGCGCCCCGCTCGGCGAGCAGCGACCACAGCTCGGTGTTGGCTGCGTCGTCGAGGTCCCGGCCGGCGCCCCGGCTGCCGACCGCGACCCCGGCCATGCCCAGCGTGTCCAGGCAGTACCGGGCCTCCTCGGCGACGCCGGGCCAGCCGAGCGGCACCGAGCCGAGCGCCACCAGCCGACCGGGCGCCTCGGCCACGTAGCTCGCCAGCTCCTCGTTGCCCCGGTGCACGATCTCCCGGGCGAGGTCCGCGTCCCCGGCGGTCGAACAGAACAGGAACGGCGGCAGGGACACCGCGTGGTGGCTCACCCCGACCGCGTCCATCTCGGCCAGCCGGGTCGCCACCTCGTACTGCGACGGCGCCAGCGGCAGGTCCGCCTTCGGCCCCACCCCGCTGACCCGGGGATCGAGCCGGACGGTACCGGCGTCCACCCCGCGCAGGTCCGCCAGGCCCCGCTCGCGCAGCCACCACAGCAGCGGCATCGGCATCGCGTGGCTGTGCACGTCCACGACCGGCTCCGCCATGACGACCCCCTCCGTCAATCCAGGAACCCGACCACGGTCCGGACGAAGCCGGCCGGGTCCTCCCAGAAGAACAGGTGCCCGAGTCCGGGCAGCAGGACCAGCCGCGCGTCCGGGATCCGGCTCGCGAGAAGCTGCGCGTTGCGCGGGTCGACCACCCGGTCCTCGGTACCGTGCAGGATGAGCGTCCGCGCCGCGATCCGGCTCTGCCGCCCCTGCCCGGTGTATCCGGCCCCGGCCAGCATCTGGGCCTGCCAGGCGGCCGGGTCGGGCGGGTGCGCCCGCTCGTGCGCGACGAGCCGCCGGACCAGCTCCGGCCGGGTCGCCACGGTGTGCGGGGACAGCGAGTTCTCCACGTGGCGGCGCAGCGCCTCGGCCGGCGGCAGCCGGTTGGTGGCCGTGAGCAGCGCCACCGAGGCCGGCGGCATCGGGTACCCGTACGGCCAGCCCGGCGTGGTCGCGCCGAGGACCAGCCGGTCGACCCGGTCCGGGTACCGGATGGCGACCTCCTGCGCGATCATCCCGCCGAGGCTGATCCCGGCCAGGTGGGCCCGCGGGATGCCGGCGGCGTGGAGCACGTTGACCACGTCCAGCGCCATCTCCGCGACGGTGAAGCCGTCGGCCGCCGCGTCGCTGCGCCCGCTGCCCCGGTTGTCGACGAGCACCAGCCGGAAGTACCGGGACAGCCCGCGCGCCACCGGGTCCCAGCCGGACCGGTCGAACCCGAGCCCCTGGACGAGTACCAGCCAGCGCCGCCGCCGGCGCCACCCGCGCCGGCGCTCGTAGGCGATCCGCAGCCGCCCGCTGCGGGCGTACCGGGTCCGGCCCACGCGGCGGCCTACATCTCGACCGACACGAGGCCGAACAGCTCGACCCGCCATTCCTGGTAGTCCACCTGCTCCAGCCGGTTCAGCAGCTCCTGCTTGGCCAGGTCGCCACCGAGCGCCGCGAACGCGACGTCGTCGGCGGCGGTACCGGCGTCCAGGATCGCGACGCTCAGCCGGCCGTCCGGGGTGTCCGCCCGCGCCGCGCGGGCCAGCACCCGGACCAGCGCCCGGCGCGCGGCGATGTCGTCGGCGGTCTCCGCATCCGGTGGCAGGATGCCGAGCACGCAGGTGACCCGGGCGTCCGGGGCGAGCGCGGGCAGCGCCGCATCCAGCGCGGAGTACCGGGCCAGCACGCCCTCGGCGTAGAACCGCCGCAGCCGCTCGACCGCCGTCTCCCCGCGCATCTCGAAGGTCGCCGGCAACTGCACGTACCCGTGGAACGCGGCCGCCCCGGCGGCCCGGCACACGGCGGGTACCTCGGCGAGGTCGGTCACCCGCGTGACCTGCGCGCCACGCCGTTCCAGCGCGGCGGCGACCTGGTCGACCTGGGCGGCGGCACCGGACACCAGCACCCTCGGCATCGCGGCCCCCGTCTCAGCCGGCGAGGAAGTCGCCGACCAGCCGGTTGAAGTCGGCGGACCGCTCGATCTGCACCCAATGCCCGCAGTGCGCGAAAACGTGCAGGTCGGCCCGATCGATCATCTGGTGCAGGGCGATCGAGGTCTGCTCCGGGATCACCTGGTCCTCGCGACCGTGGATGACCAGCGTGTCGTGCGGGATCTTCCGGAGGTCGTCGTCCGGCGTGCGCATCGCCTCGACCCAGCGCTGCCGCGGCGCCGGGAACATCGCCGCGAACGACTCCTGGAAGCCGGGCTGCATGCTGGCCCGGTACCGCACCTCGGCCAGCTCGTCCGGGACCAGCTCGCGGTTGTACGCGAAGACGTCCAGGACGCCGCGCATGTTCTCGAACGACGGCGTGTAGCCCCAGACCCGCTCTAACCCTTCGGTGATCGGGAAGTCCACCCCCATGCTGCCCATGAGGACGAGCCGGTCCACGCGGTCCGGGTGCTGTACCGCGATCCGCAGCGCGATGGCCCCGCCGAAGCTGTTGCCGACCAGCCCGGCCGACCCGATGTTCAGGCTGTCCATCAACGCGACTGTCTGGTCCGCCCAGGTCTGCACGCTGAACTCGACGTCGGAGGGCCGGTCGGTGTAGCCGAAGCCGACCATGTCCGGCGCGATCACGTGGAACCGTTCGGCGAGCGCGGGGATCACCAGCCGCCAGTTCGCGTACGCCGTCACGCCCGGCCCGGAGCCGTGGATCAGCACGACGGCCGGGCCCTCGCCCGCCTCAAGGTAGTTCGTCTTGATGCCTCCGGCGTCGGCGGTCGCGCCGATCTCGGGGCGTTCGGTCTCGGTCACGCCTTCGACAATGCGGGCTTTCCCGGACCCTGCGAATGGCGTCTTTTACTGAGCGGGAGCGGGTGCCGCCGGTGCGGGATGGGCCTAGGATCGACTCGAATCGCTCCTGTACCCAGGGGGTGGTGGCGATGGTCGACGAAGCCCGGACCCGCCCCGGGCGCTCCGTCACCAGCAAGGTAGTGGCCATTTTCGCCGCCTTTTCGCCCACCACTCCGCAACTGTCGCTCAACGACCTGTCCCGCCGTACCGGCCTGCCGCTGTCCACCGTGTACCGGCTGGCCACCGAGCTGGTCGAGTGGGGCGCGCTGGAACGTGTCGCGTCCGCCGGGTACCGGATCGGACTGCGGTTGTGGGAGATGGGTTCGCAGGCGCCACGGAGCAAGGCGCTCAACGAGATCGTCCTGCCGTTCATGCAGGACCTCTACGTGGCCACGCACGAGAACGTGCACCTCGCCGTCCTGGACGGGCACGACGCGCTGTACGTGGAACGGGTCACCGGCCGGCGCTCGTCGCCGGTCCGCACCAGGCGGGGCGGGCGCCTGCCGCTGCACGCCACCGGGGTCGGCCAGGTCCTGCTGGCCTACGCCCCGCCGGCGTTCCAGCAGGAGGTGATCGCGGCCGGGCTGCGCCGGTACTCCCCGTACACGACCGTCGCGCCCGGCCTGCTCCGGCAGACCCTCGCCCGGATCCGCCGGAACGGGGTGGCGGTGGTCCGCGAAGAGCTGACGGTGGGCCGGATCTCGATCGCCGCGCCGCTGCTCGACGCCCACGGCAACGCGCTGGCGGCGCTGTCGCTGGTGGTCTCCGCGACCGGAGCGGACGTCGAGCGGCTCGTCCCGGCGGTCCGGACCGCCGCACTGTGCGCGTCCCGGCAGCTCCACGAGTCGGGCCCCGAGCTTTCCCCGCAGATGGATGTGGTCGCCACCGCCCAGAACTGATCTCCCCTCACCGCGACGCAGCATGCCCGAACCGGGTTCCCGTCACGCGTTGCCGCTCAGCGGCAACGGACATGCGAGGTTCGCCCCGGCCTCGTGTGACGGTTGGACCCGCGGACGACAGGAGGGGGACCAACCATGGCGGGCAACTCCGCTGACGCGGGACGGTCGGTGACCAGCAAGGTTATCGCGATCCTGCTGGTGTTCACCGACGGCAACGTGTACTCGCTGACCGAGATCGCCCGGCTCACCGGCCTGCCGATCTCCACGACCTACCGGCTCGCCACCGAGATGGCCACCTGGGGCATGCTCGAACGGGCGGAGGACGGCCAGTACCGGGTCGGTACCCAGCTCAGGGTGATCGCGAGCCGGCCGGCACCGCTGCCGTCCAGCCTGCACGAGCGGGCCCGCCGGGTGCTGGAGGACCTGTCCGTGGCGGCGCCCCGGTCGGTCGCCCGATTCGGCGTGCTCGACGGCGTCGACGTCGCCTACCTGGACAAACCGGACGCTACCCACCCGGTGTCCATGGTCTTCGAGACCCGGACGCTGCCCGCGCACGCCACGGCGATGGGCAAGGCGCTGCTGGCCTTCGCCGCCCCGCACCTCGTGGACGAGGTGATCGCACGCGGCCTGCCCCGGTACACCCCGTTCACCATCACGTCGCCGGACCGGCTGCGCCGGGCGCTGTCGACCATCCGGCTCACCCGGGTGGCGGTGTGCCGCCGCGAGCTGGAGCTGGACGGGTCGGCGGTGGCGGTACCGGTGTTCGCGGCGGGTGGCGCCGTGGTGGCGGCGCTGGAGCTGTCCGTGCACGACTCCCGCGACTTCCGGCTGGTCCAGGCACCGCTCGTGGTGGCCGCCCGCGGACTGTCCCGGGAGCTGTACACCGCGCAGGCCAAAGGACAGCTGACGCTCGGGGTGGACCGGCACCTGTCGGTATGGGTGAACGGCCATGTACCGGCGGTCCCTCCGGCGGCGACCACCGCACCTGAATACCGTCGCGGGTACCGAAGCGCTCCAGATGCCGGGTCACGACGTCCTGGATACGGCGCAGCGCAGAGTCGTCCGTGGCGGTCGCGGTGAGCACCAGCGCGGCCGGCTCGGCGGTCAGCACGCACTCGCCGCCGTCGAACCGGATCACGCCGCGCCCGTCCGGCCGCACCTCGGTCCCCAACCGATGACCCAGGTGGCTGACGAGCTGTTTGAGGTACCGCGCGGGTTGCGCGCTCGGCACCCGCGCCTGCGACCGCACCGGGCTACTTCAGCATCTCCCGCGCGGCGGCGACGTACGCGGAGCTGACGTCCTGGACGAACTTCGCGTGCGCCGCGGCGATCGTGGACACCCAGTCGAGCTGCGACGCCCCGGCGGCCCGCTCCTCGAACTCCACCAGGGTCCGCAGCGACTGCTCGTACGCGTCGAGGGACAGGGTGCCGGTCTTCTTGGCGGTTTCGATGAGCCGCTCGTTCAGCTCGCGGATCCGCTGGACGACGTCGTCGACGTTGCCGCCGAACTCGGTGGTCATGGCTTCCTCCGGTTGTGTCAGGTGTGGACGTACTCCCCCGGCCCGTCGCCGAGGACGGGGTGCCGCTCGCTGCCGACCGGGGGCGGGTCGACCAGCGGCCCGGCCCGCTCGGCCCCCCACCGTGCCCAATCCTCCCACCACGAGCCCTGGTGCCGCTGGGCGAGCGCGTGCCACGCCTCGGGGGTCTCCGGCGGCCCGGCTGCGTCGGCGACGACCTCGTACCACGGCTTCGGGCCGGGCGGGTTGACGATGCCGGCGATGTGGCCGCCGCTGGACAGCACGAAGCGGGCGGCGCCGCGGATCAGTCCCACGGTCGCGTAGGACGACGTCCACGGCACGATGTGGTCGTTGATCGCGGCGACGATGTACACGTCCTGGTCGACGTCCGCGAGATCCAGACGCTGCCCGGCCAGCTCCAGCTCGCCGCGCGCGAACCGGTTCTCCACGTAGCACCGGCGCAGGTAGAAGGAGTGCATCGCGGCCGGCATACGGGTCGAGTCGTTGTTCCAGGCGAGGATGTCGAAGGCCGGCGGCTGCTCGCCCATCAGCCAGTTCGAGACCACGTAGTTGAAGATGAGGTCGTTGGCCCGGAGGAGGTCGAACGTGCCGGCCATCTCGCTGCCTTCGAGGTACCCCCGCCGGGCCATCCGGCGCTCCAGCTTGGCCACCGTCGCCTCGTCGGTGAACCGGCCCAGCGGCCCCGGTTCGCGGAAGTCCACCATCGTGTTGAGCAGCGTGATGGTGTTGATCCGGTCGTCCTTGACCTCGTCGAGGTAGGTGGCCGTCATCATGGTCAGCGCGCCGCCCAGGCACAGCCCGATCAGGTCGACCCGCTCCGCGCCGGTGATCTCGCTGACCACGTCCAGCGCGGCGCGCGGGCCGGAGAGCAGGTAGTCGTCCATGGTGGTACGGGCCATCGAGGCGTCCGGGTTGCGGTAGCTGATCGCGAAGACGGTGCGCCCGTGCCGGACCGCCCATTCGATGAAGCTGCGCTCCGGGGCGAGGTCCATCACGTAGTACTTGTTGATCCAGGGTGGGCTGCACAGCAGCGGCACCTGGTGTACCTGCTCGGTTTGCGGCAGGTACTGGAGCACCTCGATGAGGTCGCTGCGGTACACCACCTTCGACGGCGTGGCGGCGAGGTTGCGGCCGACCTCGAACGGGCTGGTGTCGACCTGGCGCGGCCGGCCCTTGTTGTGGACCAGGTCGCCGACGAAGTTGCGCCAGCCGTCGACGAGGCTGCGCCCGCCGGTGTCCAGCGCCCGCTTGAGTACCGCCGGGTTGGTCGGGACGAAGTTGGTCGGCGCGAGGGCGTCGGCGAGGAAGCCCATCGCCAGCTCGGCCTTGCCCGTCTGCACGGCGTCCAGGTCGGAGAGGCGGACCAGGTCGATGCCGTACTCGCGCAGCGCGAGGTACGCCTGGCGCAGCGCCCAGTACACCGGGTTGCCCTCCCAGGCCGGGTCGGCGAAGCGCCGGTCCCTGGCGTCGACCGGCATCGGGCCGTCGACCGCCTCCCCGGAATACCGGCGCAGCGCCGCCACCCCGGCCGCCCGCAGCCGGTCGCCGAGTTGCCGGGCGAGCGACAGGCCGGTGAGCGGGTTGCGCGCGGCGGCGCGGGTCGCGGCGGCCAGCGCCTGGCCGAGCAGCGCCGGGTCGTTGTCGGTGAACAGCGGTGCCTCGGGCGCGAGGACCTGCGCGGCCCACGGCTCCACCTGGTCCGCGACCGGCGACGTCATGACGGTTCCGGCAGGTAGTAGCGGAACACCAGTTCGGCCACGCAGACCGGCTTGTCCTGGCCCTCCCGCTCGAAGGTCAGGCCGAAGGTCACCTGGTACCCGCCGGTCACCTCCTCGACCGACGACACCGCCACCGCCATCCGGACCCGGCTGCCCACGGGGTTCGGCGCCGGGAAGCGGACCCGGTTGAGCCCGTAGTTGAGGATCTGGCTGGCGCCCTCGACGTGCAACAGCTCGTACAGCAGGCCGGTGGAGCGGGACAGCGTGAAGAACCCGTGCACGACGGTGGCGCCGAACGGCCCACCCCGGGCCCGGTCCGGGTCGACGTGGATCCATTGCTCGTCGCCGGTCAGCCGGGCGAACTGGTCGATCTCGTCCTGGCTGATCCGGATCCAGCGGCTGAAGCCGAGGTGCTTGCCGGCGAGCGTGGGCAGCGACTCCACGCCGACGGTGGTTGGCTCGCTAGACAAGTTCCGCCTCCCAATCGCGGTCCTGCAGGGCGTCGCGGATGTAGGCGAGGAACCGCGCCGCCGTGACGCCGTCGAAGGCGCGGTGGTCGTACGACAGCCCGAGGATGCACGTGCGGTGGACGGCGATGGCGTCGCCGACGACGACCAGCCGCCGGGCCACCCCCTCGGTGGTGATGATGCCGACGTTGGGCTGGTTGATGATCGCGGCCGAGGCGTAGGTGCCCAGCGGACCCGGGTTGCTGATCGTGAACGTGGAACCGGACAGCTCGTCGGACTTGAGCTTCCCGCTCTTCGCCGCGTCGCCGACCCGCTTGATGGCGCGCGCCATCCCGCGCAGGTTCAGCATGTCGGCGTCCCTGATGACCGGCGCCATCAGGCCCTGCTCGTTGATGTCCACGGCGATGGCGAGGTTGACGTACCGGTGCAGGTGCATGGTCTTGCTGGCCAGGTCGACCGACGAGTTGACGGTCGGGAAGACCCGCAGCGCGTCGCAGATCGCCCGCGCGATGAACGGCAGGTAGGTCAGCGAGGCGCCCTCGGTCTTGCGGAAGTCGGCCTTGTACTTCGCCCGCAGCCGCTCGATCCGCTCCAGGTCCACCTCGATCGAGGTCCAGACGTGGGGGGAGGTCCGCTTGGACTCCACCATCCGCTCGGCGGTGACCAGCCGGATCCGGGACAGCGGTACCACCTCGTCGCGCTCCCCCGCGACCGGGGGCCGCGCGGTGGCGGCGGGCGCCGGACTCGGCGCGGCCGCCGGACTCGGCGCGGCCGCCGGGGCCGGTGCGGCCACCGC
>JBKPCQ010000158.1:0-5255 GCA_046727455.1 Actinomycetota bacterium | reverse complement strand
GCCTCGGGGGGTCCGGTGGGCTCCGGCCGGCTCGCCGTCACCGGCCCGGTCGGCTGGCAGGTGGCCGCGGTCGCGGCGGTCGTCGTGGCCCTGGGTGCGCTGATCGCCACGGCCGGCGCCCGGGTCCTGACCGGTGCCCGGCGCCGCTGAACGGAAGCTCGCTCACGCCATCGCCTCGCTCCGCCCGCCCACGCCATGTCGGTGCCGCACCTAGGTCTTGTGTACGACGGTGATGATGAGTATGACCAGGCCGATCGCGGCGGCGACGGCACCGCAGGCGATGCCCGCGATGGACATCGCCTTGTTGTTCGCCTCGCCCCGGCTCGCCTTGCCGGTGCCGATGACACCGAGGACCACCGCGGCGATGCCGACCGCGATGCCGGCGTTGAAGCAGCAGATCATCGGGAAGGCGACAATCCCGAAGATCATCGAGAGCAGGCCGAAGGTGTTGCCCCGGGTCGAGGGCGCCTGGTAAGCGGGGTAGGCCGGCGGCGGCGCGTATTCGTGTCCGTACTGCGGCTCGGAGTACAGGGTGTACTCGACGGGCTGCGGTGGGTACTGCTCGTAGGGCTCCTGGCCGCCAGGCTGCATGGGTACTCCTGTCATTCGGGAGCGGGCCCGGCGAGGGACCCGGGCCCGCTCCCGGCTACCGTCACTGGTTCGGAAGTGTCGCTGTGCTGCCGAAGAAGCCGACGCCGGCGATCCACATTCCGACGCAGCACACGAGCCACAGGCCGTACCAACTCAGGCCGATGATGAGCGCGAGCTTCGACCACTTGCGCGACTCGCTGGCCGCCTGCTGCGCCCCGGCGTAGTCGCCGACCTGCAGGGCGGGGTTCACCTTGGACGCGTTGATGATCGCCGGGATGGCCAGCGGCCAGAAGAGGAAAATAGCGACGATCGACATCGTCATGTTGTTGTCGATCGCCTGAGGCTGACCCTGCGGCGGATACTGCTGCGGGTAACCCATGTGAGCTCCTGTATATGGGGGTGCCGGACAGAACGAACGGCAGCGTACCTGGTCGCGGCCATAGGCGCGGGTACCACACGGTAGGGTGCTGACGTGGCAGCTCGGCTCGTGGTACTGGTGTCCGGCTCCGGTACCAACCTCCAGGCGCTCCTGGATGCCTGCGCTGATCCGGGCTACGGTGCGCAGGTCGTCGCGGTGGGGGCCGACCGGGACGGCATCGAGGGACTGACCCGGGCGGCGAAGTTCGAGGTACCGACGTTCGTGCATCGGATATCCGACTATCCCTCGCGTCCCCTCTGGGATCGCGCGCTGACCACCTCGGTCGCGGAGTACCGGCCTGATCTGGTGGTCTCCGCCGGATTTCTGAAGCTCGTCGGCGCCGCCTTCCTCGACGCGTTCGGCGACCGGTACCTCAACACGCACAACTCGCTGCTGCCGGCGTTCCCCGGCATGCACGGGCCGCGCGACGCCCTCGCCTACGGCGTCAAGGTGTCCGGCGCCACGCTGTTCTTCGTCGACGCGGGCGTGGACACCGGGCCGATCATCGCCCAGGTCGCGGTACCGGTCCACGACGACGACACCGAGGAGACCCTCACCGAACGGATCAAGGAGGCCGAGCGGCGGCAGCTCGTCGAGTACGTCGGGCGGCTGGTCCGGGAGGGCTGGACCATCAGGGGAAGAAAGGTGACGATTCCGTGATTGAGCGGCGGCCGATCAGGCGGGCGCTGATCAGCGTGTACGACAAGACCGGGCTGGACGAGCTGGCCGGCGCGCTGGCCTCCGCAGGCGTCGCGATCGTGTCCACGGGCAGCACGGCCGAGCGGATCGCCGGCCTCGGCGTACCGGTGACCCGGGTCGAGGAGCTGACCGGGTTCCCCGAGGCTCTCGACGGGCGGGTGAAGACGCTGCACCCGGCGGTACACGCGGCGCTGCTCGCCGACCTGCGGCTGCCGGCGCACGCCGCGCAGCTCGACCGGCTCGGGATAGCGCCGTTCGACCTGCTGGTGTCCAACCTGTACCCGTTCCGGGAGACGGTCGACTCGGGCGCCGACTTCGACGCGTGCGTGGAGCAGATCGACATCGGCGGTCCGGCGATGGTACGGGCGGCGGCGAAGAACCACGCCAGTGTCGCGGTGGTGACGTCGCCGTCCGGGTACCAGCTGATTCTGGAGGCGTTGCGGGACGGCGGCACCACGCCGGACCAGCGGCGGGCCTTGGCGGCCAGGGCTTTCGCGGACATCGCGGAGTACGACCTGGCGGTGGCCGACTGGTTCGCGGTGGGCGAGGCGCTCGACGGCGGCGAATGGTGGCCGGAGTTCGCCGGGCTCGCACTGCGGCGACGCAGCCCGCTGCGGTACGGCGAGAACCCGCACCAGCAGGCCGCGCTCTACACCGACCCGTCCCGCCCGCCCGGCCTGGCCCAGGCGGAGCAGGTGCACGGCAAGGAGATGTCGTACAACAACTACGTCGACGCGGACGCGGCGTGGCGGGCGGTCAACGACTTCGAGGAGCCGTGCGTCGCCATCGTCAAGCATGCCAACCCGTGCGGCATCGCACTGGGTTCGGATGTGGCCGAGGCGCACCGCAAGGCCCACGCCTGCGACCCGGTGTCCGCCTTCGGCGGCGTGATCGCGGTCAACCGGCCGGTCACCGTGGAGCTGGCCAAGCAGGTGAGCGAGATCTTCACCGAGGTCGTCGTCGCGCCGTCCTATGTGGACGGCGCGGTGGGGGCGTTGTCCGGCAAGAAGAATCTGCGGATCCTCGTCGCTCCACAGTGGATGCCGGAGCGGGTCGAGGTGCGCTGGCTCTCCGGCGGTCTCCTGTCGCAGACCGCCGACCGGATCGACGCGCCCGGCGACGCACCGGCCGCGTGGACGCTCGCCGCCGGACCGGGGGCGGACGCCGCGACGCTGCGGGACCTGGAGTTCGCCTGGCGGGCGGTGCGCGCGGTCAAGTCCAACGCGATCCTGCTCGCCGCCGACCGGGCCACCGTGGGGGTCGGCATGGGCCAGGTCAACCGGGTCGATGCCGCGCGGCTCGCGGTCACCCGGGCCGGTTCGCGTTCCGCCGGCGCCGTCGCCGCATCCGACGCGTACTTCCCCTTCCCGGACGGGCTGACCGTGCTGACCGGGGCCGGCGTACGGGCGGTCGTGCAGCCGGGCGGCTCGATCCGCGACGCGGAGGTCATCGCTGCCGCGAAGGCCGCGGGGATCACCCTGTACCTGACGGGGACGCGCCATTTCTTCCACTGAGCGCATCTCTCACGAGGACTGGTCCCGGGAGGAGCTGACCCGGGTCGAGTACACCGGGACCTGGTTCGTCGACGTGGACATGTCCGAGGCGATCGTCACCGGGTCGACGTTCACCGAGTGCGAGTTCGGTGGCCTGAAGGCCAACGCGGCGCACTTCGCCCGGTGCGCTTTCCTGCACTGCGTCTTCCGGCGGTGCGGGTTCTTCGACGCCACGTTCGAGGACTGCAAGCTGACCAACACCACGTTCCTCGACTGCGAGCTGCGGCCGCTGCACGTGACCGGCGGCGACTGGTCGTACGTGACGCTGCGGGGGCAGAACCTGGGCGGGGTGAGCCTGTCCGGTCTGCGGCTGCGCGAGGTGGACCTGACGGACGCGGACCTGCGCGGGGCGGACCTGCGCGGGGCGGATCTCGGGTTCGCGAAGTTGGCGGGCGCCGACCTTCGGGATACCGACCTGCGGGGCGCGCACCTGGAAGCGGTCGACCTGCGGGCGGTGGACCTGACCGGGGTCCGGCTGGACCTGAGCCAGGCGGTGCTGGTCGCGACCGCCTACGGCGCCCAGGTCTCCCCATAGCGCGGTTGCCTACGAGGAGTACGACGGAAACTGACGCGGTTCGGGAAAGTGGCAGGCGCTCGGGTGCCGGTCGGGCGCCAAGGGGACCAGCGGCGGCTCGGCTTCGGCACACCGGTCCGCGGCCTTCCAGCAGCGGGTCCGGAAGCGGCAGCCGGACGGCGGGTCGGCCGGGGACGGTACGTCGCCGGTGAGCCGGATCGGCCGGCGCAGCCCGCGCAGCGCCGGGTCCGGTACCGGCACGGCGGACAGCAGCGCCTGGGTGTACGGGTGCGTCGGCCGCTCGTAGACCTCCGTGACGGTACCGGTCTCGACCAGCTTGCCGAGGTACATGACCGCGACCCGGTGGGCGAGCCGGCGCACCACGGACAGGTCGTGCGCGATGAACACGTACGCGAGGCCGTAGTCGCTCTGCAGGTCGGCGAGCAGGTTGACGACCTGCGCCCGGATCGAGCCGTCGAGCGCGGAGACCGGCTCGTCGCAGATCACCACCTTGGGTCGCAGGGCGAGCGCGCGGGCGATGCCGACCCGCTGGCGCTGGCCGCCGGAGAACTGGTGCGGGTACCGGTCGGCGTGTTCGGGCCGCAGCCCGACCCGCTCCAGTAACTCCCGCACCCGGCGGCGCCGGTCCCCCCGCGGCGCCACGTCCCGGTGGATCTCGAACGGCTCGCCGACGATGTCGCCGACCGTCATCCGGGGATTCAACGAGGTGTACGGGTCCTGCATGACCATCTGCACGTCCCGCCGCAGCCGGCGCAGCTCGGCCCCGGACCGGCCGGAGATGTCCCGGTCCTCGACGAGAACCCGCCCCGAGGTCGGCCGCTCCAGGCGCATGAGCAGCCGGGCCAGGGTCGACTTGCCGCATCCCGACTCGCCGACGACGCCGAGGGTCTCGCCACGGTCGAGCGCGAAGGAGACCCCGTCGACGGCGCGTACCGTACGACCGCGCGACGGGTAGTGCTTGACGAGGTGGTCAGCGCGCAGCAGGGTCACCCAGCACCTCCAGCGCGAGATGGCAGGCCGAGGAGCGGCCGGCGCCGAGGTCCACGGTGGACGGTACCGTGTCGCGGCAGGGCGGCCGGACCCGCCCGCAGCGGGGGTGGAAGGCGCAGCCGGGCGGCAGGTCGGCGAGGTTCGGCGGGGCGCCCTCGATGGGTTCGGCCGCGATCAGCGCCGCCGTGTACGGGTGCGCGGGCGCCCGGAACACCGACCGGACGTCGGCGTGCTCGACGATCCGGCCGGCGTACATCACCGCGACCCGGTCGGCGACCTCGGCCACCACCCCGAGGTCGTGGGTGATGAGCAGCAGCGCCATGTTCCGCTCCCGGCGCAGGTCGGCGAGCAGGTCGAGGATCTGCGCCTGTACCGTCACGTCCAGCGCCGTGGTCGGCTCGTCGGCGATGAGCACCGCCGGATCCAGCGCCAGCGCCATCGCGATCGACGCCCGTTGCCGCATGCCGCC
>JBKPCQ010000157.1:0-14434 GCA_046727455.1 Actinomycetota bacterium | reverse complement strand
GACCTTGTCCAGCGCCTCGGTGTCGATGTCGTGCGCGACGGTCACGTGGGGGTGGTACGGGAAGTGCAGCTCGCGGGACAGCGGGCCGGCCCGGACGGCGGCGGCGAGCTGCTCGAACTCGCTGATCCCGGCGGCCACCGCCACGAAGACCACCTGGGTGAGCGGCCGGAAGGTACCGGTGCCCCGGAGCTGGACCGGGAACGGCGCGAACCGGGGCGCCACCCGAGATAGATGATCTTCGATCATGGTCAGTGCAGAGGCAGACACATCCGTGGGACCCAGCAGCGTCACGTGCGACGGGATGAACTCCGCCATCGGGTCGCCGGCCGCCGTGCGGGCCTCGTCGAGCACGCTACCCCACGGTTCGGGGATGCCGACCGCCACGCCGACGCGCAGCGTCTCCACCTCAGGCACCGCTGGCCGGGGCGAGGAGGCCGATCCGCTGGTACGCCGTGCGCAGGGTGACGGCGGCAACCGCGCGCGCCTTCTCCGCACCGATCGCGAGCAGCTTGTCCAGGTCGGTCGGGTCGTCGAGGTACGCCTTCGTCCGCTCCTGTACCGGCCGGACGAACTCGACCACGACCTCGGCCAGGTCCTTCTTCAGGTCGCCGTACCCCTTGCCGGAGTAGGCCAGCGTCAGGTCGTCGACGGTCCGGCCGGTCAGCCCCGAGTAGATGGTCAGCAGGTTGGCGATGCCCGGCTTGGCCTCGGGGTCGAAGGTGATCTCCCGCCCGGTGTCGGTGACCGCCGAGCGGATCTTCTTCGCCGACCGTACCGGATCCTCCAGCAGGTCGACGATGCCGTTGGGCGAGGACACCGACTTGGACATCTTCGCGGTCGGGTCCTGGAGATCGGTGATCTTCGCGGTGTCCCGGAGGATGTAGGGCTCGGGCACCGTGAAGGTCCGGCCGAACAGCCTGTTGAACCGCTGCGCCAGGTCGCGGGTCAGCTCCAGGTGCTGGCGCTGGTCCTCGCCGACCGGTACCGCGTCGGCCTGGTAGAGGAGGATGTCGGCGGCCTGCAGGACCGGGTACGTGAACAGCCCGACGCTGGCCCGGTCGGCGCCCTGCCGGTCGGCCTTGTCCTTGAACTGGGTCATCCGGCTCGCCTCGCCGAACCCGGTGATGCACCCCATCACCCAGCCGAGCTGGGCGTGCTCGGGCACGTGCGACTGCACGAACAGCGTGCACCGCTCGGGGTCGAGGCCGAGCGCGAGCAGTTGGGCGGCGCTGACCCGGGTGCGCTGGCGCAGCAGGGCCGGGTCGTGCCCGGCCGTGATCGCGTGCAGGTCGACGACGCAGTAGAACGCGTCGTGGGTGTCCTGCAGGGCCACCCAGTTCCGCACGGCTCCGAGGTAGTTGCCCAGGTGGAAGGAGTCGGCGGTGGGCTGGATGCCGGACAGGACCCGGGGGCGGCGGTCGGACATGCCAAGAGAATAGGTCGGGGATCCTACGGTCGGGGCAGCGGGCGGATACCGACCCGGGCCACCCGCCGGCCGTCGAGGGCGATCACCACGAGGCGGTACCCGGCGACCTCGACCTCGTCGCCGAGTCGCGCCAGGCGGCCGAGCCGGGCCATGAGGAACCCGCCGAGCGTCTCGTACGGCCCGGCCGGCAGGTGGAACCCGCACCGCTCGGCGAAGTCGGCGAGGTTGAGCCGCCCCTCCACCTCGCTCGGTACCGCGCCGTCGGGGGGCAGCGGGTCGGGCGCGAGGTCGTACTCGTCGGTGATCTCGCCGATCAGTTCCTCGATGAGGTCCTCCAGGGTCACGATTCCGGCGGTACCGCCGTATTCGTCCATGACCACGGCCAGGTGCCGGCCCTCCCGCCGCATCTCCGACAGCGCCGGCAGCACCCGCTTGCTGGCGGGCAGCCGCTTGACCTCGCGGGCCAGCTCGCCCACCGTGGCCGCGCCGTCCGGGTCGGGCCGGATCAGCAGGTCGCGCAGGTGCACGAAACCGACCACGTCGTCGTACGAGCCGTCGATGACCGGGAACCGCGAGTGCCGGGCGGCCCGGACCGCCGCCGCCGCGTGGGCCAGCGGCAGGGCCGCGTCGAGGAACACGACGTCGGTACGCGGGACCATGACCTCGCGGACGTGCCGCGCGCCCGCGGCAAGCACCTCGTCGATGATCCTCCGCTCCTCGCCGGAGAGCACGATGTTCGCGGCCACCAGGTCGCGCAGCTCGGCCTCGGAGATCGATTCCCGCCCGGCGGTGGCGCTGGCGCCGAGGACCCGGGTGACCCAGCGGGCCAGGCCGTCGGCGGCGCGCACCACGATCGGGGCGAACGCCCTGCCGGCGCGTTCGGGCATTCCCGAATCGTAGTAGTGACACGCTCCACCCACCGATCCTGTTGGAAACTGTTGAGTTCTGTGGGATGCTGGCCAGGATTTGCTGAGGAAACGAGTCGCCGAGGAGGGACCCGTGCTCGCACAGCAGAGACAGGCGTCGATCCTTGACCGGGTCCGCCGGCACGGTGGGGCGCGGGTGGCCGATCTGGTCCGCGTGCTCGGCGTATCGGACATGACGGTCCGGCGGGACATCGAGGCGCTGGCCGAGCGGGGACTCGTCGCGAAGGTGCACGGCGGCGCGATCGCGATCGAGGGGACCACCGACGAACCGGGGTACGCGGCGAAGTTCGAACAGCAGCGAGCCGAGAAGATGGCGATCGCCAGAGCCGCCGCCGAGCTGGTCAGCCCGGGCAGTGCCGTGGGCATCTCCGCCGGTACCACCACCGCCGCGCTCGCCCGCGAACTGGTCGCGGTACCGGAGCTGACCGTCGTCACCAACTCGATCCCGGTCGCCGACGTCTTCTACCGCGCCGGCCGGCCGGACCAGACGGTGGTGCTCACCGGCGGCACGCGTACCCCCTCCGACGCCCTCGTCGGGCCGGTCGCCCAGGAGGCGGCCGCCCGGATCAACCTGGACCTGCTGTTCCTCGGCGTGCACGGGATGAGCACGCGGGCCGGGTACACCACGCCGAACCTGTCCGAGGCCGACACCAACCGCGCGCTCGTCGCCGCCGCGCGCCGCCTGGTGGTCCTCGCCGACCACACGAAGTGGGACCTGATCGGGATCGCCACGATCGCCGCGCTGAGTGAGGCGCACGTCGTCGTCACCGACTCCGGCCTGCCCATGGAGGTCCGCGCCGAGCTGGGCCTCATCGTCAACGAGCTGATCATCGCCGAGGTCGGTCCGGCCGACGATCGCTGGTCGGGCGCCGCTCCGACAAGCTCAGCGGCTGGCCGGGAGTGGCTGTCATGAAGCGGACCCCGATCCAGCTCGCGGACGGGCGGGAACTCATCTACTTCGACGAGCGCGACGACGCCGTGCGCGACGAGATCGACCGCCGCGACCTGCCACCCCGGCCGACGGCCGGCGAGCTGCGGTACGACCCGCTCGTCGACGAGTGGGTGGCGATCGCCGCGCACCGGCAGACCCGCACCTTCCTGCCGGCGGCCGGCGACTGTCCACTGTGTCCGTCCACTCCGGACCGGTCCACCGAGATCCCCGCGTACGACTACGACGTGGTGGTCTTCGAGAACCGCTTCCCCTCGTTCAACCACCGGCTGGCGACCGAGCCGCTGGTCGCGCCGACGCCGCTGTCACCGGTACGGCCGGCGTCCGGGCGGTGCGAGGTGGTCTGCTTCACGTCGGACCACGACGCCTCGTTCGCCACGCTGTCCCCGTCGCGCGTGCGCACCGTGATGACCACGCTCGCCGACCGCACCGCCGAGCTGTCCGCGCTGCCCGACGTGGAGCAGGTGTTCTGCTTCGAGAACCGGGGCGAGGAGATCGGCGTGACGCTGCTCCACCCGCACGGGCAGATCTACGGGTACCCCTTCGTGCCGCCACGCACGCGCAGCATGCTGGGGGCCGCGCGGCGCTACGCGGACCGGACCGGCGGCGTGCTCGGCGCCGCGGTGCTCGCGGCCGAGCGGGAGGCGGCGGTGCGGGTGGTGGGCGGCAACGAGCACTGGACCGCGTACGTCCCGGCGGCCGCGCGCTGGCCGTTCGAGATCCACGTGGTACCGCATCGGCACGTGCTCGCCCTGACCGACCTCACCGACGCCGAGGTGGCCGCGTTCGGCCCGGTGTACCTGGACCTGCTGCGCCGCTGCGACGGGCTGTTCCACGCGCCGCTGCCGTACATCTCCGCGTGGCACCAGGCACCCGTCCGGCACCCCGACCGCGACCTGGCGTACCTGCACCTCCAGGTCACCACCATCCGGCGGGCCGCCGGTAAGCTCAAGTACCTTGCCGGCTCGGAGTCCGCGATGGGCGCGTTCATCAACGACGTCCGGCCCGAGCGCGCGGCCGCGATGCTGAGGGAAGTGGAGCTGTGAAGTATCTCGTCACGGGCGGCGCCGGCTACATCGGCGGCGTCGTCACCCAGTTGCTGCTCGACGCCGGGCACGAGGTGACCGTGCTGGACGACCTGTCCCGGGGCCACCGCGACGCGGTCCGCCCCGGAGCGTCCTTTGTGGACGGTCGGGTCCAGGACGTGGTCGCGTCGGTACTCGACCCCTCGTTCGACGGCGTACTGCACTTCGCCGGGCTGATCCTCGCCGGCGAGTCGGTGGAGCGGCCCGAGCGGTACTGGGAAGCCAACCTCGTCAGCTCCCTGCGGCTGCTCGACGCGATGCGCGTGGCCGGGGTACGCCGCCTGGTGTTCTCGTCGACCGCGAACGTGTACGGCGACCCGGACGAGCTGCCCATCCTGGAGACCGCGCAGACCCGGCCACCGAACCCGTACGCCGCCTCGAAGCTCGCGGTCGACCACGCGCTGCGTGACGAGGCGCGGGCGCACGGCCTCGCCGCGGTGTCCCTGCGCTACTTCAACGTGGCCGGCGCGCACCGGATGGCCGGCGGCACGCTGATCGGCGAGCGGCACGACCCGGAGAGCCACCTGATCCCCATCGCGCTGGAGGTGGCCGCCGGCAGGCGGGACAAGCTCCAGCTCTTCGGCGACGACTACCCGACCCCGGACGGCACCTGCGTCCGCGACTACATCCACATCTCCGACCTCGCCGTCGCACACCTGCTCGCACTGTCCACAATGGAGCCGTCGACGCACCGGATCTACAACCTGGGCAACGGCACCGGCTTCTCCAACCGGCAGGTGGTCGACGTGGTCCGGGAGGTCACCGGGCACCCGGTACCGACCGAGGTGGCCCCGCGCCGGGGCGGCGACCCGGCCGCTCTCGTCGCCTCGTCCGGGAAGGCCCGCGCCGAGCTGGGCTGGACGCCGGCGAAGCCGAGCCTGACCGAGATCGTCTCCGACTCGTGGGAGTTCTGCCGTGGCGCCTAGGGGGGTGTGGGCCGGGGTGTGGGCCGCACCGGGCCGGGTGAACCTGATCGGCGAGCACACCGACTACAACGACGGCTTCGTGCTGCCGTTCGCGCTTCCGTTGCGGACGTACGTGGCGGCGTCGCTTCCGGACGGTCCGTCGCCCGTCGCTGGTCCACAGTGGACCGCATCGTCACGCGAGGAGCCGGGCGAGATCACCTTCGGGCCGGACGAGCTGAAGCCGGGCGGGGTGGACGGCTGGGCCCGCTACGTGGCGGGCGTGGTGTGGGCGCTGCGCGAGGCCGGGTACCAGGTCCCCGGCGCGCGGCTCGCCATCCGCTCGGACGTACCCGTCGGAGCCGGGCTGTCCTCGTCGCACGCGCTGGAGTGCGCGGTACTCACCGCGCTGTGCGACCTCGGCGACCTCGACCTGCCTCTGGACAAGAGGCCCCGGCTGGTGCAGCGCGCGGAGAACGAGTACGTCGGCGCGCCCACCGGCATCATGGACCAGACCGCCTCGATGCTCTGCCGCGCCGGGTACGCGCTGTTCCTCGACTGCCGCTCGATGGCGATCGAGCACATCCCGTTCGACCTCGCCGAGGTCGGGCTCGCGATCCTGGTCGTCGACACGAAGGCGCCGCACCGGCACAGCGACGGCGAGTACGCGGTACGCCGCCGGACCTGCGAGGAGGCGGCGCGCACGCTCGGCATCCCGGCACTGCGCGACGTCACCGACCTGGACGCCGCCCTGGCCGCCCTGCCCGACGAGGTGAGCCGCAAGCGGGTCCGCCACGTGGTCACCGAGAACCAGCGGGTCGTCGACACCGTCGAGCTGCTGCGCGCCGGCCGGTACCGGGACATCGGCCCGCTGCTGACCGCCTCGCACGCCTCGATGCGCGACGACTACGAGATCACCGTGGCGGAGGTGGACACGGCGGTGGCCGCCGCGCTGGACGCGGGCGCGCACGGGGCGCGGATGACCGGCGGCGGGTTCGGCGGCTGCGTGCTCGCGCTGATCGACGCATCCGCGGCCGACCCGGTCGGCACCGCCGTGGCGAAGGCGTTCGCCGACGCCGGGTTCACCGCGCCGGCCATGTTCACCGCGGTACCGAGCCGGGGCGCGGGCCGGGTGTCCTGAGGTCCTGGCCGGCCGGGGGCCGGCCCGCGGCTGGCCGCCGTGCGCGCCGGATCAGTCGGCCTCGACGATCATGCCGGCGCCGACCGTCCGGTTGGTGGTCTCGTCGATGACGACGAACCCGCCCGTGGTCCGGTTGCGCCGGTACTCGTCGGCCAGCAGCGGTACCGTCGTCCGCAGCCGCACCCGGCCGATCTCGTTGAGCCGCAGGCTGTCCGCCGACTCGTCACGGTGCAGGCTGTTCACGTCGAGCCGGTAGTACAGTTGCCGGACCACCGCGCGGGCCGCCCGGGTGGTGTGCTTGACGGCGTACTTGGCGCCGACCGTCATCGGCCGGCTCTCGTCCATCCAGCACAGCATCGCCTCGATGTCCTGCGCGACGGACGGCTGGTTGTGCGGCCGGCAGATCAGGTCGCCCCGGGAGACGTCCAGCTCGTCGGCCAGCCGGATGGTGACCGACATCGGCGGGTACGCCTCCTCGACCGGCCCGTCCGCGGTGTCGATCGCGGTGATCCGGGTGGTGAACCCGGACGGCAGCACCATGACCTCGTCGCCCGGTTTGAGTACCCCCGACGCCACCTGCCCGGCGTAGCCCCGGTAGTCGGTGACCTGGGTGGACTGCGGCCGGATCACGAACTGCACCGGGAACCGCACGTCGACCAGGTTCCGGTCGGACGCGATGTGCACGTGCTCCAGATGGTGGAGCAGGGACGGTCCGTCGTACCACGGCGTGTTCGGCGAGCGGGACACGATGTTGTCGCCGTGCAGCGCCGAGATCGGGATGACCGTCAGGTCCGGCGCCTCCAGCTTCATCGCGAAGCAGGAGAACTCGTCGGCGATCTTCTCGAAGACCTCCTGCGAGTAGTCCACCAGGTCCATCTTGTTCACGCACAGGACCATGTGCGGTACCCGCAGCAGCGAGCACAGGAACGCGTGCCGCCGGGACTGCTCGACGATCCCCTTGCGCGCGTCGATCAGGATCAGCGCGAGGTTGGCCGTGGACGCCCCGGTCACCATGTTGCGGGTGTACTGGATGTGCCCCGGGGTGTCGGCGATGATGAACTTCCGCCGGGGGGTGGCGAAGTACCGGTACGCCACGTCGATCGTGATGCCCTGCTCCCGTTCGGCGCGCAGGCCGTCGGTGAGCAGCGCCAGGTCGGTGTACTCGTCGCCACGCGCCCGGGAGGTCGCCTCCACCGCCTCCAGCTGGTCCGTGAAGATCGACTTGGAGTCGTACAGCAGCCGGCCGATGAGTGTCGACTTTCCGTCATCGACCGAACCGGCGGTGGCGAACCGCAGCAGATCCACTTAGAAGTACCCCTCCCGCTTACGATCCTCCATGGCCGCCTCGGAGAACTTGTCGTCCCCGCGGGTGGCGCCGCGCTCGGTGATCCGGGTCGCGGCGACCTCGGCGATCACCTTCTCGATCGTGTCCGCGTCGGACCTGACCGCGGCGGTACAGGAGGCGTCCCCGACCGTGCGGTACCGCACCCCCTCCACGAACGACTCCTCGCCCGAGCGCAACGGAAGGTACTCGTTGACCGCGTAGAGCATGCCGCCGCGGTCGACCACCTCGCGCTCGTGCGCGAAGTAGATCTCCGGCAGCGCGACCCGCTCCCGTGCGATGTAGTGCCAGATATCCAACTCGGTCCAGTTGGACAGCGGGAACACCCGGATCGACTCCCCCGCGTGCACCCGGCCGTTGTACAGGCTCCACAGCTCCGGGCGCTGGCTCTTCGGGTCCCACTGGCCGAACTCGTCCCGGAAGCTGAACACCCGCTCCTTGGCCCGGGCCTTCTCCTCGTCGCGGCGGGCCCCGCCGAACAGCGCGTCGAACCGGTACTTCTCCACGGCCGCGAGCAGCACCGGGGTCTGGATCCGGTTGCGCATCCCGTCGGGCGGCTCGCGCACCAGCCCGGCCTCCAGCGCCTCCGGTACGGACGCGATGACGAGCTGCACGCCCAGCTCCTCGACCCGGCGGTCGCGGAACTCCAGCACCTCGGGGAAGTTGTGCCCGGTGTCCACGTGCATGACCGGGAACGGGACCCGGGCCGGCGCGAACGCCTTCTCCGCCAGGCGGAGCATGACGATCGAGTCCTTGCCGCCGGAGAACAGCAGCACCGGGCGCTCGAACTCAGCCACCACCTCGCGCATCACGAAGACGCTCTCGGCTTCGAGCGCGTCCAGATGCGAGACGCGGTACGTGGGCTGACTCATGACGGACCCCTCCGTGCTAGCAGACCTCCCCAAGGACCGCGAGCAGCCGGGGCGCCAGATCCCTGCGGCAGACCACGATGTCCGGGAGCTGCGGATCTGGCCGATTGTATTCCAGCGGCGCACCGTTCAACCGGCTCGCGTGCAACCCGGTGGCCAGCGCCACAGCGACCGGGGCGGCCGAGTCCCACTCGTACTGGCCGCCCGCGTGGACGTAGGCGTCCACGTCACCGCACACCACCGCCGCGATCTTGGCACCGGCCGAGCCGATCGTGACCAGGTCGGCGCCGAGCCGGTCGGCGACCTCGGTCAGGAAGGCCGGCGGGCGGGTCCGGCTGGCCGCGATCCGTAATCGGCCGCCGGCCGCGGCGTCCGCGGACATCGGCGGGTAGCCGGGTGGAAAGTCGGTCGCGAGCACGCGGTGCTGGGCGGGCAGCGCCACCGCCGCGGCGGCGAGGTGGCAAGGAGCAGCGGAGGTACCGGACCAGAGCGCGATGTGCACCGCCCAGTCGACGCGGCCGGGCTCGCCGAACTCGCGGGTACCGTCCAGCGGGTCGACGATCCACACCCGCTCGGCGGTCAGCCGCGCGGGATCGTCGCGTACCCCCTCCTCGGACAGCACCTCGTCGCCGGGCCGCCACCGCGTCAGCGCGGTGACGATCATGTTGTGGGCGTGCTTGTCCCCGACCGCGCGCAGCGCGTCAGGATCGGCGAACCCGTGCTCGGCGCGCAGGTCGCACAGCAGCTGGCCGGTCTCGCCGGCCAGCCAGCGGGCGAAAGCACCGTCCACGGCGGGCGGCATCAGCGGGCTCCGCCGGCCCGGCGCACTCGGGAATCGTCACGCATCCGAACAGCCTATGCCGCGTGATAGGCGTTCTGTGACCACTCCAGGCCACGGGCGATGAGCGCCTCGGTCGCGTCAGCCGCCCGGTCGACGAGGAAGTCCAACTCCTTGCGCTCGGCGGCGGAGAAGTCGGACAGTACGTAGTCCGCCGGATCCTGGCGCCCCGGTGGCCGCCCGATCCCGAACCGTACCCGGAGGTATTCCTTGCTCCCGAGGGCGCCGGACATGGACCGCAGCCCGTTGTGCCCGCCCTCTCCGCCGCCTTGCTTGAGCCGGAGCATTCCGTACGGGATGTCCAGCTCGTCGTGTACCGCGACGATCTGTTCCAGCGGCACCTTGTAGAACTGCCGCAGCGCGGCGACCGGGCCGCCGGACAGGTTCATGTACGTCATCGGCTTCGCCAGGACCAGCCGGGGCGCGTCGGCGCCGACCCCGAGCCGGGCCTCGGCGACCTGGGCGACGGCCTTGCGGTGCCGGCCGAACCGCACGCCCAGCCGCCCGGCGAGCAGGTCGGCCACCAGGAAGCCGACGTTGTGCCGGTTCTTCGCGTACTCGCTCCCCGGGTTGCCCAACCCGACGACAAGCCACGGGTCGGTCACCGGGGCTCCGCTCAGGCTTGGACGGTCTCGGCCTCGGTGGCCTCGGCACCCTCGGCGGCCTCGACGGCCTCGCCGACCGGCGCCGCCTCGGCGGCCTCGCCCTCAAGCTCGGCGGCCGTCGGCGCGGCGGCCACCACGGCCACTACCAGCTCCGGATCGGCGACCAGCTCGACCCCGTCGGGCAGCTTGATCTCGCCGGCGGCGACGCGGCTGCCGGCCGCCAGTCCCTCGACCGACGCCTCCAGGTTCTCCGGCAGCCGGGTCGCGTCGGCCAGGATCGCGAGCCGGTCGTGTTCCAGCATCACGAGGGTGTCGCGTGCCGCCTCACCGGCCAGGACGACCCGTACCTCGACGGTGACCTTCTCGCCCCGGCGGACGATCAGCAGGTCCACGTGCTCGAAGGTGTCCTTGATCGGGTCCCGCTGGATCGCCTTGGCCAGCGCGAGCACCTTCGTGCCGTCGGAGACCTCGATGTCGAAGACCTGGCTCGTGCCGCCGTGGCGGATCGCCGCCGCGAACTCCCGGACGGGCAGCGCGATGTGCTTGGGCTTCTCGCCGTGGCCGTACAGCACGGCGGGCACCTTGCCGGCCCGGCGGGTACGGCGGGCACCACCCTTGCCGAACTCGGTGCGGGGTTCGGCGCTGATACGGACCTCGGACACGGGATGACACCTTCCGGTCTAGCTGCGGCAACGTCGGCTACGGGTGCTCGGGCGAGGGCGGCGGGCACACTGACGCCCGGAGCACCGCGTCGATCACGGCGCCTCGGCCGGCCGTCCGCAGGCGGCCCGCTGGGCACCCTCGCCGTGGCAACCGCACCAGCTTACCCGAGCACCTCGCCGCGTCGCGCGGGCGGGGCTGAGCTGGCTCCTCAGTCCCGACGCCGCCCGCCTCGGGGCATCAACTCAACCCGCCGAAGAGGGTGGTCACCGAGCCGTCGTCGAAGACCTCGCGGATGGCTCGGCCGATGAGCGGAGCGATCGACAGTACGGTGATCTTGTCGAGCCGCTTCTCCGGCGGCAGCGGCAGGGTGTTGGTGACCACGACCTCGCTGATCCGGCTGTTCTTCAGGCGTTCGGTCGCCGGGTCGGAGAGCACCGCGTGGGTGGCCGCGACGATCACCTCGGCGGCACCCGAGTCGAACAGGATGTCGGCGGCCTTGGCGATGGTACCGCCGGTGTCGATCATGTCGTCGACGACCAGCGCGACCCGCCCCTCGACGTCGCCCACGACGCGGTTCGCGACCACCTGGTTGGGCTTGAGCGGGTCGCGGGTCTTGTGGATGAAGGCCAGCGGGCACCCGCCCAGCCGGTCGGTCCAGCGCTCGGCGACCCGCACCCGGCCGGAGTCCGGGGCGACCACGGTCATCGGCCGGCCGGCGTACCGCTCCTGCACGTACCCGGCCAAAGTGTCCATCGCGAACAGGTGGTCCACCGGGCCGTCGAAGAAGCCCTGGATCTGGGCGGTGTGCAGGTCGACGGTCAGGATCCGGTTGGCTCCGGCGGTCTTGTACATGTCGGCGACCAGCCGGGCGGAGATCGGTTCCCGGCCGCGGTGCTTCTTGTCCTGCCGGCCGTACGGGTAGAACGGCAGGACGACGGTGATCCGCTTGGCCGAGCCGCGCTTCAGCGCGTCCACCATGATCATCGATTCCATCAGCCACTGGTTCACCGGCTGGCAGATGGACTGGACGACGAAAGCGTCGCTGCCCCGGACCGACTCCTTGTACCGGACGAAGATCTCGCCGTTGGCGAACTGGTACGCGTCGGTCGGCGTCGGCGCCACCCCGAGGACCTCGCCGATCTCCTCCGCCAACTCGGGGAAGGCCCGACCGGAGAAGAGCATCAGGCTCTTCTTGCTCTCCCCTACGATGCTGCCCATCGGCTCGGCGCTCTCCTTGTCGAGTCGGTGTGCTATTCGCTTGCAGTATCGCCCGGCGGCCGCGGCTCGGCACCCCCGGCCGCCGCCTTTCCGCGAGCGCGGGCGGCGGCTTCGGCGGCGGCGGTACCGGGCCGGCGCGTCTCCACCCACTCCTCGAAGATCCGCTGGGGGCCGCCGGACACGGAGAGTGCTCCCGGGGGCACGTTGCGGCGGACGACGGTACCGGCGCCGGTGTAGGCTCCGTCGCCGACCTCGACCGGCGCGACGAACATGTTGTCCGCGCCGGTCCGGGCGTGCGACCCGATCACCGTACGGTGCTTGGCCACCCCGTCGTAGTTGACGAACACCGTGGCCGCGCCGATGTTGGTGTGCTCGCCGATGGTGGCGTCGCCCACGTAGCTCAGGTGCGGCACCTTGGTACCGGTGCCGAGCTGGGCGTTCTTGGTCTCCACGAAGGTACCGATCTTGCCGGCGTCGCCGAGTACCGTCCCCGGCCGCAGGTAGGCGTACGGCCCGACGGACGCGCCCGCGCCGATCCACGACGCGGAACCGTGCGCGCGGACGACCGACGCGCGCGGCCCGACCTGTACGTCGGTCAGCGTGGTGTCCGGCCCGACCAGCGCGCCCTCCCCGACGACCGTCGCGCCGCGAAGCTGGGTGTTCGGCTCGACCACCACGTCGCGGTCCAGCGTGACGGTCACGTCGATCCACGCCGTGGCGGGGTCGACGATGCTGACCCCGGCCCGCATCCAGTCCTCGTTCACCCGGTCCCGCAGCAGCGCCCGGAGGTGGGCGAGCTGGACCCGGTCGTTGGCGCCCAGCGCCTCGTCCGGGTCGCCGGTGTGGTGGATGCCGACCGGGCGGCCGGCCGCGACGAGCAGCCCGATGACGTCGGTCAGGTACTCCTCGCCCTGGTCGTTGTCGGTCGAGAGCTTGGCCAGCGCGTCGCGCAGCAGGCCGGCGTCGAAGGCGTACGCCCCCGCGTTGATCTCCCGGATCAGCCGCTCCCCGGGGCCGGCGTCGCGCTCCTCGACGATCCGCTCCAGGCCGGCCGGTCCGGTGACGATCCGGCCCAGCCCGGTCGGGTCGGGCACCTGCGCGGTGAGCAGGGTGGCCGCCCGGCCGCCGGCCTCGTGGCCGGCCACGAGCGCGCCGAGGGTACCCGGGCGCAGCAGCGGCAGGTCGCCGTTCAGTACCACCACGGTGCCCTCGGCTTCGGCCGGCAGCGAGATCCGTACCGCGTGTCCGGTGCCGTGCTGCCGCTCCTGGAGTACCGGCTCCACCTCCGGGGCGATCTCCGCCAGGTGCTCGCGCACCCGCTCGGCCCGGTGCCCGACGACGACCAGGGTCCGGCCCGCCACCAGCGGCGCCGCCGTGGCGAGCACGTGGCCGAGCAGGCTGCGGCCCAGCAGCGGGTGGAGCACCTTGGGTAACGCCGACTTCATCCGCTTGCCCTCGCCGGCGGCGAGGACGATGACGGTGCGGGACATGGTTCGGGCTCCGTTTCGCGGCTGACGTTCGCTGGCGGGGGTCATGGTAACCATGCCCCCACGGGCGTGCCGTCAACGCCTAAGGTCGGCCGTTATGGCATTCTCGGTCACCCGACGGGGCCTCCTCGCCCTCGGCGGAGTGGGGGTCGTGGCCGCGGGCACCGGCGGGTACGCCCTGGTCGACGGGGGCGTCTTGCCCGGCAGGGGTCGGCTGGACAACGCGCTGGGCCGGTGCGACTCGCCCGCGCCGCCGCCGGCACCGCGCGGGACCCCCGGGCCCCGGGTGACGGGCAGCTTCCGGTCCGCGCGCCGCCGCCGGGAGGTCGACTTCGCGATCTCCTATCCCCCGGGGTACCGGGACGGCGCGCGGCTGCCCGTGTGCCTCGCCCTGCACGGGTACGGGTCCAACTGCCGGGACGCCGTGAACACGGGCGGCTACCCGGAGCTGATCGCCGGCTCCACCGCCCCCTTCGCGCTGGCCGGGGTGGACGGCGGCGGCGGGTACTGGCATCCGCACGCCACCGACGATCCGCTGGCCATGGTGCTCGACGAGTTTCTGCCCCTGCTCGCCGCCCGTGGCCTGGACACCGACCGCGTCGCGGTGTGCGGCTGGTCGATGGGCGGGTACGGAGCCTTGTTGTGCGGCCTGACGAAGCCCGGCCGGTTCCGGGCGATCGTGGCCACCTCCCCCGCGATATTCCACTCGTTCCGGGACGCCCGGCGGGTCAACCCGGGCGCGTACGACACGCCGGAGGAGTGGCGCGCGTACGACGTGACCGCGCGGGCCGCGGAGTTCCGCGGGCTGCCGGTGCGGATCGCGATCGGGGCGGCGGATCCGTTCGCGGACGCCGTGCGTACCCTGCGCGGCCGGTTGCCGGACCCGTCGGTGGTACGGATGCCGGCCGGCTGCCACGACGGCCGGCTGTGGAGCTACGTCGCGCCCGACCAGGTGCGGACGATCGGCGCGGCGCTCGCCCACT
>JBKPCQ010000156.1:0-34262 GCA_046727455.1 Actinomycetota bacterium | reverse complement strand
GCGCCCGGCCGGGCCGGGACGGGTCCCAGCGCAGCGCGAGAACCTCGCCGGCGGCGAGCGCCCGCCACCGCTGGCCGAGCTGCTCCAGCAGGCCCAGGACCCGGTGCAGGTCGCCGGGTCCGTACGGGCAGGGGCCCGGGCGCAGGGCACCCCAGGCTCCGCGCAGCCGCCGGTACCCGGTGCCGAGGTCCACGCCCTCCTCCACCACGTCGTGCACGACCCCGGACAGCGACTCGGCGAGGCTCAGCTCGCCCGCGTAGGCGCGCAGCACCGCTCGCGAGCGGCCCTGGTCGGCGCGCAGCCGGGAGTTGACGAAGGACATGTTGGTGAACATCGCACCGGCCGCGATGCAGCCGAAGACCCCGTGGGTCAGGCGGAATTCGTGTTCCGTGACGAAGTGGGCCAGATGGTGGGGTACCGCGGTCTGGCGGTCATACCCCGGGAGCCGGACGGTGTAGCCGTCCTCCCGCCGGACCAGCACGGCGTACGGATCGTCGTCGCCCTGGTCGCCGCGGTGGAATTGAACCCGCATCGGCACATTGTGCGCCCGATACGCAGAGTCATAAATCAATTTGCTGCACCGTGTCGCCAATCCGATCCGAGGGTAGGAAACCGTGATATAGAGGGGTGCGTCTTGCGGGCATAGCAAGACGGACGTACGGTTTGCTTGTCAGTGACGGACGGGTGAGGGAGTGACGGACGTGGCCAGCCTCGACAGCTTCGGTGCCAGAGACACGCTGCGCGTCGGTGACGCGAGCTACGAGATCTACCGGATCGGGGCGGTACCAGGGCACGACCGCCTGCCGTACAGCTTGAAGATCCTCCTGGAGAACCTGCTGCGGACCGAGGACGGCGCCAACATCACCGCCGACCACGTCCGCGCGCTGGCCGGCTGGGACCCGGACGCCGAGCCGAGCGTGGAGATCCAGTTCACCCCGGCGCGCGTGCTCATGCAGGACTTCACCGGCGTACCGTGCGTGGTCGACCTGGCCACCATGCGCGAGGCGGTCCGCGACCTCGGCGGCGACCCGGCCCGGGTGAACCCGCTCGCACCGGCCGAGCTGGTCATCGACCACTCGGTGATCGCCGACGTGTTCGGCCGGCCGGACGCGTTCGAGCGCAACGTCGAGTTCGAGTACAGCCGCAACAAGGAGCGGTACCAGTTCCTGCGCTGGGGCCAGACCGCGTTCAACGAGTTCAAGGTCGTACCACCGGGCACCGGCATCGTGCACCAGGTCAACATCGAGCACCTGGCCCGCGTGGTGATGCCCCGCGACGGGATGGCCTACCCCGACACGGTGGTCGGCACCGACTCGCACACCACGATGGTCAACGGACTGGGCGTGCTCGGCTGGGGGGTTGGCGGCATCGAGGCGGAAGCGGCCATGCTCGGCCAGCCGGTGTCGATGCTCATCCCCCGGGTGGTCGGCTTCAAGCTGCACGGTGAGCTGCCCGAGGGGGCCACCGCGACCGACCTGGTGCTGACCATCACCGAGATGCTGCGCAAGCACGGCGTGGTCGGCAAGTTCGTGGAGTTCCACGGCTCGGGCGTGGCCGCGGTACCGGTAGCCAACCGGGCCACCATCGGCAACATGAGCCCCGAGTTCGGCTCCACCTGCGCGATCTTCCCGATCGACGCGGAGACCCTGCGGTACCTGGAGCTGACCGGCCGCACCGCCGGGCAGCGCGACCTCGTCGAGGCGTACGCCAAGGAGCAGGGCATGTGGCACGACGCCGATGCCGAGCCGAACTACTCCGAGCGCCTGGAGCTGGACCTGTCCACAGTGGAGCCCTCGCTCGCGGGGCCGAAGCGGCCGCAGGACCGGGTACCGCTGGCCAATGCCAAGACCTGCTTCCGCGCCGCGCTGAACGACTACGCCTCCGGCGGGCGCAACGGCATCGGCGGCGCCGCCGACGAAGCCAGCGCCGAGTCGTTCCCGGCCTCCGACTCCCCCGCCTACAGCCACGCCGACCCGGGCGACGCACCGCACGACCTGGAGTCGGCGGCGCTCGGCGCGGGCGGGCGGGCCAGCGACCCGGTCCGGGTGACCAGCCCGGAGGGCGTCCAGTACGAGCTGGACCACGGCGCGGTGGTGATCGCCGCGATCACCTCGTGCACCAACACCTCCAATCCGCAGGTCATGATCGGCGCGGCCCTGCTGGCCCGTAACGCCGTGGACAAGGGCCTCACCCGCAAGCCGTGGGTGAAGACCACCCTCGCCCCCGGTTCCAAGGTCGTCTCCGACTACTACGAGCGCGCCGGCCTGACGCCCTACCTGGACAAGCTCGGCTTCAACCTGGTCGGGTACGGCTGCACCACCTGCATCGGCAACTCCGGCCCGCTGCCCGAGGAGATCTCGGCGGCCGTGAACGAGCACGACCTCGCCGTGGTCAGCGTGCTGTCCGGCAACCGCAACTTCGAGGGCCGGATCAACCCGGACGTGAAGATGAACTACCTCGCGTCGCCGCCGCTGGTGGTGGCGTACGCCCTGGCCGGCACGATGGACATCGACCTGGCCAACGAGGCGCTCGGCATGGGCGCCGACGGGCAGCCGGTACACCTGCGCGACATCTGGCCGACCTCGCGGGAGATCGAGGAGGTCATCGCCTCGTGCATCGAGGCGGGGATGTTCAGCCGCGACTACGCCGACGTGTTCGCCGGGGACGACCGGTGGCGCTCGCTACCCACGCCCACCGGTGACACCTTCGCGTGGGACGCCTCATCCACCTACGTCCGCAAGCCGCCGTACTTCGAGGGGATGTCCGCTTCGCCGTCGCCCTGCGCGGACATCGAGGGCGCTCGGGTGCTCGCCAAGCTCGGCGACTCGGTGACCACCGACCACATCTCGCCGGCCGGCTCCATCAAGCCCGACTCCCCCGCCGGGCGCTACCTCGCCGAGCACGGGGTCGACAAGCGCGACTTCAACTCGTACGGGTCGCGGCGCGGCAACCACGAGGTGATGATCCGCGGCACCTTCGCCAACATCCGGCTGCGCAACCAGCTCGTCCCCGGAGTCGAGGGCGGCTTCACGATCAACCACCGCACCGGCGAGCAGACCACCATCTACGACGCGGCGATGGCCTACGCCGCCGCCGGCGTGCCGCTTGTCGTGCTGGCCGGCAAGGAGTACGGCTCGGGCTCCTCGCGGGACTGGGCCGCCAAGGGCACCATGCTGCTGAACGTGAAGGCGGTCATCGCCGAGTCGTACGAGCGGATCCACCGCTCCAACCTCATCGGCATGGGCGTGCTCCCGTTGCAGTTCCCGCCCGGCGAGAGCGCCGAATCGCTCGGGCTCACCGGCGCGGAGACGTTCACCATCACCGGGATCAGCGCGCTCAACTCGGGCGGCACCCCGGAGACGGTGGGAGTGTCCACAGAGGACGGTAAGAGCTTCGACGCGGTGGTCCGCATCGACACCCCGGGCGAGGCGGACTACTACCGGCACGGCGGCATCCTGCAGTACGTGCTGCGGCGCATGCTCGGCTGAGACACGGACTAGGCGAGGACGCCGACTACGCGAGCTTCGCGGCAGCGGCTACCCGCAGGCGGTGGTCGCTGCCGATGATGCCCACCGTGGTACCGAGCACGGCCACGCCGTCGATCTGCTTGTCGCCCGGCCCCACGTCCAGCCGGTCGGTCCGCTTGCCGGTCGTCACGTCCGCCAGCGACACCTGCCAGGTCGTCCGGCCGTTGCTGATGTCGACCCGGATGTTCGACAGGAGCAGGTACCGGCCGGCCACTCCGAGCACCATCTCGACGCAGGCGCCCTTCGGGTCGGCCAGCGTGTGCAGCGGCGCCCCGCTGGTCGCGTCGAGCACGGCGATCCCGGTGCCGCCGCACCGCAACTGGGGCGGGAAGCTGCCCTCGCCGTAGACCATCAGGCCGCCCTGCACCAGCCAGTACGGGTCGTCGGAGAAGTCGCCGTACGCCGGCTGGTGGGTCCAGGTGACCCGCTGCCCGGTACGGATGTCGACGACCAGGATCGCGTGCGTGTCGTCGGACTTCTTCTGGTACGTGGCGCAGACCAGCCGCTCGTTGCACGGGTGCACGAACTGGATCTCGTCGCCGGGCGACAGCGCCACCGGCGGCCAGGCCGCCTTGAGGTTGTCCAGCCGGTACCCGGCGAGCTGCGGCTTGCCGCCCGCCGCCTCGTCGGTCAGCGCGCCGACGAGCAGACCGCCGAACGCGGTCCAGAGCTTGTCGTCGACCGGTACCTGACCGCTCGCCACCTGCTTGCCGGCCCCGTCGAGCACGGCGGCGGTACCGATGTCCGTGTTCAGCTCCACCACCCGGTTCGGGTTCGCGCCCAGCGACTCGGCGTAGCCCTTGACCGGCACGGGCGCGTTCCGGCCGTCGGCCGCCCAGGTCAGCTCCGGGTTCACCCGGTGGTCGGCGATGAACACGTCCTTCGGCGCCAGGTGGGTCCACCCGACCTGGCCGGTCCGCAGGTTGATCCGCTGGCTCTGGTACGGCCGGTCCATCGAGGTGACCGCGTCGGTGCCGAAATACGCCGCGTCCTTGCGCCCCGACCAGTCCAGCTTGCGCAGCTCGTGACCATCGCCCGCCTGGAGGACCACCCGCACGTCCTTGCCGCCGTCGGTCGCGGACTTCTTCGCGTCCAGCACCAGCAGGTCGCCGACGACCGTCAGGCTCTCCTCGGCCGGCTCCACCGCCGTGGTCTGCGTCCACCTGTCCTTCCCGGTCGCCGGGTCGACCGCGTGCACGACCGTCCTGCCGCCGCCGGTGATCGACCAGAACACCAGGCCCGCCCCTGCCGCGACCGCGTGCGCGCCGTCGCCGCCGAGGTCGGTCACCGAGCCGACGAGGGCCAGCGGACCGCCCGTTCCGGGCCGGCTGTCGCCGGACGGCCCGCCGCCGCCATGGGTCAGGCCGTTGAGCAGGTTGGAGCCGGACGCGAACAGCCGGCTGCCGAACGTGGCGACCGCGACGACGAGCAACATCACCGCGATGATGATGAAGGCGCGGCGGTAGGCGTACTTGACGGTCCGCTCGTGGCTGGACGGATCCGGTGGCGGTGGTGGCGCCCACGTCGGCTGGGGGGGCGGATGCCAACCCGGTGGCGGCACCTGCGCGAGGGGCGGCCAGCCCTGCGGCACGCTGCCGGTGACGGGGGACGGGGCATACGGCGCCGCGGACACCGGGCCGGTCGGGCCGGCGGCGGGTGAGATCGGCCCACTTCGCGCCGGCGGTACCACCAGGAGCCCGCCGTAGGCGACCGGAAGCTCGGGCTGTTCGGGCACCGTCGGAGCAACCTGGAACCGCGCGTGCAGCCGGCTGGCCACCAGGGGGATGCGGCTGGACCCACCGACCAGCAGGATGCCGGCGAGCGTCCCGGGCGGCAGCACCGCCCGGTCCAGCACCCGCCGGGTCTCGTCGACCGCCCGGTCGACCAGCGGCCCGGCCACCCGCTCCAGCTCCTCGCGGGTCAGGTGGATGGCGTCGTCACTGCCCGGGATCTGGATCGGCGCCGAGGGCGCGCGGGACAGCATCTCCTTCGCCGCCCGTACCTCGGTCCAGAACGTCCGCCGGTCCCGCTGCTCCCCCGCCGTCCGCGCGTTCACCAGGCGCTGCCACGCGTCCGGCTGGCGCAGCGCGACGAGCTGGCCGAGGTGCCCGACCAGGGCCGCGTCGACGTCGACCCCGCCCAGGTCGTCGAGCCCGCCGACGGAGAGGACCCGCAACCCGGCTGGGTCGCGGCGCACCACGGTCACGTCCAGCGTGCCGCCGCCGAAGTCGAAGACGAGCAGGCACCGGCCGACCGGGATCGGCTGGCCGAGCACCTCCGCGCAGTACGTGGCGGCCGCGATCGGCTCGTCGACCAGCCGTACCTCCGGCAGCCCCGCCGCCCGCGCCGCCGCCCGCAGCACGTCGCGCCGCTGCGGGCCCCAGTCCGCCGGGCAGGTGAGGGTGACCGCGGGCGGCGTACCCTCCGACGACGTCTCGGCCACCACCCGGCGCAGCAGCGCGGCGAGCAGCTCGACCACCGGCGTCGGCCGGTCGCCGAGCAGCACCGCCCCGTCGTCGACGCAGCGCTTCGGGTACGGCTCGAAGCGGCTCGGGTCGAGTTGCGAGAGCCGCTCGGCGTCCCGGCCCACGGCGAGCGCGCCGGTCGGGTCGCGGTACACGCCGGACGGCAGCAGCGGCGACCCGTCGAACAGCAGCGGCCGGGGCGCCTGCCCCTCGCGCCGCACGACCGCGACGGTGTGACAGGTACCCAGGTCGATGACAAGCTGATACGGCTGCACCATCGCGGGCCCCCCTCCCGGAGGTGGAAACGCCGGCAGCTTACCGGACGTCCGGTCGTCTCCTACCCGATGCCGAGCAGGGCCGCGAACTCGTCCGCCTCCAGCGGCTTGGCGAAGAGATAGCCCTGGCCGAGGGGGCAGCCGGACTCGAAGAGATGGCGAAGCTGTTCAGGAGCCTCGATGCCTTCGGCGATGGTGGTCATCCCGAGGGTCTGGCCGAACAGCACGATGGCGCGGATCAGCGCCGAGCCCTTCGGGCTGCTGGCGATCCCGTCCACGAACGACTTGTCGATCTTCACCGTGTCGATCGGGAAGCGGCGCAGGTAGGTCAGGGAGGAGTAACCCGTACCGAAATCGTCGATGGCCAGGCGTACGCCCAACTCTTCGAGCCGCCGCAGCACGTCCATCGTGATCTCGGTATCGCGCAGCATCAGCGACTCGGTGATCTCCAGCATCAGACAGCCCGGGGGGAGGCCGGCTTCGGACAGGCTGGCCGCGACGATATCGGGTAGATCAGCCTGCTGGAGCTGCCGCGCCGAGAGGTTGACGCTGACGAACAGCGGCGGCTTCCCGGGGCGGCGCGCGTTCCAGGCGCTCGCCTGCTTGCAAGCTTCATGGATGACCCAGCGGCCGATCGGCAGGATCAGTCCGGTCTCCTCCGCCAGGGGCACGAACTTCTGCGGCGAGGTCAGTCCCCGCTGCGGGTCCAGCCACCGCACCAGCGCCTCCACGCCGCCGACCCCGCGGCCGAGCCGGTCCCCGGTCAGCGCTTCCAGCGACCCGTCCACCAGTTGGACGATCGGCTGGTAGTGCAGCGCGAACTCGCCCCCGGCCAGCGCCCGGTGGAGGTCGGACTCCAGGTCGAGGCTGCGTACCGGCATCGTGCGCATGGTCGGCTCGAAGATCTCGTGGCGCCCCTTGCCGTTGCGCTTGGCGTGGTACATCGCGAGGTCGGCGTTGCGCAGCAACATTTGCCCGTCGGTGTCGCGGTCGGTGTTGAACGCGACGCCGATGCTGGCGTTGACGAAGACCTCCTTGCCGTCGATCTGGAACGGTGTCCGCAGCGCCCCGAGGATCCGCGTAGCGACCGCGACCGCCTGGTCCCAGGTGACGTCCTGGAGCACCACCGCGAACTCGTCGCCGCCGAGCCGGGCGGCGGTGTCCTCCGGCCGCAGGCACGACCGCAGCCGGCCGGCGACGCCGACCAGTACGGCGTCGCCGGCGGTGTGCCCGAGCGAGTCGTTGATCAACTTGAAGCCGTCGAGGTCGACGAACAGCGTGGCCAGGCGCATCCGGCCGCGCGCCGCCGCCCCCAGGGCCTGATCGAGCCGGTCCATGAACAGCGCCCGGCTGGCCAGCCCGGTCAACGAGTCGTGGAACGCCTGCTGCATCGCCTCCCGGGTCTTCGCGTCGGTGACCGCCAGGCTGACCTGCTCGGCGAAGACCTGCAGGATCTGCTGGTCCCGTGCGGTGTAGACCCGATCGGTCCGGTACGAGCCCACCGCCAGCGCGCCGACGACCGTACTCCGGTCGTGCACCGGCGCGGCCATGGCCGCGCGGATCCGTTCGGTGGGCAGGTCGGGCAGCTCGTCGGGCGGGTCGGGGTACCGCGGCATCACCACCAGTTCGTTGCGCAGGACCGCCTGTCCGGTCACCCCGGCCTCGTCCAGCGGTAACCGCCACAGCCGCCTGGCGACGTCGCTGGCGATGCCGATGACGGAGGTCGGCAGCAGCACCCGGGGATCGTCGGGGTCGAGCATGCGCAGCACCGCGATCTCGTCACCGAGGAGCGCCTGGGCGCCGTCGGTGATCGCGTCGAGGATCTGTTGCAGCGGCGCCCGTCGGGTGATCGCGCGCTGGACCTCCGAGAGCTGTTCGAGCAGCCGGTGCCGGTCCTGCAGGGAGGCGAGCAGGCGTTCCATCTCGGCGACCTGGCTGCGTTCGACCTCGAACATGTGCAGCGTGTCGACGGTCAGCTCCAGTACCCGCGCCATCCCGCGCAGCAGCCCCACCTCGTCGCCGCTGAACGCGTCCTCACCGGAGCGGGCGACCAGGAGATGACCCTGGACCCGGCCGCTCAGCTGCGCGACCGCGGTGTGGCACCGCCCCGCGCCGGGAACGTCGAGCACGGTCCGATCTCCTGCCGCCACCTCCGTCAGCTCGGCGGCCGGCACGCTGTCGGTCCGGAAGCCGACCAGGTCAACCACCGCGCCGTCGGGTCCGAGTACCGCCGCCACCTCGGCCTCGAGCGCCTTCGCCGCACGCTCCGTGGTCATCTGGATCGCCGACAGCTGATCGGAGACCGACGATACGACCGCGAGGAACTCAGCTAGCTGCTGAGTACACAGCGCGGTGGTCGAGGGCAGCATCTCACTCAACCCACTCCGAGGATGACGAGCGTCTGGTTGTGGTAGCCGCTGAAGCCGCGGGTCCGGGCGAACTCACCCTGGACCTGCATGCCGGCGACCGGCGCGCCCGCGGCGCCGGCCATCATCCGCTCGACCTCCTGGCCCAGGCCGTCCGGTCCCAACAGCCCGCCCCGGGACTCGCAGTCGAACGCCACCAGCCCCAGCGGGGGATGCCCGCCGAGCGCCGCCACCGCGTCGCGGCAGGCGTCGCCCGCCGCCTCCAGTACCGACTCCTCGTCACCCTCCATCAACCAGACCAGACCGCCCTCCGGTACCTCACCGGCCGAGTGCAGCCCGCCCTGGTCGAGCAGCGCGGCGGAGTTGACGCTGCGTACCTCCTCGCCGCTGCGCCGTCGGACGCCGAGCGGGCGCCGCCGGGCGAACTGGTCGAAGGCGACGGGATCGGTGTACGCCTCCTCCGGCGCACCGAGCCGCCCCAGATAGGCCTTGAGCGCGGGCTGGTCGTTGAGGGTGAACACGTCCCCGTTGCGGCTTCCGGTCACCAGCATCGGCTCGCCGACGCGGCGCCATCCGTGCCGGACCCCGATGCCGAGCGGGCCGTCCGAGGCGATCACCGCGCCGACCACCGAGTCGGTGAGAACCTGGTCGCCGTGCAGGTGGAAGCTCCGCTTGGTCACCTTGTCCGCGCTCGACCTGCCGCCCACCAGCGGCACGCTCGCCCCGACGGCCCGGTACGCCCCGGCGAGCACGTCCTCCGGCGACACCTTCTTACCGTCGGTGAACAGGACCAGGACCCGGTTGGGCCGGTCCTCCACCCGGGCGACGCACTCCGCGACCTGGGCACCGGCCTCCCGGCCGCGAACGCCGCCGTCGTGCCCGGCTCCGGCGGTCGCGACCGAGAACCCCGGGCCGCCGAGTGCCACCAGCGTGACACTGGTGCCGCTCGGGCCGTCCGGTCCGATCACCACCCGGGTCGAACAGCCGATCACCGGTACGCCGCCGCCGACGCCGTTGATGCCGGCGAGCACCTCGACCGGGTCGTGGTTGGCCGAGCAGAACGCCATCAGCAGGCGCGCGTCCCCGTTGACGACGGCGTCGCGCGCCGCGTCCCGGCCGGCTCGCTGGGAGTCGGCCTCCCCCGACCTGCCGACCGACAGCCACCGCTGACCGCTGGTGGGGAAGTGATCCGTGCTCATAGGCGGGCCTCTATTCCTGGACCGGGATCCACGGATCCCCAGCATTGAATATCACAAGCCATCCCGGGAAGACAGCCGGACGAAAGAACAGGCCCCCTGGCGAGCACGGTGGAGCCGTACTCAGCCTCGTAGGCCGGTCGTCGCGATCCCTTCGGTGATCCGCCGCTGGAAGACCAGGAAGAACACCAGCATCGGGAGCAGGGACAATGTCCCCATCGCGAGCATCTGTCCCCAGTTGGACTGGCCGCTCGAATCCAGGAACGCGCGCAGCGCCAGCGGCACCGTGTAGTGCCCGACATCGTCGAGGTACACCAGCTGGCTGAGGAAGTCGTCCCAGCTCCAGATGAACGTGAGGACCGCGGTGGTGACCAGCACCGGCGCCATGAGCGGCAGGATGATCCGCAGATAGATCTGTACCGGGCCGCAGCCGTCGAGCCGGGCGGCGTCGTCCAGCTCGGTGGGCAGCGCCCGGATGAACTGCGTCATCAGGAAGATGAAGAAGCCGTCGACCCCGAGGAACTTGGGCACGATCAGCGGCAGGAACGTGTTGACCCAGCCGAGCCGGTGGAACAGCGTGTACTGCGGGATGATCATCACCTGGACCGGCAGCATGATCGAGACCAGCATCACCGCGAACCACAGCCGCTTGAGCCGGAAGCTCAGCCGGGCGAACGCGTACGCGGCCATCGAGCACGACAGCATGTTACCGACGACAGCGGCCGACGAGATCACCAGCGAGTTCCCGTAGAACGTGGCGAACCCGGTGCCCAACGCCACCCAGCCGGTGCGGTAGTTGTCGAGCGTCGGCTGCCGGGGCCAGAGCCCCGAGCCCCCGAAGATCTCCTGCGGCGGCTTGACCGATGCCGAGACCATCCACAGCAACGGGTACAGCATCACCAGCGCACCGCCGGCCAGCAGCAGGTGGCGCGGCAGCCGGCGGGTCACGGGGTACCGTCCCGGTCGGCGTAGTAGACCCAGTACCGGGCGGTGGTGAACATCCCCGTGGTGAACAGCGCGATGACCAGGAGCAGCGTCCAGGCCATCGCCGAGGCGTAGCCCATCCGGAAGTCGGTGAATCCCTCCTGGTAGAGGTACAGCGTGTAGAACAGGGTCTCGTCCGCCGGCCCGCCGTGGCCGCCGCTGATGATGAACGCCGGCGTGAACGCCTTGAATGCGTTGATCATCTGGAGCACCAGGTTGAAGAAGATCAGCGGGGTCAGCAGCGGCAGGGTCACGCTGACGAAGCGCCGTACCGGCCCGCCGCCGTCCACGGCCGCCGCCTCGTGCAACTCGGCCGGGATCTGCTTCAGCCCGGCCAGAAAGATCAACATCGGTGCCCCGAACTGCCAGACGTGCATGATGATCAGGGTGTAGATCGCGTACCCGGGCGTCGAGATCCAGCTGGGACCCACGACGCCGAGCAGGCCCAGTGCGCGGTTCACCAGGCCGTCCTCGCCGAAGATCTGCCGCCACAGGATCGACACCGCGACGCTGCCGCCGAGGAGCGACGGCAGGTAGTACGCGGCCCGGTAGGCGCCCAGACCGCGGCCCCGGCCGTTGAGCAGCGCCGCGACGACCAGCGCGAACCCGACCGTCAGGGGCACCGAGACGAGGACGTAGACGAACGTGACCCGGACCGCGTTCTGGAAATGCCGGTCCGACGCGAACCTGCGGTAGTTGTCCAGGCCGGTCCACCGCGGCGCGGTCAGCAGGTCGAAATGGGTGAAGGACAAGTACAGCGAGACGAGCATCGGGCCGGCGGTGAGCAGGAGCAGACCGGCGAGCCACGGCGCGAGGAACAGGTATGCCACCCGGTTCTCGCGCGGCCTCATTTCTTGAGTGCGCGCTGGGCGTCCTCGAAGAACCGGGCCACGGCCTGGGCGATCGTCGCCTTGCCGAACGCCACCTGCTGCCCGGCGAACATCAGGTGCTTGCCGGTCACCTCACCGCCACCCAGCGGCGCCGGCGGCGGCAGCGGGCCGACCCGGCCGCTGACGAACTCGATGTACTCGAAGGTCTTCTGCTCGACCGGGTCGGCCTTATCCTTCAGCGCGCCCCGGACCCGCGCCGACGGCGGGATACCCCGCTCGGAACCCAGGATCGCGGTGATCTCCGGGTCGGTGAGCAGCGCGTCGACGAGCGTGGCCGCCTCCGTCGGGTGCCCGGTCTTCGCCGACAGGCTCAGCAGCATCGAGGGCTTGAGGTACTGCCCCGGCCGCGACCCGGCGGCGCCGAGCGGGTACATCCGCAGGGCGATCTCGTCCTTGAGCAGGCTCGCGTAGGCGGTCAGCTGGTTGGAGCTGGCGAAGTCGAACGCGACCTTCCGGCGTACCAGCAGAGTGTTCTGCACGTCACCGGCGGCACTGGCCTGCAGGTCGGCCGTTGCGGCGGCCTTGGTCTTGCGCAGGTCCTCCCAGTACGTGATCCACTCGGCGAGGTCGGCGGGGGCGAACCCGAGCGCGCCGTCCGCGGTGAACCACGACTTGCCGCGCTGGCGCAGCCAGCATTCCAGGGCGTTGCCGTCGTAGACGGCGTACTCCGTGCCGAAGACCCCGGCCGGGGCCCGCTTGCCGATCCGCTTGGTCAGGGTGGCGAAGTCGGCCCAGGTCATGCCGGCGTCGGGCAGCTCCGCGCCGAGCGACTTGAGCAGCGTGACGTTCACCAGGAGCGCCCACGAGTTGATGCCGGCGTTCACGCCGTAGAGCTTGTTGTCGATCTTTCCGCCGGCGAGCGCGTCGGCGTCGAAGTCGGACAGGTGCAGAACCCGGGGAAGAAGGTCGTCCAGCGGGCGCAGCGAGCCGCGGCGGGCGTACTCGACGATGTAGGAGTAGTCCATCTGGATGACGTCCGGCGGGTTGCCACCCGCGGTCTGGGTCGCGAGCTTGTCCCAGTACCCGCTCCACCCGGAGAACTGTGGGTTGATCTTGATGTCCGGATGCCGCTTCCCGAAGGCCGCGAGCGCGTCCTGCGTGCGCCGGTGCCGCTCGGTGCTGCCCCACCAGGCCATCCCGATCGTCTTGGCACCGCCGCTCCACGTGGGCTTCGGTTCCCCATCGCAGGCGCCGGTACCCGCCACGGCCGTACCGGCGATTACCGCACCCGCTGCGGCGAGAAGTCTCCGACGGCTCAGTCGACGGCCCACCTTGACCTCCTGGATGTGCCAACCCACCCTAGGCCGTCGGTCCCGGATCAGGTAGCGAGCATAGGCGGTGCGGCCGGGCTGCGAAGACGATGACAGGGTCGGTGCCGGCGGCAAATCCTTTGAAAGGACGGTTACCCCGGCCCGTTGCGGCGGCGGCTCGGTGCGGGCGGCAGTTCCGCCGTGCCGAACGGCTGTCCGCCGGTGCTTGACCGCTCGGACGATCCACTCCTAGCGTTTGGCGACGGTCGGCCGCCGCCCGTCGCCGGTTCGTGCGCCTGAGGAGGCCCTGTGTCCCGGACAGCATTACGGCGTGTCGGCATCGGTACCGTGGCGTGCGCGGCGGTGCTGGTGACCGCGAGCGCCCCGGCCGCCTGGTCCGCCGCAGCGCCGCCGCCGCCGGGCGGCCAGCACCGGCAGGTCTTCAACGTGCGGGACTACGGCGCGACCGGGGACGGCACCACCAACGACGCCCCGGCCGTTGACCGGGCCATCGCCGCGGCGAACGCGGCCGGTGGCGGGACGGTGGACTTCCCGGCCGGCACCTACCTGGCCGGTGGGTCGATCCACATGATGAGCAACGTGACGCTCTCGCTCGACGCCGGCGCCACCCTGCTCGGCGGGCCGACCGGGTACGACGTGCCCGAGCCGAATCCCAACGACGCGTACCAGGACTTCGGGCACAGCCATTTCCACGACGCGCTGATCTGGGGCGACAACCTGAAGAACATCGGCTTCGTGGGTGCCGGCGTCATCGACGGCGGCGGCAACCTCATCACCGGCGACCCCAAGCCGGGCCAGGCCGACAAGATCATCTCGCTGACCCGGTGCGACGGGCTGGTCGTCGGAAGCGGGCTCACCCTGCGGCGCGGCGGGCACTTCGGGATGCTCATCAACGACTGCAACCGGGTCTTCTCCGACCACCTCACCATCGACACGGCCACCGACCGGGACGGCTGGAACGTCATCAGCACCCGCAACGTACTGATCACCAACATCAATATCGCGGCCAACGACGACGCGCTGGCGTTCAAGAGCGACTGGGCGCTGGGCGCGACGCTCCCGAACGGCAACGTCGTGGTCAACCACGCGCACCTGAAGGCCGGCTGCTGCAACGGGCTGATGTTCGGCTCGGAGACGTGCGGCGACTTCACCAACTACTTCTTCAACGACATCACCATCACCGGGGCGGGCAAGTCCGGTCTCGGCATGGTGTCGATGGACGGCGCGCACATCTCCCACGTGTTCTACAGCAACGTGACGATGTCCAACACCGATTCGCCGATCATGGAGAAGATCGGGACGAGAGGGCGGTGCGGCACCCACCCGGGGGTGGGCAGCATCAGTGACATTCACTACCGCAACGTCACCGGTACCCTGGCCGGCGCGTTCAGTCCGACGCTGTGGGGGCAGCCGGGCCACCCGATCAGCGACGTCACGTTCGACCACGTCGACCTCACGGTGCCCGGCGGGCACGCCGCGATGGACCCGAACGCGGTACCGGCGGACAGCGGCGACTACAACCCGAGGAGCCTCGGGGTCCGCCCCGCGTACGGGTTCTACCTGCACAACGTGGCCGGGATCCGATTCGTCGACGCGACACTGCGGCTGGCTGCCGACGACGGCCGGCCGGCGTTCATCGCCAACGGCGCGAGCGGCGTGGACCTGCGGCACCTGACCGTGCAACGGGGTGGCACCAGCCCGTTCGACGTGGGATTCCAGTCGGTGGCCGGGTACTGCCTCCGGGATGGCGCGCTGATCGGGGGCGGTCGGGTCCGGATCAGCACACCGGGCTCCACGCGGTCCTGCCCGGGTCGGGAGGACAACTTCTCGCTGAGCGTGGCACCGGCCGCCCAGACCGTCGTGGCCGGATCGTCGGCGACCTACACGGTGCACACCAAGGTGATCTCCGGCCGGCCGGGCCCCGTCACGCTCGGGGTGACCGGGCACCGGCCCGGCACCACGGTCTCGTTCAGTCCGGCGACGGTCCGGGCTGGACAGGACGCCACCATGACGGTCAGCACCACGGCCGCGGCGCGCAACGGCACGTACCCGCTGACCGTCATCGGTACCGACTCGGCGGCCACCCAGTACGCGAGCGCCGCCGTCACGGTGACCGGCGGCGTGGACGTCGCGATCGGTGCCCTGACCGTGGCCGACACCGCGAACGCCGCGTTCTGGTCGGTGCAGCCCAACCTCCAGGCCGGCGCGGTCGTCAACGGCGACCGCCCGTACGCCTTCACGGCGGTACCGGAAGACCTGCGCGGCGTCCCGTGGATCCGCACCGCGAACGCCTCCCGCACGTCGAGCGCGAACCCGCTGGTCACGTTCGGCGTCAACGTGGACGCGACGGTGGCCGTGGCAGTGGACACCCGGGTCGGCCGGTTGCCCTGGATGGACTCCTCCTGGGTGGACACCGGCACCCAGCTGGCTGTCCTCGAAGGCACCTTCTTCCGGTACTTCGAGGTGTACGAGAAGGCGGTGCCGGCCGGTACCGTCGCCCTCGGCCCGGACAACGACCCGGCCGGCGCCGCCTCCATGTACACGGTCGCCGTGTTGTAAGCGTTACGGGGTGGCGGCCCAGTTGAACGTCGACCACTCGCACCTGGTCTCGCTGGGTCCGCCACCGGTGCTGGTCATGGCGCTGAACCAGACCCGGCCGGTGGGCGCCGTCAGGCTCGCCGCCGGGTCCGCGACGGCACCGGCGTAGTCGCCCCACCGGCAGGCGCCGCCCAGGAATCTGCAGTCGCGGCCCTGGTCGGAACCTGGCGAGGTGAACAGCTTCACGAAGGCCGACACCGGCTTGGCGCCTACCTTGGAGACCATCTGCACGGTGGCGTTCTCGGTGTCGGACGAGGTGTTGAAACCCAGCACCATGTTGCCGCCGTGCGCCCTGCCGGCGGAGTTGACCGTGCGGTCGGGCGCGATCGCGCCGTTGAACACCCACCGGGTCGGGTCGCTGACGGTCCCGGACTGGAACAGGTTGTGGCCGGCGACATTGATCTCGTACCAGCGCACCTCGCTCGTCCCGCCCGGGTCGGCGCCGTGCACGACGGTGTGCGCGGTCCAGACGGCGGTCGCTCCGCCGTGGTTGGGGTCGACCGCCGAGACGGCGTGGGTGAACCGGCCGTCGAGGACGTCGAGGGTGTCCGTGGTGCCCTTCTGGTGGGCCGCGTTCGCGTTCGGGTCGCCGTAGACCGGGACGGTGACGGTGGTCGCGGTCTTCTGGATGCTCGGCGTGCCGTCGGCCTTCTCGGTGACCTTGTACAGGTCGATGATGCCCTTGTCCTCGATGTCCGGGAAGATCGGCAGGGCGACCACCCAGCCGGTCGTGGACGGATCGGTCTGCTGGACGGGTACCGGGGTCCAGCCCTGCCCGGCGGCGCTGTGGTCGAGCAGGTTGGTGCGCTTGCCCGTCTTGAAGCTGCTGCGCGCGGGGCAGGTCGTGATGGTGCCGGTACCGGTCGGCTTGGTGATCCAGGCGACGTCGGCGTGGATCTCGGCGTTCGGGTCGTCCGGGAAGACGTTGGCGCCGATGAGCAGGTCGTGCGTTGTCGAACCGAGCTTGGGGTAGTCCGGCAGGGCTTTTCCGAACCCGAAGCTGACGTGGTAGTTGCAGAAGCCGCCCGGGATCGAGGTCGGATTGGCGCTCTTCGAGAAGCCCAGTTCGATGCCGTCGGTCGCCTCGTTGATCATCGCATAGTAGAAGCGGTTCGTCGCCGGGTCCCACATCACCTGCGGGTCGGACAGATCGCCCTCGTCGCCGGTACCGGTGAGCTTCTCCGTCGACGCGGAGGCCACCAGCGTTCCGGTCCGGCTGTAGATGGCGATCGTCGTGTTGACCATCTGCACGTAGCTCGACGGACCGACGGCGTTGACCGGGTCTGCGGGCGCGTGCCGGGTGTCGGTGATGCCCACCCACGCCGGACCGGCCACCGGCGCCCGGCCGGTAGCGGCGGGCGCCACGGCCGGCGCGGCGACCGGACCGGCCTTCGTCGGAAGACCCGCGGGACGCGCCGGCCGGGGCAGGTACCCGTGCTCCCGCACGTACCTGACCAGCGCGTCATGTCGGGAAGACGGCTGCTGCGCCGATACCGGCCCGGCAAGCGTCACCGCCGGACCCACCCCGACCGCTATGGTGGCCAGCGCCACCACCAGGCGACTACGCACGATCCCTCCCATCGAACTGTTAAGAAAGTTGTTCGATCGAACGAGGTCAATAAGATCAGCGCCTGGCGGTCATGTCAACGAATTCCCGCCTCCCCGAGCAGATCCCGGGTCAGCCCCTCGACGTCCACTGTGGACAGGCCGCGCGCCGCGAACCAGGTACCCACGTTGCGCACGTCCCGGTGCAGGATCCGCGCGCCGTGCGGGTTGGACACCACGTCCACCACCTGCGGCAGGTCGATGAGGACCAGCCGCCCCTCGTGCACCAGGATGTTGTACGCCGACAGGTCGCCGTGGGCGACCTGGCACCGCGCCAGCACGGTCATCGCGTCGACGAGCTGCCGCCACAGGTCGGCGAGGTCGACATCCGCCGGGCCGAGCTGCGCCAGCCGGGGTGCCGCCAAGCCGTCGTCACCGCCGACGAACTCCAGCAGCAGCTCGGTGCCGAGGATCTGCACCGGGTACGGCACGATGCGGACGCCCAGCTCGACGCCGACCTCCCAGAGCCGGTACAGGGCGGCGAACTCGGCGGCCGCCCACTGACCGGCGATCATCTCCCGGCCGAAGCCGGTGCGCTTGGCCATCGCGCGGTTGGTCCGGGACTGGCGGACCCGCCGGCCTTCGAGGTATCCGGCGTCCCGGTGGAACATCCGGTGGTCGCTGGAGCGGTAGCGCTTCGCGGCCATCAGGCACTCCCGGTCGGTACCGGGTACCCCCCGGCGGACCAGGTGGACGTCGGCCTCCTTGCCGGTCTTGATGATCCCCAGCTCGGTGTCGACCGCGGCCAGCTCGGTGACGACCCAGTCGGGATGGGGTTTCGGGCCGCGCTCGCCGGCCGTGGACAGGTCCCAGGTGGACCAGCGGTCGCCGCCCTCCGGACCGTCCTCTTCGGACAGTTCGGAAGCGCCGTGCGGGAACTGTTTCAGGAAGTGTGGTTCGTCGTCGTCGAACCGTCCGCGCCGGCCACGACCGGCGCGCTCGTCATCGCTGTAACGCAACGCAGGAAGTCCTTGTCGGGAGTCGGAACAGGGGCGGGCGGCATCCACCGCGCGACAATCGCGGTCATCGGCTCATCGCCTCCCTCCGACTCGACCGGACACTCCGGCTCGCGAACGTTGGAGGGCAGCCTGCCCGGCCGCCGGGCCGGTACGCAACCGAATTACAGGACGACCTTGCGATCCCGTTCGCGCGCCCGGTTGACGGCCGGCATCCGCGAGCGGAACGACCAGGAGTCCGCCTGGCAGGACCGGCAGATCCGGACGGTACCGATGGGTACCCGCACCTCGTCGCCCTGGGCGTAGCCGAGCTGGTATGCGTCGACGAGTTCCTGCCCGCAGCGCTGGCACTGGTCGGGATCGACGCGGACCGACGTGTACGCGATCCGCTCCTTCGCGTACCGCACGTATGCGTACTTCTTCCCGCCGATCCGCAGCCGGGGGTTGCGCGGCGCTCCCCCGTACGGGCCCAACTCAGCGTTGGACACCGCGTCGCTGAACCGGCCCAGCCGGCCGAACCGGCGGCGCAGCCGCGCGAACGTGTCCGACCGGTGCTCGGCGAGCCACTCGTCGTCGGCCTCGACGCGCCACTCCGCGGCCACGGCGGCTACGCTCCCGCCGAGCGGGAGCCCGCCCCGGCCGGCAGGCCGGGAGCGGGTAGCCGGCGCACGGCCCGCAGGGCGAGCAGCGCGAGCGGTACGCCGACGGCCAGCAGCCCGGCCACTTCGACAAGGCCGACGGACAGCAGCGTCGCGTGCAGGGCGGGCGGCGCGTGCCCGACATAGTCGGACAGGGTCACCGCTCGCATGCCGATCAGCCCCAGCGCAAGCAGGGCGAGCGCCAGCGACCGGGGGGCGGCCGGGCGCCTCGCCCGGCGGAGCGCGCCGGCGAAGTGGGCGAACGCGGCGCCGATCAGCGCGGCGGCGAACAGCCCGGCCGGGTCCTGCAGCGGCCAGTCGCTGTGCCAGAACGCCTCAGCCGATGTCGCGCCGAACGTCAGGACGACACCGACGGGCAACGCGGCGAGCCAGGGCCCGCGCCGGACCGGCGGCGCGTCCCGGTGGAACGCGCCCAGTGTGGCGAGCAGAAGCAGATCCAGGAGCAGCAGGGACCACCGTTCGGCGTCGAACGGCTGCCCGACGGCCAGCGCGGAGGCCCGGACGCTACCGATGCCGAGCAGCGCGAGCAGCCAGGCGGCGTGCCGCCGTCCGGACAGCAGCGCGAGATATGCCGGTACCGTCGCGAATATCAGGAAGACCCGCAGCGCGGCCCGCGGACCGGGGGCCGGGAACGGCCACGGCGGCGGTGGCAGCCATGGCAGCTTGCCGGCCTCCCACAGCAGGTTGACCACCGTGACCGTGGCCAGGACCGCGTGGGTGAGCAGTCCCATCAGCGCGACCTGCCGGACCGCGTCGCCCCACAGCCGGTACCGGGGCGGCGCGCCCACGCCGCCGAGCCGCAGCCGCAGCGCCGGCAGCCGCAGCCGGATCGCGAGGCCCAGCACGCTGGCCACCTCGGACCAGTGCGGCCGGCCGTACTCGGCCAGGAACTCGGCGTCCTCGGGATCCTCGGTCGCCATGCTCTCCAGGAAGGTGGCGACCATCTCCTCCTCCCACGCGGCCCGGTAGGCCGGCGGGAGCACCCGCAGCACGGCGCGGTAGCGCTCTTCGAGCCGGCTGGTCATGCCGGCCCGCCCAGGTTCACCGGCCGCAGCGCGGCCAGCCGCCCGCTGGCGATCCGGGCGTTGGCGGCCAGCCGCTCGGCCTCCGCCGCCAGGCTGCGGCTCCCGGCGTCGGTCAGCCGGAAGTACCGGCGCAGCCGCCCCTGCTGCACCTCCTCGCGGTCCAGCTCGACGAGCCCGTCGGCGACCAGCCGGTCGAGCACCCCGTACAGGGTGCCGACCTTCAACCGGACCCGCTGTCCGGACAGCCGCTCGACCTCGCCGACGATGCCGTACCCGTGGCGGGGCTCCCCTACGAGCGCGGTGAGGATGAAGAACGCCGGTTCGGTAAGGCCCACGCCACCAAATATATCGAGGGCCAGGATATCCTGGCAACCAGGATCAGCGGGTGTCCATGACCACCGCCAGCGCGGCGATCGCCCCGTCGGCCGTCCGCGTCGGCGTATACCGCTGGTCACTCCACCGGCGACCCCGGTGCAGCCACACGCTCGGCAGCCCGAGCGCGTTCGCGCCGCCGATGTCCGCCTCCGGGCTGTCCCCCACCATCCAAGCGCCACGAAGGCGCATCCGGGCCCGCTCGGCCGCGATCGAGAAGATGCGCGGGTTGGGCTTGCTGACCCCGGCCTCCTCCGAGATCACCCAGTCGGCGAGGTACCGGTCCAGGCCGGTCCGCCGGATCTTCTCCTCCTGCTGCCGGGTCGCGCCGTTGCTCACCACGACCGGTACCCACCCCGCGTCGCCGGCGATCCGCAGCGCGCACGCGACCAGGGGGTCCAGCCGGGTGTTGCGCAGCACGCCCTCGCGCAGCGAGTCGACCAGGTCGATCAGCGGGTTCCGCAGCGGGTACCGCTCCTTGAGCGCCTCCGCCACGTCCCACCGGTCGGTCAGCCCGTCCGCGTCGATGCCGAGGATCCACTCCAGGTCCTCGGCCGGCGCGCCGATCGCCCGCAGGAAGTCCTCGGCCCACACGCGGAACGCCGCTGCCCGGTCGAGCAGCGTGTTGTCGAGGTCGAGGAGCAACAGCGGCACGCCGGCACCCTACGTGACGCTGACCGGAATCCGACAGTCCCCGAGTGCGACGTACTCATCCCCGGCATAGCCGGCGGTCTACGCCCTGGTCAGGACGCCGGTCGTGGAGCATCCGCAGGGTCAACCGGATCCGGCCGAGTTCGACCGGGTCGAAGTCCGCGAGGATGACGTGCTCCCCGAAGTCGGGCGCCCTCCGTAACGGGCGCCCTTCCGGTTCGTAGATGGCCGAACCGCCGTTGAACCGCCCCGGACTCCCGCCGCCGACCTGGTTGGCGAACACGACGTACATGGTGTTGTCCAGCGCACGGGCGGCGCCCTGCAGATCCCGGCGGTGCTGTGAGCCTTCCAGGTACCCGATCGGGCACAGGTACCCGTGCGCGCCGTCGTCGGCGGCGGCCCGGGCGTGCTCGGGGAAGCTCGCGTCGTAGCAGACGCCCAACCCCAGCCACCAACCGTCCACCGCCAGCGTGGCGCCCTGGCCGCCGGGGCTGAACAGCTCCGCCTCCTCGCCCCACAGGTGCTGCTTGTCGTAGGCGTCGAGCACGCCGCCGCGCCGGTCGACCACGAGCGCGGAGTTGGTCCGGCGGGTGTCGTTGTGCCGGACCGCCGCCCCGGTGACGATGACCACCTTCTGGTCGCGGGCCACCGCACGCAGCGGGTCCAGCCGGATGTCGCTGATCCGGGCGTTCTCGTCGGCCGCGAGGTGGGTGCCGAGCGGGTCTACCCGCAGCGTCGGGAGGTGGTACCCGGGGAGGAACAGCTCGGGCAGGACGACCAGGCGCGCGCCGTCGGCGGCCGCGCGGGCGGTGAGCCGGGCCGCCAGCGCGGTGTTGCCGGCGATGTCGCCCGGGTTGGGCTCGGCCTGTAGGGCGGCGACACGCAGCGGCGCACGGGGGATCGGCGGCACCTTGCCATCCTGCCATCATGTCTGCGGTAGTCGGGATCCGTTACCGCGCCGACGCGGGCGGCGTCTGGACCGACGAGCGTCGGGGCCGCGCGAGCGAGCGCCAGCGTTAGACTATGCAATCCGTACGTACGGATTGCATCGGTCGTCCCCACCTGTCACGATCGGTTCGTGCCCCGGGTGAGCCAGGACCAGCTCGACGCCAGGCGCCGGGAGATCCTCGCCGGGGCCCGGGCGTCCTTCGCGCGCTACGGGTACGAGGGCGCCACCGTGCGCCGGCTGGAGGAGCAGACCGGCCTGAGCCGCGGCGCCATCTTCCACCATTTCCGCGACAAGGAGTCGCTGTTCCTCGCGGTCGCCGAGGACGACACCGCGGTCATGGTGGAGACGGTCGCGCGGCACGGTCTGGTACAGGTCATGCGGGACCTGCTCGAACAGGCGCACTCGGCGGAGGTACCCGGCTGGCTGGGCACCCAGCTCGAGGTGTCCCGGCGGCTGCGGACCGACAAGGACTTCGCCAAGCGGTGGGCGGCCCGCTCGGCGGCGATCACCGAGGCCACCCGGCAGCGGCTGGCGCGGCAGCGGGAGGCCGGGGTACTGCGCCCGGACGTCGACGTGGACACCCTGGCGCAGTTCCTGGAGCTGGCCTACGACGGGCTGGTGCTCCGGCTGGCGACGGGGCAGCCGGCCGACGGGCTAGGACCGGTTCTCGACCTCGTCGAGGAGGCGGTCCGGCGTCGCCAGTGACCCGGGGACCGGCGAGTCCGGGACCGTGGACCCCGGGATCGGCGAGCCGAGCACCGGCGAGTCGGTGACCGCGAACTGGGTCTGGTACAGCTCGGCGTAGAGGCCGCCGGCCGCGACCAGCTCGTCGTGGGTGCCCCGCTCGACGATCCGGCCGCCGTCGACGACCAGGATCCGGTCGGCGTCCCGGACGGTCGACAGCCGGTGCGCGATGACCAGGGCGGTGCGCCCTTCCAGGGCGACCGACAGCGCGCGCTGCACCGCCGCCTCGGACTCGGAGTCCAGGTGCGCGGTCGCCTCGTCGAGGATCACGATGCTCGGGGCCTTGAGCAGCAGCCGGGCGATCGCGATGCGCTGCTTCTCGCCGCCGGAGAACCGGTACCCGCGCTCCCCCACCACGGTCTCCAGGCCATCGGGCAGGCCCCGGACCAGGTCGGCGATCTGCGCGCCGGACAGCGCCACCCACAGCTCGTCGTCGGTCGCGTCCGGCTTGGCGTAGCGCAGGTTCTCCGCGATCGTCTCGTGGAACAGGTGCGCGTCCTGGGTCACCACGCCGATCGCGTCGCGCAAGGAGTCGAGGGTCGCGTCGCGCACGTCGACACCGCCGACGAGGACCGTGCCGTCGGTCACGTCGTACACGCGCGGTACCAGCATCGCCGTGGTCGACTTGCCGGCGCCGGACGGGCCGACGAGCGCCACCATCTGGCCCCGCTCGACGCTGAACGACAGCCCGCGCAGCACCGGCTCGGTGACCGTGCGGTCGAGGACCGCCACGTCCTCCAGCGAGGCCAGCGAGACCTCGGACGCGCTCGGGTACCGGAAGACCACGTCGCGGAAGTCGATCGTGGCGGCGCGCGGCGGCAGCGGGCGGGCGTCCGGCCGCTCCGCGATCGCCGGAGCCAGGTCGAGCACCTCGAAGACCCGCTCGAAGGAGACCAGCGCGCTCATCACGTCGATCCGCACGTTGGACAGCGCGGTCAGCGGCCCGTACAGGCGGGTCAGCAGCAGGGCGAGCGTCACGACCGTGCCGGCCGAGATCTGCCCGTTCACCGCGAGCCAGCCACCCAGCCCGTACGTCAGCGCGGTGGCGAGCGCGGCCACGAGCAGCATCGCGACGAAGAAGATCCGTCCGTACATCGCCTGCAGGATGCCGATGTCGCGGACCCGCGCGGCCCGCTCGGCGAAGCGCCGGGCCTCGTCGTCCGGCCGGCCGAACAGCTTCACGAGCAGCGCCCCGGCCACCCCGAACCGCTCGGTCATGGTGGCGTTCATCTTCGCGTCGAGCTGGTACGACTCACGGGTGATCTCGGCCAGCTTCCGCCCGACCCGGCGGGCCGGCAGGATGAACACCGGCAGCAGCACCAGGGACAGCGCGGTCACCTGCCAGGACAGCGTGAACATCACGGCCGCGGTGAGCACGAGCTGGATGACGTTGCTCACCACGCCGGACAGCGTCGAGGTGAACGCCTGCTGCGCGCCGAGGACGTCGTTGTTGAGCCGGCTGACCAGCGCACCGGTCTGGGTGCGGGTGAAGAACTGCAGCGGCATCCGCTGGACGTGGTCGTAGACCTTCGTGCGCAGGGTCAGGATGATGCCCTCGCCGATCCGGGCGGAGTACCACCGGTTGACCAGCGACAGCGCCGCGTCCGCGACGGCCAGGCCGGCGATGAGCAGCGCGATGCGGATGACCGCCGCGCCGGCGTCGGGACGGTGCCCGGTGATGACGTTGACCGCGCTACCGGCCAGCACCGGGCCGGCCACCCCGATGACCGCGTCCAGAACGACCGCGACCAGGAAGATCACGATATCCCGGCGGTACGGGCGGGCGAACCCCAGCACCTTCCGCGCCGTCGCCCGGCCGATCTTGTGATTGCGGATCTCCTCTTCGCGGCGCATCGAACGGAGCATGCCCCAGCCCGCCATCGGATGGCTCACGCGTCACCTCCCCCGGCCCGTCGCGCACCTAGTCTGCCGCACACCTACGACAGAACCCGGCCGGTAACCGGGTTGTTCCCCGGTACCCCTTACTCGCCCAGACCGGCGAGGTCGCGGATGCGGCGCACCTGCGCCTCCCGCTCGGCGGCCAGCCGCTGTTGCGGCGACCGGGCCGCCTGGCCGGCCAGCAGGGCCTTGATCTCGACCACCGCATCCCGGTTGTTCGCGAGCAGCGCGGCGGTCAGATCCTCCACCGCACCGCTCAGCTCCCCCACCGGGACCACCAGGTTGGCCAGGCCGGCGCGCAGCGCCTCGGCCGCGCCCAGCCGCCGGCCGGTCACGCAGATCTCCAGAGCCCGCGCATACCCGACGAGGTCGACCAGGCGCCCCGTGCCGGCCAGGTCCGGTACCAGCCCGAGCTGCACCTCGGCCATGGACAGCTGGGCGTCGTCCGCCAGGATTCGCAGGTCGCAGGCTAGCGCGAGCTGGAAGCCAGCCCCGATCGCATGGCCCTGTACCGCCGCCACGCTGATCAGGTCCGGCCGGTGCAGCCAGGTGAAGCCGTCCTGGTACCCGGCGATGCGCGCCGCGGCCGCCTCCGGTTCGAGCGCCGCCAGTTCGGGCAGGGCCGCCCGCGCGGCGGTCAGGTCCAGCCCGGCGGAGAAGGCCCGACCCTCGCCGCGGACCACCACGACCCGGACGTCACCGGGCAGCTCGCGACCGAAATCGCGCAGCGCGGCCCAGGTGTCGGGGGTCTGCGCGTTGAGCACTTCCGGACGGCACAGCGTGACCGTGGCAACCGGCCCGGCGCGCTGGAAGCGGACGCCTGCTGCGGTGGCATTCATGGGCGATCCCGGTGGGGACCCCGGGTCGCCGGGCGGGGCCGGGTGCGGTAGAACCGTTGGCACGACTCGTGAATGGCAGGCGGGCGGTTCACGCCTTCTTGCGCCGGCGGGCGCCGCCGCGCTGACGCAGCTGTACCCCGGACTCGGTGAGCACGCGGTGGACGAAGCCGTACGAACGACCGGTGGAGGAGGCCAGCGCGCGGATGCTTTCGCCGGAGGAGTACCGCTTGACGAGGTCCTTCGCGAGCGTCTGACGCTCGGCTCCGACGATCCGGCGACCCTTTTCGGTACTGGTGGTGGTGCCGGTGGCTGCCATGTTCTTTCCTCACGTCCCTATTGAGCGGAGTTGGCGGTCCCACCTATTAGACCGCCTTCGTCGATCATGCGCTAGATATCATCTCGACGCCAACCGACACGCGTGACGGTGTCAGCTACCCGATAGCGTGATGGGCCGTGAGGAGCGGCGTGGAGCGTGGGCAAGGCGAAGAGACGCAGGTCAATGCGTTGCGCCGCCGGTACCCGGGCGTCCGCCAGACCCGGGATCTGCTCGGCTGGCTCGTGCTCACCGGGCTCGGGCTCGGCCTCACCGCCTGGGCGGTGCACCGCGGAGCTCGGTTGGGTACGGCCGGCGCGCCGTTCCTCGGCCGGTACCGCTGGCAGTTCTCGGCCCTGAGCGCACTGGCTCCGCTGGTCGCCGCGGCGGTCCTGGGTACCGCCCTGCTGGGCTGGTTCGAGCGGGTCCGCTGGGGGTTCGTGCTGGCTGGCAGCTACGTGTTTGCGCTGCTCTGGGCCGTTTCGCTGGCCCTCGTGGACGGCGCGGCCGGGCTGACCCGGCCGCTGCTCGACCCGGACAACTACCTGTCCGACCTCGACTCGGTCGGCAACGATCCCCTGGCATACCTGCGCGCGTTCACCCACGACGTGCGCGCCCATTCGGTGTCCGCCCGGGGGCATCCGCCCGGCCCGGTGCTCCTGCTGTGGGGGCTGCACCGGGCGGGGCTCACCAACCATCTGGCGCTGGCGCTGCTCGTCACCGCGGTGGGTGTGCTGACCGTTCCGCTGGTACTCGGCTCCGTGCGGGAGGTTTGTGGCGAGGTACCGGCGCGCCGGTACGCGACGATATTGATTCTCGCGCCATCTGCCATATGGGTCGCCGTCAGCGTGGACGTGATTGTCGCCGTCCTCGGCGCGGCGATGGTGGCGGCCGGGGTACAGGCCAGCGCGCGACACACCACCGGACTGCGCGCGGGCGCGTGGGCGGTCCTCGCCGGCGCGCTGCTCGGCGTCGCCGCGCTCTTCTCGTACGCCGCGCCGTGGCTCGGGCTCTCCCTCGTCTGCCTGTACTTCGCCCGCCGCCGCCCGTTCCTCAACGTCGGTACCGGCCTCGGCGCACTGGCTCCGATCGTCGTCGCCGACGGGCTCGGCTTCGCCTGGCTCAGCGGGCTCCTCGCGGCCCGTTCCGACTACGTGTCCCGGATCGACCCGTACCGCTCGGCGCTGTGGTGGAGCGCGATCAGCCTGGTCGCGCTCCTGCTCGCGGCCGGGCCGCCGCTGTACGCCAGCCTGCGGAAGGTGCGCAACACGCCCGGCTGGCCGTTCCTGGTCGGGGCAGGGGTAGCGGTGGCCGCGTCGATCCTCGCCGGCCTCGCCCGCGGCGGCGTCGAGCACGCATGGCTTCCGTTCTTCGCGTGGCTCACCGTCGCCGCGGTCGCGCCCGAGCGCCAGGGTGGAGCGCCGGCTCCGGCGCCGCTGCTGCTGTCCGGCGTCGGCGCGCTGGTCGCGGTCGGCATCTCGGCGGTACTCGCGACGCCGTGGTGACTGCCGTCCGCCACGTGCTCAGGCCAGCTCGACCAGTTCGAGCAGGTCGTCGCTCCAGGCGTCCTCGACGCCGTCGGGCAGCAGGATCGCCCGGTCGGGCTTGAGCGCGCTGACCGCCCCCGGGTCGTGGGTCACCAGCACGATGGCGCCGGGGTACCGGGCGATCGCGTCGAGAACCTGCTCCCGGCTGGCCGGGTCGAGGTTGTTCGTCGGCTCGTCCAGCAGCAGCACGTTGGCTCCGGAGCAGACCAGGGTGGCGAGCGCCAGCCGGGTCTTCTCGCCACCGGAGAGCACGCCGGCCGGCTTGTCCACGTCGTCCCCGGTGAACAGGAACGCGCCGAGGATCCGGCGCAGCTCGGTGTCGGTCTGTTGGCTGCCGGCGCTGCGCATGTGCTCCAGGACGGTCCGGTCCACGTCGAGCGTCTCATGCTCCTGGGCGTAGTACCCGAGCCGGAGCCCGTGCCCGGGCAGTACCTCGCCGGTGTCCGGCGGTAGCAGGCCGGCGAGGATGCGCAGCAGCGTGGTCTTGCCGGCGCCGTTGAGCCCGAGGACGGCCACCCGGGAACCCCGGTCGACCGCGAGGTCGACGTCGCAGAAGATCTCCTGCGAACCGTACGACTTGGACAGCCCCTGGGCGGTGAGCGGGGTCTTGCCGCAGGGTACCGGGGCGGGGAACCGCACCTTGGCCACCCGGTCCGCCGGCCGCTGCGCCTCCAGCCCGGCGAGCAGCTTCTCCGCCCGTCGCGCCATGTTCTGCGCGGCGACCGCCTTGGTCGCCTTGGCCCGCATCTTGTCGGCCTGGGCGAGCAGCGCGCCGGCCTTCTTCTCCGCGTTGGCCCGCTCCCGGTGCCGGCGGCGCTCGTCGGTCTCGCGCTGTTGCAGGTACAGCTTCCAGCCGACGTTGTACATGTCGACGACGGCGCGGTTGGCGTCGAGGTACCACACCTTGTTGACCACGGCGTCGAGCAGGCTCACGTCGTGTGAGATGACCACGACGCCGCCCTTGTGTCCGCCCAGGAAGCCGCGCAACCAGGTGATCGAGTCGGCGTCGAGGTGATTGGTCGGCTCGTCGAGCAGCAGCGTGCCGCCGCCGGTCTCGGCCGTGTCGCGGAACAGGATGCGGGCCAGCTCGACCCGGCGCCGCTGGCCGCCGGAGAGGGTGCCGAGGGGCTGGGTGAGTACCCGGTCGGGCAGCCCGAGGTTGGCGCAGATCCGGGCCGCGTCGGCCTCCGCCGCGTACCCGCCGAGGCTCGCGAACCGGTCCTCCAGCGCGCCGTACCGCCGGATCGTCCGATCGTCGGCGTCCTCGGCCAGCGCGACCTCCAACTTGGCCAGCTCGGCCAGTAGCGTGTCCAGCCCGCGCGCAGACAGCACCCGGTCGCGGGCGGTGACGTCGAGATCGCCGGTACGCGGATCCTGGGGCAGGTACCCCACCGGCCCGCGGCGCTCCACCTGCCCGGCGAACGGCAGGGTCTCGCCGGCGAGTACCCGGAGCGTGGTCGTCTTGCCGGCGCCGTTGCGGCCGACCAGCCCGATCCGGTCGCCGGGCTGGACCCGCAGGCTGGTCCCGGACAGCAGGACGCGCGCGCCGGCGCGCAGTTCGAGGCCGGTGGCGGAAATCATCGGACGGGGCTGCCTTTCAACTGGGAACGGACCGGACCTGCGTGGAATCCCACGCCACCGTCAGTCCACGCAAAGCAGCACCCGGCCAGTCTACCCGACCGGGCGGCGCGGCCGGTCGCCCGACCGGTCCGGCTCGGCGGCGTCTGACGCCGCGCACGACCCGGACCGGTCGCCGGTTACCCGCCTCGATCACTGGGTACCGTGTGCACATGTCGGACCTCAACCCGGACGCACAGATCGACACGTCACAGATCGAGGACCAGCGCGGCAGCGGCGGGGGCGGCGGTGGGTTCGGCGGCTTCATCCCGATCGGCGGTGGCGGCCGGGGCGGGATCATCGGGCTGATCGTCACCGTGATCCTCGTCCTCCTCGGCGGCGGGATCGGCGCCAGCCAGCTCCTCGGCGGCGGGGGCGGCGGCGGGCAGACCGACAACAGCAAACTCAACGAGGCCTGCTCGACCGCGAACCCGAACAGGCTGCAACGCACCGACTGCCGCAACGCGCTGTACGTGAACTCGATCCAGAACTTCTGGCAGACCGAGCTACCGCAGGTGTCCGGCCAGCCGTACCGGCCGGCCGACACGGTCTTCTTCTCGCGGCAGACCAGCACCGGGTGCGGCGCGGCCGACTCGGGCATGGGACCGTTCTACTGCCCGGCGGACCGGAAGGTGTACATCGACCTGACGTTCTACCAGGAGCTGACCGACCGGTTCGGCGCCAAGGGCGAGTTCGCCCAGCCGTACGTGCTGGCCCACGAGTACGGGCACCACGTGCAGGACCTGCTCGGCACCGAGGCGCAGATGCGCCGGGCGCAGCAGCGCGACCCGGGCAACGCCAACCGGTACTCGGTGATGCTGGAGCTGCAGGCCGACTGCTACAGCGGGGTGTGGGCGGCGCATGCGACGCAGACCCGCGACGCGAGCGGGCACCCGATCTTCACGCAGGTCACCCAGCAGGACATCCAGGACGCGGTCCACGCGGCCGGCGCGGTCGGCGACGACGCGATCCGGAGGCAGGCCGGGCGGCCGGTCAATCAGGAGACCTTCACCCACGGTTCGTCGCAGCAGCGCGAACAATGGTTCACCCAGGGGTACCGGACCGGCGACCCGAAGTCGTGCAATACGTTCGGCGGCGCGCTGGGTGGCTGACGGCCACTGCTCAGGGCACCACGGCGTCCGGCGCTGGCGGTGACTCGACGAGGCGGATCAGCACCGCGCGCGCCTGGCCCACCGCGCTCTCCAGCGTCGCGAGCCGTGGCTCGCCGACCGCGAGGAAGCGCTCGGACCGCAGCGCGGCCAGCGGAGCCAGGCGGGGATCGGCGAGCACCGCGTCGACGGCGCGCCGGTCTCCGCCGGTCACGAGGGCGGCCAGGCCGGCCACGGCGGGCAGCAGTAACCGCGCCACGATGTCCGCGCCGTCCGCGGCGGCGGCGCGCGCCTGGTTGTCCCGGCGCCGGGCGAACCGCTGCTGAGACCAGCCACCGGCGGCGGTACGGCCCTGCACGTAGCGACTGTCCACTTTGGAGGCTTCGAGGTGGTCGCCGACCGCTATCCCGACCGCCATCCCGCCCCGCCGGGCGAGCAGCAGCCCGATCCGGCGCGGCTCGCCGGCCGCCGCCACGAACGCGTCCAGGCGCGCCGTCACGGGAGCGCCCGGTGGGGCGTGGCACTCGGCGAGCGTCCCGTCGGCGGCGAGCAGCCGGAGCCCGCCCGGAGCCACCACCACCTCGTACCGCCCGTGCCGCTGCGCGAATCCGGCCAGCCAGCGGGGCAGCCGCTCCGGATCCACCTCGACCCACCGGCCCCCGCCCGCCGCCGGCCTGGTGCCCACGCGGTCACGCTAGCGGGCGACGAGGGCGGCCGCGAGTAGGACGATCAGGGCACTGGACGCCAGTGCCGTGGCCAGCCGGCCGCGCGCCCCGGCGAGCACCCGGCCGACGGCGGTCCCGCTCGCCGCGACGAGGAGCTGCCAGCTCGCCGACGCCGCGAATGCGGCGAGCACGAACACGGCCGACGTCGCCAGCGTCCGCGTGCCCTGCGCCTGGCGACCGAGGACCAGCGCGCTGAAGTAGATCACCGTCGCCGGGTTGAGCAGGGTGAGGGCCAGCAGGCCCAGGTACGCCCGGCCAGGCGTGGTGAGACCCCGGTCCGGACGCGGGGGCCGGTCCGGCCCGCGGTGCTGCCGCCATGCGACGGCGGCGGTACGGGCGGCCAGCGCGACGAGTACCGCGGCGGCCAGCCAGCGCAGCGGGGTGGCTACCGGGCGGACCAGGCCGGCGACGGCCGCCCCGCCAGCCGCCGCCACCGCCGCGTAGATGCCGTCGGCGGTCGCGGCGCCCAGGCCCGCACCGGCGCCGACGACCAGCGACGTGCGCGCGGACAGGCCGAGGATCAGTACCGCGATCGCGCCGACGGGTACCGCGACGCCGTACCCGGCGACGAGTCCGGCGATGAGTGCCTCGGTCACGCCAGCAGCGTGCCGGGCGGCCGGGCTAGATCACGAGCTATTTCACACGTTGAAGCCGAGCGCGCGGAGCTGTTCCCGGCCGTCCTCAGTGATCTTGTCGGGTCCCCATGGCGGCATCCACACCCAGTTGATCCGGATGTCGCTGACCAGGCCGCCACCCGGACCCTTGCACAGCGCCTCGCGGGCCTGGTCCTCGATGACGTCGGTCAGCGGGCAGGCGGCCGAGGTGAGCGTCATGTCGACGGTGGCGACGTTCTCCTCGTCGACGTGGATGCCGTACACCAGGCCGAGATCCACGACGTTGATGCCCAGCTCCGGGTCGACGACGTCCTTCAGGGCCTCTTCGACGTCAGGGATTGCCGCGGTCATGAGGTACCTCCCACCGGGCCCGCGACGTTGCCGACCGCCCGGGCCGTCGCGTCCTTGAACGCCATCCACGACAGTAGCGCGCACTTGACCCGGGCCGGGTACTTCGCGACCCCGGCGAAGGCGACGCCATCGTCGAGCAGCTCCTCGTCCGGGGTGACCTGACCCCGGCCGGACACCATCGCGACGAACGCGTCGTGCCGGCCGAACGCCTCGGCAACCGTGTGCCCGCACATCACGTCGTGCAGCACGCTCGCCGAGGCGAGGCTGATCGAGCAGCCCATCCCCTCGAAGGAGAGGTCCTCGATGGTGTCACCGGCCAGGCGCACGCGGACGGTCACCTCGTCGCCGCAGGTGGGGTTGACGTGATGGGCCTCGGCGTCGTACGGCTCGCGCAGGCCGCGCCCGTGCGGATGCTTGTAGTGATCCAGGATGATGTCCTGGTAGAGCTGCTCGAACTGCATCAGGAGAACACCTTCCGCACCTGCTCCAGCCCGCGGACCAGCGCGTCCACCTCGTCGTTGGTGCTGTACAGGTAGAACGACAGGCGGGTCATGGCCGGCACCCCGAACCGCACGCAGGTCGGCCGGGCGCAGTGGTGCCCCACGCGCACCTGGATGCCGAGGGAGTCGAGGACCTGGCCGACGTCGTGCGGGTGGACGCCGTCGAGGGCGAAGGAGACGGTACCGCCGCGGCTGACCGGTACCGCGGGCCCGAAGATCCGCAGGCCGGGCACGGTGGCCAGGGCCTCCAGCGCGTACCCGGTCAGCTCCTTCTCGTGCCGGGCGATCGCCGGCATGCCGAGGTGGGACAGGTAGTCCACGGCCGCGCCGAGCCCGACCGCCTGCACGATCGGCGGGGTACCGGCCTCGAACCGGGCCGGCGGCGGCATGTACGTCGTCTTCTCCATGGTGACCGTCTCGATCATCGAGCCGCCGCCGAGGAACGGCGGCATCCCGTCGAGCAGGTCGTACCGCCCCCACAGCACGCCGATCCCGGTCGGCCCGAGCATCTTGTGCCCGGTGAACGCGATGAAGTCGGCACCGAGGCCGGCCACGTCGACCGGCAGGTGCGGTACCGACTGCGAGCAGTCCAGCAGCACCTTCGCGCCAACCTCGTGCGCCCGCTCGGTGATCGCCCCGGTCGGGTTGACGGTGCCGAGGATGTTGGACATATGCACATAGGCGACGAGCCTGGTGCGCTCGTTGACCAGCTCGTCCAGGTTGGACAGGTCGAGCCGGCCGTCGTCGGTGATCCGGAACCAGCGCAGCGTCGCGCCGGTACGCTCGCACAACAGCTGCCACGGCACGATGTTGGAGTGGTGCTCCATCTCGGAGATCACGATCTCGTCGCCGGGGCGCAGCCGGCCGCCGAACGAGTGCGCGACCAGGTTGATCGCCTCGGTGGAGTTCTTGGTGAAGACGATCTCGTCCGGCGACGCGGCGCCGATGAACGCGGCCACCTTGGCCCGCGCGCCCTCGTACGCGCTCGTGGACTCGGTGCCGAGGGTGTGCACCGACCGGGCGACGTTGGCGTTGTGCCGTTCGTAGTGCTCGCGCATCACGTCGAGTACCTGGCGCGGCTTCTGCGAGGTGTTCGCGCTGTCCAGGTAGACCAGCGGATGCCCGTTGACCTGCCGGCGCAGGATCGGGAAGTCCTCACGGATCAGCCGCACGTCGTACCGCGGCGCGTCGGCGAACTGCGGGATCCCGCTCGGGACCCAACTGCCCGGCGCCGTCGCCGGAGCAACCGTCTCGGTCATGCCACTCCCTATGCCGTCGTGAGGTACCGCTCGTACCCCTCGGCTTCGAGCTTCTCGGCCAGCTCCGGCCCGCCCTCCTCGACGATCCGCCCGCCGACGAACACGTGCACGAAGTCGGGTTTCACGTACCGCAGGATCCGGGTGTAGTGGGTGATCAGCAGGACGCCGGTGTTGCCGTCCTCCCGTATCCGGTTGACCCCGGCCGATACCACTCGAAGCGCATCGATGTCGAGGCCGGAGTCGGTCTCGTCGAGGATCGCGATCTTCGGACGGAGCAGCTCCAGCTGGACGATCTCGTGCCGCTTCTTCTCCCCGCCGGAGAAGCCCTCGTTGACGTTGCGCTGGGCGAAGTCCGGATCCACGCCGAGCCGGTCCATCGCCTCCCGCAGTTCCTTGCCCCAGGTGCGTAGCTTCGGCGCCTCGCCGTCCAGCGCGGTCTTCGCGGTGCGCAGGAAGTTGGCCACCGAGACGCCGGGTACCTCGACGGGGTACTGCATGGCCAGGAACAGGCCCGCGCGGGCCCGCTCGTCGACCTTCATCGCGAGCACGTCGGCGCGGTCGAGGGTCACGGTGCCGCCGGTGATCTCGTACCTCGGGTGCCCCGCGATCGAGTAGGCGAGCGTGGACTTCCCGGAGCCGTTGGGGCCCATGATGGCGTGCGTCTCGCCGGCCCGCACGGTCAGGTTGACCCCGGACAGGATCGGCTTGCGCTCCCCGTCGGGCAGCCTGACCGACACCTTCAGGTCGCGAATCTCCAGAACGCTCACGTGCTCACTCCTGAGACGTAGATCCATCCGTCGCGGATCTCGACGGGATAGACGGGGACGGGTTCGGTGGCGGGCAGCCCGATCGGCGCGCCGGTACGCAGGTCGAAGCGGGAGCCGTGCAGCCAGCATTCGAGGGTGCAGTCCTCGATGTCGCCCTCGGACAGCGGTACCGCCTCGTGCGAGCACTCG
>JBKPCQ010000155.1:0-6559 GCA_046727455.1 Actinomycetota bacterium | reverse complement strand
GACGGCATCAAGAACAAGATCGAGCCGCCGGAGCCCATCGACAAGGACCTGTACGACCTGCCGCCGGACGAGTTCGCCAGCGTCAAGCAGACTCCGGGCTCGCTGCCCGAGGTGCTCGACGCGCTGGAGGCCGACAACGAGTACCTCCAGGCGGGCGGGGTGTTCACCGCCGACCTCATCGAGACCTGGACCGCGTGGAAGCGGGAGAACGAGATCGACCCCATCCGGTTGCGGCCGACCCCGCACGAGTTCGCGCTGTACTACGACGTGTAGGACCGATCCGCACGGCGGCGGTCATGCTCGGCTCCGGGTATGACCGCCGTTCCATGTCCGCGATCCTGGCCCGCCCGATCGCGGGCGGGCCAGGGTGGCGTCGTGCTGTCGAGCTATCGAGTTGTGGCCGGTCGTTGCCGGTCCGGGTGGTCGGAGGCGTTGCTGACGGTCTGGTCACCGCCGGCGTTGCGGCCGAGTGCGGTGACGTTCAACCCGCCCGTCGGAACGAAGATGCCTTCGTTGAAGGCCTGGGTGGTGGGCGTGTTTCCGACGGCGAAAGCGCCGAAGGCCCGGCCGTTGACCCACGAGGTGGAGATGTAGTCACCGACCATCCGGCCCTGGTTGGTGTCGGCGACCAGGTTCAGCCCGAACGGCCCGGCCAGCTGTACCGGTGTCGACCAGGACGCGCCGCCGTTGTTCGACTGCACGTAGCCGACCTGGAGCTGGCAGGCGCTACCGCAGGCCGAGTTGGCGTAGAAGTAGTAGGTCAGGGCAAGGTGGGCGCCGGTACCGGAGGTGCCCGGGTCCACCCCGATGCCGGGGATGAAGTGGTCGACGGTGCTGGTCGTGGCGTCGATCGGTACCCGCTGCGGCGCCGACCAGTGCAGGCCGTCCGACGAGGTGCTCAGCACGATGTCGTTGCTCGGGCAGCGCTTGCGGAACCGGCAGTCCTGCCAGGCGACGTAGACCGTACCGGTGGCGTCGATCTCGGCGGACGGGAGCGGACCGCTGCGCAGGTTGCCGGCCTCGGTGTGGTCGCGTACCCGGGCCACGGTTGTGCTGCGGCCCCAGCTCGCGCCGCCGTCGGTGGAGACGAACGAGATGATGGCGGTCTCGAAGGCGTTGGCGGCCGGTACGACGACCGTGCCGTTGGGCTGCACGACCGGCTGGCCACCCAGCCCGGTCGCCCCGTTGGCGGTGGCGAGCGGTGCGCCCCAGGTGAGGCCGCCGTCGGTCGACGTGGTCATGAGGATCAGGTTGCCGTTGCCGAAGTCGTCGAACTCGGTGTAGCAGTTGCCGTAGAACGGGCTAGCCGGATGGTTGTCGCAAACCGTCCAGTTCTTGTCGAGGTCCCCGCCCGGCCCGGCGAGCGCCACGTCGACCGGGTTGCTCCACGTGAGGCCACCGTCGGTGGAGCGGTTGGCGACGACCTTCGGGACGGTGACACCGCCGCCGGCGACGTTCAGGAGCGGGATGCTGGAGACCAGCCACACGCCGTGCTTGGCGTCGAAGGCGACGCTCGGATCGCTGACCCGGTCGAACGGGGCGGGCGGGGTGCTGAATGTGGTCAGGCCCGGCAGGTTGCCACTGGCCACCACCGAACCGGTGCTGTCGAGCGTCGCGAAGGCGATGTCCGAGGCGCCGCCGTCGAAGAACCGGCCGACCTGGGCGGCGGTCACGGTCGTGCCGCCGAAGGCGAACGTGTCCGGCTCGACCGCGGTCGCATGCTGGCTGCTGGCGTTCGCGAACGAGTCGTTGATCACGTTCGTGAGCGCCACGGCAGCGAAGGCGGGGGCGGCGAGGATGAGCGACGCGCCGCCCGCCGTTACAGCGACCGCCATCCGACGTACGCGCTTTCGCAGTGCTCTGGAAGCCATTGTGCAAGCCACCTCCTCGTAGCCGGTATGGATAGGAGCTGATGCCTACGATTCACCGTTGGTAGCGGATTAGGAACTCCGCGGCGCAAGCTCTATCGGTTCGGAGCGCTGCTCAGGCGGATCATCCGAGGTTCCAATCTGGACGGTTCGCGGGCGACCGACGCCCTCGTCCTGCGGCCGTAGGCTCACTCGGGATAGAAGTCGAAATCCACGCCGTACTCCGCACCCAGGCTGCGCAGCGCCGCCGGCTCCCCGAAGATGAACCGGGCCGGGATCAGGTCGCCGTCGACGATCGGCATCGCCCACCGCTTCGGTGACGCCGGTGAGGTGAACTCGTCGACATTCTCCGCGAAGGCCATCACGTCGAGGTACTCGTCGTCGACGTGGTCCACGTACCACTGCACCGGCTCGCCGTTGCGCCGGAACCGCAGCAGCTCCTGGCCGTCCCCGTCCTCGTCCAGCTCGATGTCGGTGACCGTGAACAGGCCGCCGGTGCACGCGGCCAGCTCCTCCAGCGCCGACGTGTACCCGTCCAGGTGCTCCACGTCGTCGGTGTGCACGTCGAAGCCCACGGACAGGTCGACGAGCAGTCCGGTCAGAATCGCCGCCTCGCCGTCCCCGCCGCCGTACTCCACCAGCGGCATGTCCAGATAGTTCTCCAGATCGTGCGGCGCCGCCGCGTCCGGCGCCGCCAGGCCCAGCTCCACGATCCGGTCGACCGCCTGCCGGACGGTCCGCTGCGTCGCCATACATCCTCCCCGTGTCGGCTCGGCGCACACCTTATCCGAGTCGGGCGGGTCGGCGCTCACCCACCGAACAGGCGCTCGAAAACCATGCGGGCGCGGCGGGCGGTACGCAGGTAGTCGTCGACGAAGGCACCGGCCTCGGGCGCGTGCAGGATCTGGACCACGCCGGCCAGTTCCGGGCCGTGCCGGGGAAGCTCGTCGGTGGGCCGGCCCCGCACGAGCATCAGCGCATTGCGGACCCGGCTGGCGAGTGTCCACGCCGTGGACAGCGACAGCGCGTCGGCGCCGTCGATGAACTCGGCGCGGCGCGCGGCCTCCAGGGCCGGCAGGGTACGGGTGGTGCGCAGCTCCGGTACCTCGTCGCCGTACCGCAACTGGAGAAGCTGTACCGTCCACTCCACGTCGGCCAGCCCGCCCCGGCCGAGCTTGGCGTGCAGCGCGGGGTCGGCGCCGCGGGGCAGCCGTTCGCTGTCCACCCGGGCCTTGATGCGCCGGATCTCGGTGACCTGCTCACGGGTCGGCCCGCCGGTGGGGTACCGGACCCGGTCCGCCAGTTCGAGGAAGCGCCCCGCGAGCGCGGCGTCGCCCGCGACGTACCGCGCGCGCAGCAGCGCCTGCGCCTCCCATACGCGCGACCAGCGCTCGTAGTACTGGGCGTACGCGGCGAGGCTGCGCACCAGCGGGCCCTGCCGGCCCTCCGGCCGCAGGTCGGCGTCCACGCCGAGCGGCGGGTCGGGCGCGGGCGCGGCGAGCAGCTTGCGCAGCTCCTCGGCCACCGAATGCGCCGCGGCCCCGCCGGTCGCCGGACCGTCGTACACGAACAGCACGTCGGCGTCCGAGGAGTAGCTCATCTCGTACCCGCCCAGCCGGCCCATGCCGATGACGGTGAACGGCAGCCGGCCGCGGTTGGTGACCGCCAGCGCGGCGGCGAGCGTGGCGTCGGTGACGTCGGCCAGCGCGGCGCCGACGGAGCCGAGGTCGACCAGGCCGAGCAGGTCGGCGCTGGCGATCCGGAACAGTTCCCGGCGGCGCAGGGCGCGCACGGCCGAGATGGCCGCGGCGGCGTCGGCGTGCCGGGCGGCGGCCGCGGCGAAACCGTCGAGCAGCACCGCACGCGAGCGGGGCGCCAGCTCGGCGTCGTCGGCCAGCAGCCGCAACGCTTCCGGGTCGCGGGCGAGCAGGTCGGTGACGTAGCGGGACAGCCCCAGCAGCCGGGTCAGCCGCAGCGCCACCGGGCCCTCGTCCCGCAACAGGCGGAGGTACCAGGGGGTGGCGCCGAGCTTGTCGGACACCTGGCGGTAGGCGAGGAGGCCACGGTCCGGCTCGGGCGCGTCGGCGAACTCGGACAGCAGGACCGGCAGGAGCTGGCGCTGGATGGCGGCGGTACGGGAGACGCCACCGGTCAGCGCCTCGATGTGGCGCAGCGCGCCGATCGGATCGGCGTAGCCCAGCGCCTCCAGGCGCAGCCGGGCCGCGTCCGGGGTCAGCCGCAGGTCGTCACCGGGCACCTTCGCCACGGCGTCGAGCAGCGGCCGGTACAGCAGCTTGGCGTGCAGCCTCCGTACCTCCGTGGCGACCGCGAGCCAGTCGGCGCGGAACCGCTCCACCGCGTCGCGGCCCTCGCCGGCCCGGTACCCGAGGGCGTGCGCGAGCCAGCGCAGCCCGTCGGGGTCGGCCGGGACGAGGTGGGTGCGCCGCAGCCGTTGCAGTTGCAGGCGGTGCTCGACGGTGCGCAGGAAGCGGTACGCCCGGTCGAGCGCCTCACCGGCCGCCCGTCCCACGTATCCACCATTCGAGAGCGCCCGCAGCGCGTCCAATGTGGACGGTGAACGCAGGGACTCGTCGGCCCGGCCGTGCACGAGCTGGAGGAGCTGCACCGCGAACTCGATGTCCCGCAGGCCGCCCGGACCGCGCTTGATCTCGCGGTCGCGCTCGACGCGCGGTACCGCCTCGACAATGCGCTGGCGCATCGCGCGGATGTCTGGTACCGCCTCGGGTCTTTCCGCCGCGTGCCAGATGAGCGGTTGCAGCGCGGCCAGCCATTCCGCGCCGAGATCGAGGTCCCCGGCCGCCGGCCGCGCCTTCAACAGTGCCTGGAACTCCCACGTCCGCGCCCACTTCCGGTAGTAGGCGAGGTGGCTGGCGAGCGTGCGGACCAGCGGCCCGTGGCTGCCCTCCGGGCGCAGCGCGGCATCGACCGGCCAGGCGACCTGGCCGCAGATCTCCATCAGCCGCGCGGCGACCCGGGTGGCGCGGTCGAGGTCCTCGTCGCCGCGCGCGACGAAGATGACGTCCACATCGGACACATAGTTCAGCTCGTTGCCGCCGCACTTGCCCATGGCGATGACGGCGAGCCGGGTACCGTCGCCGCCGGCGAGCCGGAACGCCGCCCACAGCGTGGCATCGGCCAGCGTGGACAGTGCGGTCATGGTCTGCTCGACGTCGAGCGCGCCGGTCAGGTCCCCGGCGGCGATCCGGAGCAGGCTGCGGCGGTACGCCATGCGCAGGCGCGGAACCGGCGAACGCTGGCTGGGCGCCGCTCCGCCAAGCTCCGCGGCTGGCGAACGCTGGCTGGGCGCCGCTCCGCCAAGCTCCGCGGCTGGCGTACCGTCGAACCGCAGCGTGTACCCGTCCGGCGCGGCCAGCGTCCGCCACTCCCCCGGGTTGGCGACCAGGTGGTCGCCGAGCGTGTCGGAGGCGCCCAGGACGGCCAGCAGCCGGGCCCGGATGCTGGGGTTGACCCGCAGGCGGAACATCAGGTCGTCCTCGTCTGTGGCCGGGTCAGTCTCGGCGAGCCGGTGCAGCTGGCGCAGCGCCAGATCCGGATCGGCGGTACGGCCGAGCGTGTCCAGGATGCCCTCGGCGCCCGGTCCGGCCGGGCCGGCGTCCCACAGCCCGAGGCCGCGCAGCAGTTCCTGGGCCCGCGCGGCGTCCGCGAGCCGGTACCGGGCCAGCGCCGCCGCGCCGACCGGTCTCGCCATCCCGGGCGGAGTGGTCACCCCGTCGCCTCGCTGTCGCGCGGCGACGGGCTTCGCTCACGGACTGCGCCCATGGCCCGCTCGCTCGGCAGCACGCGCAACTCCCAGCCCGGAGCCGTTTCGAGGGTGCCCAGGGCGACCGCGGCGAACCGGCGCGCGAACGGTCGCCACACCTCCTCGAGGTCGGGCATGACCGCGTCGCACGCCGCGACCAGCCGGTCCGGCGCGATGCCCAGCCCGGCCAGTTCGGCCGCGCCGGCCCGGGCCCAGTCCGCCACCATGGCGGTGTCGCACTCGATGTGGAACTGCACGGCCCAGGCCCGGTTGCCCAGCCGGAACGCCTGGTGCGGGTAGTACGTCGAGGCGGCCAGGAGGGTCGCCCCGGCGGGCAGCTCGGCGATCTCGTCGGCGTGCCATTGGAGGACGTCCGGCGCCAGCGGTACCGGTGCCCACAGCACGTCCCGCTCCGCGGCGTCGCGGCGGGCGACCAGCCGTGGCCCGATCTCCGGCCCGGCCGGGCTCGGTGCGACGGTGCCGGCGTGCGCGGTGGCGAGCAACTGGGCGCCCAGACAGACGCCCAGCGTGGCCACCCCGTACCGGGTCGCCTTGCGCAGCAGCCCTTGCAGCGCCGGGAACCAGGGCGCGCCCGGGACGCCGTCCGGCGCCGGGTACGCGTGCTGCTCCCCGCCCATGACCACCAGGGCGGCGTACCCGTCCAGGTCCCCGGGCAGCGGATCCCCCGCGTACGGCCGGCAGACCTCCAGGGCGAGTCCGCCCTCGGTGAGCCAGTCGCCGAGCCGGCGCACGTCGTCGGTGGGATCGTTCTCGATAACGAGTGTCCGGTCGTTCGCCACCCTCTGAGGCTAGCGCCGAGGCGGGCGGCGATGCTGGACGGAGGAGCGCCCCGACGCGGGCGGCGTCTGGACTGAGGAGCGCAGCGACGAGGGAAGACGTCGCCGGAGGA
>JBKPCQ010000154.1:0-3452 GCA_046727455.1 Actinomycetota bacterium | reverse complement strand
GATCGTGCCGCGCAGCTCGCCGGCCACCAGGGTCCGGACGATCTGCAACCCGAGTCGCTCGCTGCCGTCGAGGGCGAAGTCGGTGGGCAGGCCCTTGCCGGTGTCCGTGACGGTGACGTGCAACTCCTTGCCGCGCCGCCGGGCGCTCACCACCACCTCGCCGCCGCCGCCCTCGTCGAAACCGTGCTGCACGGCGTTGACCAGCAGTTCGTTGAGGACCATGACGAGCGGCGTGGCGATCTCGGCGGGCAGTACCCCGAACCGGCCAACCCGCCGGATCGACACCTTGGCGTCGGACTCGGCCACCTCGGCGGCGGCGAACCCGACCCGGTCGACGATCCCGTCGAACTCCACCGCCTCGTCCGAGGACATCGCCAGCGTCTCGTGGACGAGCGCGATCGAGGCCACCCGCCGAACCGACTCCTCCAGCGCGACGCGGGCCGCCGGCGCCCGGCGGGCCTGCAGGCGCAGCAGCGCGGCCACGGTCTGCAGGTTGTTCTTCACCCGGTGGTGGATCTCGCGGATGGTCGCGTCCTTGGTCGTCAGCGCCCGGTCCCGGCGGCGGACCTCGGTGATGTCGCGGACCAGGACCAGCGCGCCGATCGGTCTCCCTCCGGGGACCAGCGGCAGCGCGCGCATGAGGATCGAGGCGCCGCGCGCGTCGACCTCCTTGCGGCCCGGGGCCTCGCCACCCAGCGCCGCCACTATCCGGCTGCTCGCGTCGGTGCCCTCCAGCGGGTCGTCGGCCAGGCGGGCGGTCACCGCCGCGAGGTCCTCGCCCACCAGGTGGACGGGCAGTCCCAGGCGGCGGTACGCGGACTGCGCGTTCGGGCTGGCGTAGGTGACGATGCCGGTCTCGTCGATCCGGATCAGGCCGTCGCCGACGCGCGGCGCGCTGGTCGTCTCGCCGAAGTACCGCGGCGGGGGGAAGGTCCCGTCGGCCACCATCTGGGCGAGGTCGTCAGCGGTGGTCAGGTAGTTGAGTTCGAGCTGGCTGGGAGTACGCGCGGTGGACAGGTTGGTGTCCCGCCCGACGACCGCGATGACCTCGCCGATCCCCGGCCGGCGTACCGGGATCGCCTCGTGCCGGGCCGGCGTGTTCCCGTACCACACCGGGTCGCCCTCCCGCCAGATCCGGCCCTGGGTACGGGCGATGTGCAGGTGCGCCACCTCGGCGCCGCCGAACACCTTGCCGACCTGGTCGTCCTGGTACGCGGTCGGGGCCGTGGTCGGCCGCACCTGGGCGACGCACATGTACTCGTCGCCGGCCCCGACCGGTACCCACAGCAGCAGGTCGGCGAAGGACAGGTCGGAGATGAGCTGCCAGTCGCCGGCCAGCCGGTGCAGGTGCTCGATGTCGACGGTGGCGAAGGAGGTGTGCTCCTCGACCAGGTCGCGCAGGGTGGACACGTGCCAAGCCTGCCATGCCGGGGCGGTCCGCCGGGGGGTAGCGTCGCTCACGTGTTCCGCGCAGCCCGTGCCCTGCTCGTCGCCGTGGTGCTCGGCATCTGCCTGGCCGGCTGCGGCTGGGTGGGCGCGTCGGGGGCGGCCCACAACAAGCCCGACGCGTTCCTGCTGCGCGGCCATGTGACGGTCGCGGTGCCGCCCGGAGACCAGCGGCCGGCCGGCGCGGCGTGCGCGGCGACGGTACCGGGGATCGTCGCGGGCGCCCCGGTACGGGTGACCGACCCGGACGGGAAGTTCCTGGCCGGCGGAAATCTCGGCGACGGGGTGGTCGCCCGCGGCGCCGAAGGCGCGAGCTGCGACTTCCCGTTCGAGATCCCAGGGGTACGGGGCGGTGTGGCGAGCTACGACATCGCGGTGGCCGACCAGCCGCCACAGCGCTTCCCGGCCAAGGAACTGCGGGAGAACGCCGAGGCGATCATCCGCCTCAACGGGTGACGGTCACCTTGGACAGGCCGCGCGGGGCGTCCGGGTCCTCGCCCCGGGCCAGCGCCAGCGCGAGCGCGAGCCGTTGCAGCGGCAGGATGTCCAGCAGCGGCGCGTAGCGCTCGTCCACCGCCGGGGTACCGATCCGCAGTGCCGCACCGTCCACATCGGACGGCCCGACGGCCACCACATCGGCACGGCGCTCGCCGAGCCGGGCCACCACGTCGCGCATCGAGGCGCCGCCCGGGCCGGCCCCGACCACGGCGAACACCGGGACGGCCGGGTCGGTCATGGCGAGCGGCCCGTGCAGCAGGTCGGCTCCGGAGAAGGCGAGCGCGGCCAGGTACGAGGTCTCCATGAGCTTGAGCGCGGTCTCCCGGGCCGTCGGGTAGGCGTACCCCCGGCCGGTCGTCACCACCCGCGCGGCGAACCGGTACCGCGGCGCCAGCTCCACCGGTGTCGGGTCGGCCAGCACGGCCTCGGCCAGCTCGGGTAGCCCGGCCAGCGCGGCGCGTTCAGCGTCGGGCAGCCGGCCGTCCCCGGCGCGTACCCCCTCGACCAGCATCAGCAGCGCGAGCAGCTCGGCGGTGTAGGTCTTGGTGGCGGCGACCGCACGCTCGTGCCCCGCCGCGACGTCGATGTGCAGCTCGGCCGCCCCGGCCAGCGGCGAATCGGGGCTGTTCGTGACCGCGAGCGTCTGCGCCCCGGACGAGCGGGCCGCCTCGATGACCTGCACCAGGTCGGACGAGCCGCCGCTCTGCGACACCCCCACCACGAGCGCGTCCCGCAGGTTGGGCCGCGCTCCGTAGAGCGTGACCGCGGACGGGCTGGCCAGGCCCGCGGGGATGCCGAGGCGGATCTCGGTCAGGTAGGCCGCGTAGAGGGCGGCGTGGTCACTGGTACCGCGGGCGGTGAAGACGACGTGCCGCGGGCGGCGGCCCGCCACCCGCGCGGCGGCCTCGGCGATCGGGTCGGCGTGCGCGGCGCCGAGCAGGCGTTCGTACCCCTCCGGCTGCTCGGCGATGTCCGCCGCCATTCCCTTGCCGCGCTCATCCACGCCGGTCTCCAATCATTTCTTGCGCACTTTATCATGGTACCGCGCACAAATGCGCACTTCTCCTTGACGTTTCATGAGCCGCATGCTGCGCCGATGGATGGTCGGAAACGGTCGGCCGAGGGCGAGCTGTTCCCCGTCGACGGCGAGGTCTCCATCGGCGCGGCGGTGGCCCGGGCGCACCTGGCCGCCGCGCTCGGCCGCCCCGGCGAGGCGCTGCCGCTGCTGGTCTCCGCAACCGCACACGACCGGACGCGGCCGTGGGCCGGGGTGCCCCGGGTGGAGGCCCCCGACCTGCCCGGCCGGCTGGACCCGACGGCACTGTTGCAGGTTTTTGCCGGGCTGGCCGGCGCGCTGCCCGATCCGGTACCGGAACCTGAGCGCGCGCCGCTGCTGTCCTACCTGACGCTGGCCCGGCACGCGGTCGACACCTACGGGCAGGAGGGCCGGCTGCTCGGCGCCGCCTCGGCGGTCGGGCGCCGGTTGGGCGCGTTCGCCGACGCGATCG
>JBKPCQ010000153.1:0-8118 GCA_046727455.1 Actinomycetota bacterium | reverse complement strand
CACACCAAACCGTCAGGCGGCCGTAAACCCCCTAAGGTCCTCCCGACCGGGAACTAAGGTGCCGCGCTTCCGATCGGTGCGTGATTCCCCGATCCGGCCCCGGCCGCCTTACCGACAACCTCGGAACTGCGACCAACCAGCCCCGCACACCACCCGAGGAGAACATCATGTCCAACCTGACCCGCCCGTACCGTGCCGCCGCCAGCACCGTCGCCGTCGCGACCCTCTCGCTGGTCCTCAGCGCAACCCCGGCCAGCGCCCAGCCCGCCCCCGTGCCGGAGGACCCTCCCGGCTCCGCGTGGACCTGCCCGACCCGCATCGACACCGTTGCCCAGGCGCTGCGTGCCGAAGGGTTCACCGCTCAGGCGGCCAAGAACATCGCCTCGATGACCCACCGCGAATGCAACGCCGCGTGATCCGGGTTGCAGGGCCCGAGAAGCCGTGAAGGCATCGCGAACATGGACACTATGGCCACCGGCACGAGTCCGAGCCCTGCCGGTCCGCCCCGCCACACGCGGGGCGCCGGCTGGCGCCGCGCCCGCGAGGTGTTCGGTGAGCGCCTCCCCGAGATCAGAAAGGACGACGAGCGCCGTGCCGACGAACTTCTCGCCCAAGCCAAGGCCAACTCACCCGCGTGCATGCGCAGGGCATTACGACCCGGCGACTGCGCGTAGCCCGCCGCGGTGCTCGTCTTCGACGCGACCGCCCTCGCCGCTGTGCTCGACGCCCACCCGCTCGTCTGGATGTGGTGGAAGCGTGCCCACGATGGCCGCGTCACGCTCGGCTTCCCGGCCACAGCCATGGTCGAGGTAGGCCAGAGCGGCGAGGCTACGCCGAACCAATGGGCGACGCTGCTGTGGCCAGAAACGATCGAGGTACTCCCGCTCGGCGAGTCGGCGGCCGTCGAGATCGGATCATGGTCGGCGGGCGCTCACCACTCGCCAAACCATATGGGAGGCGCGCGCCAACAACCGCCGCCAGATCCTGAGCCTCGTCGACCGCCCAACCAGCCGCCACAGCACCCACGCTGGCCTGCATGAAGCCCTGGCCGGCGAAGAGCAGCACGACCGCGGCGAGTCCGGCAGCGCCGGTAGCGCGCAGCCGGTTGCGGACCTGAGCGGTTGGCACCGTCCGTTGGGTCACGTCCATTCCCATCTCCTCATCGATCAGCGAAGCCGCACCACACGGACCGCATCGGGGTATCGGCACGGCGCCGGCCTCACTCGGGCTGGTTGCCCGACCCGTCCCCGACCATGTACGGCGTGGTGACCCCCTGGGCGCGGCTCGAGCTGGTCGCGCGCACCTGGTGGCGGAGCGTCCGCCGGCATCCCTGGCTGGCCGGGACCGGGTACCTCGCGCGGCCGCTGTCAACGCCCGGCGGCGTCCCGTACGGCGACCTCGCGACCCGGGCGGTCGCCGACCTCGGCCTCGACCCGGCCGAGGCGGCGCGTACCGTCGCGGTGCTCGCCGGTTACGTGCAGGGCATGGCGGCCGCACTGCAGCCCGCCGACGGGACCGATCCAGCGGGCGACCCGGACCTCGACAGCCGATTCGAGTTCGGCCTGGCACTCATGCTCGACGGGCTCGCCGCGCGGCAGGCCCGGCGGCGCTAGAATCTCACAGCGTGCCGAACCCCCTGGTACCTGACCGCCAGCCGTTCATCGACGCGGTGCGGCGAACGCAGATCGTGTCGTGCGCCATCGAGGAGATCGCGGAGGCCGGCTACCAGGACGCCTCGACCGACCGGATCGCCGAGCGGGCCGGCGTCGACCCCGACGAAGTAGCGGCCCGCTTCCCACACCGCGACCACCTGCTCACCGCCGTGATCACCCAAATCTTCGCCATGGGCGCGGCGGAGATGGTACCGGCAATCCGGGCGCAACGCAGCTGCGCCGGCAAGCTCGCCGCCTACATCGAGGCGAACCTCCGGTTCATCGACAGCCACCAGGTCGAGGCCATCGCCGTCCTGCAGATCTGGACCAGCTTTCGCACCCCGGACGGCAAGCGCCTCGACGAGGTACTCGCCGCCGACCAGCCGCCGCCGCCCGAGTTCGCCGAACTGGACCCGGTGCCGATCCTCACCGAAGGACAACGCCGCCGCGAGTTCCGTGACTTCGACGTCCCGTCGGTGGCTCTCGCGCTGCGCCAAGCCATCGACGGAGCGGTCATCCAACTCTCCCGCGATCCCGACTACGACGTCATCGGCTACGCCGGCGAGCTGGTCGAGCTGTTCGACCGGGCCACCCGCTGGTACCCCTGACCGTCCACTTCGGACCGATCTGTTTCACCGGGGTTCGGGATGAAGGTCGGTTCCCGCTGAGTTCGACCGGAGCCGCGGCGGGGTCCACGAGGGGACATCGGCCTTGCAGGTGCCGATAATGACGTCGGCCCTGGTCAGGTCAGTTTGACCACTGCGGTAACAGGTTGCCCTCATCGATGTGCCCAGGCTGCTTGTAGTGCCGGCGGCCGCTGGGCGAGGATGCCTGCTCGTCCTTCGACTGGCCTACCTCGGCGTGGCCGACGCGCTGGCGATGTTGCGGCTGTTGCCGATGAGCGATCGGGCCAAGGACGTGGAGATCCTCGCCCTCCGCCACCAGATCACGGTCCTTCAACGCCAGCCGCACGGCCAGAGGATCCGGTTCACCCCGGCCGACCGCGCGTTGCTCGCCGCACTACCGCACCGACTCCCCCGCGCTGTGCTCGGCCAGATCGGGCTGCTGGTGCGACCCGAAACCGTGCTGCGTTGGCACCGCGACCTCGTCGCCGCGTATCACGCCCGAATCTCCCGCCCGAGACGGGTCGGCCGGCCCCGCCCGGTCCGGTCCATCCGCACCCTGGTCCTACGCCTGGCCCGGGAGAACAGTCCCGGGGGTACCGCCGCATCCACGGCGAACCACTCGTCCCAGGCGTCAACGTCGCCGCCTCCATCGGCTGGAAGATCCTTCACGACGCCGAAACCGACCCGGCACCCGACCGGACCACACAACGCTGGGCGACGTTCCTGCGCTCCCAGGCCGAGGCCATCCTCGCCGCCGACCTCTTCGAAACCGTCACCCTCACCGGCGCCCGAATGTACCTCCCGGCCGTCATCGAGCACGCCACCCGGACGGTACGATCCTCGGCGCTACCGCCCATCCGAGCGCCGCATCGGTCACCCAAGCCGTGCGCAACCTCGCCATGGACCTACACGACGCCCGCTGCCGCGCCCGCTTCCCGATCCGCGACCGGAACTGCAAGCATCCGCCGCTGTCCGACACCATCCTCGCCGGCACCGACATCAAGGTCGTCCTCACCGGCGTACGGATACCCCGGATGAACCCGATCACGGAACGGTGGATCCAAACCTGCCGGCGCGGCATCGACGGATGCCGTCAACCGGCGCCGGCGGTGAATCAGGTCTTCCGGCCCTGCGGCCATATATACCCCAGGGGGTATGCTTCTCCAGTATTGGGACCAGAAGGAGGCACATCGTGCAGGTCGACGAGAACGTCCGGAGCGACGTGCTGCGGCGGTTGCACCGGGCCGATGGGCAACTGCGCGGGGTCATGGCGATGGTCGAATCCCGCCGCGACTGCCTGGAGGTGCTCACCCAACTGGTGGCGGTGTCCCATGCCGTCAACGGCGCCGGTTTCGTGATCCTCGCCGGGGGTCTACAGAAGTGCTGCGACGCGCGGCGGGCCGGCGAAGACCAGAGCGGGACCGTCGCTCGACTGGAGAAGTTGTTCCTGTCCCTGGCCTGAATTCCCGGCCTGAGAACCCTGCTAGTCCGGGACATCGATACGAGGAGGCAGATATGGCCACCGTGGCATTGACCAAAGACAGTTTCGAGAAGACCGCGACGGGCGGTGGGATCGTGCTGGTCGACTTCTGGGCGGCCTGGTGCGGGCCGTGCCGCCGGTTCGCGCCGGTGTTCGAGCAGGCCAGCCGACAGCATCCGGACATCGTGTTCGCCAAGGTTGACACCGAGGCCGAGCGGGAACTGGCCGGGGCGGCCGGGATCTACTCGATCCCGACGCTGATGGCCATCCGCGATGGCATCGTCGTGTTCTCCCAGCCCGGCGCGCTGCCCGCCGCCGCGCTGGAACAGGTGATCTCCGCGGTGCGGGGTCTGGACATGGACGAGGTCCGGGCCACACTGGCCGAGCAACGGCACGCGGAACCCGCCCGGTAGCACAAGGAATCCACCGGCAGGCGGCCGCGGGCGCCGGCCCGGCAACCGCGCCGCCGGGCAGCGGCGGCCGGCGGTCCGCCGGGCGATTGGGGAACGCTGGTGACTGGGGCGCTCCTGGCTGATCACCCGGACGACGTGGCCGGCCAGTTCGTCCAGGACCACCCGGGCCAGTTGCCCGTCGGGGTAGCGGTGCAGGGTCGGTCCGGGACAGCCGCAGTGCGGCCGCGGCGGCCGGCAACTCCTGGGACCGCAGCAGGGACAGGTCACCCGGGCCGGCGCCCAGCGTGGACGACTCGCCACGGGTGAAGCACACCACCGCGGCCCACGCGCCGAGGGTGACCGCGTCGGCCGGCACCCCGCCCAGCGCGAACGACTCGTCGTCGGGATGGGCGACGACCGCCAGCAGGCAACGGATGCGGTCGAGAGGTTCGCCGCTCTGGTGCGGGGTCATGACGCTCGCCCTCCTCACCGAATATCCAGGGCGACTCTTCGCAGGCACCCACGGCCCGCCCACCCCTCGGTCAGGTTGGTGCCGCCGCGAGCCGTTCGCGCCAGGGAGCGGCGCAGTCCCCTAACGGCGCGGCTGGGTCGATGGCTGGCCGCGTCGGCCTGCCGAGGGACGTTGTGCGCCGCAGCGGGCAGTCGTCGGGACGACGGTCACGAAGAGAGGCGGACCGATGGGTCGCCTCCGAACGCCCGGGAGAATCGCATGATTGATACCCGGGGGGGTATAATAGAATCTCGGACGGCGCTCGAGGGAGACGGCGATGCGGGTGGACGAGAACGCGACTACGAGTGTGATCAAGCGGTTGCGTCGTGCCGAGGGGCAGATCCGTGGCGTTATCGCGATGCTTGAGCAGGGCCGGGACTGTGCCGAGGTCGTCACGCAGCTCGCGGCCGTGTCGCGGGCGCTCGACCGGGCAGGGTTCAAGATTATCGCCAGTGGGTTGCAACAGTGCATGACCGATGCCGAGGCGGGTGACGACCAGACGGTGAATCTGGAACGCATGGAGAAACTCTTCCTGTCTCTCGCCTGATCTGGAATGTCCTACTCCGCTTGGCGCGCTTGATGCCTGACATCGCGTGCCGCCATCTCTTGTGGTGCTACCGGCGACCGGCGGAGCCGGTTGATCACGGGTCGGGCATCGGTCTGGTCCATGCTCACGTTGCGTCGCCTCGCTTGCTGCCGTTGGTGCCGGTGGACCCGATGGACGGGACTTTCGGCTCATCCGCCTGACCGAAGTCCAGAATACCCTAGGGGGTATAGAAAGCCCACGTGGAGGTGCGCGATGCGCAAGAAGGTTCTCGTGCTCGGGTCGAATTTCGGCGGACTCACCGCCGCGCTCGCGGTCAAGCACGAACTGCACGGGGACGTAGACGTCACGGTCGTGTCGCCGAGCGACCGGTTCCTGTTCAACCCCAGCCTGATCTGGTTGCCGTTCGGCAAGCGCAGCCCGCAGGACATCACCTTCCCGGTGGCGCCGACGTTCGACGAGCACGGTGTGGAGTTCGTGCACGCCGAGGCCACGGACATCGACCCGGACCGCAGAACGGTCACGGTCGCCGACGGCACGGCCGGCGGCCGTGGCTACGGTTACGACTATCTGGTGATCGCGACCGGCTACCGCAACCGCATGGACGTGGTGCCGGGGCTGGTCGACAACGCGGTGACCATCACCACCCTGCCCGACGCGATCAAGGCGGGTGAGGCGTGGCGGCGCTTCCTGGACAAGCCCGGACCGGTCGTGGTGGCCGCGACCCAGGGCGCGGGTTGCTTCGGCGCGGCCTACGAGTTCCTGTTCAACACCAGCTACCAACTGCGCAGGGCGGGCATCAAGAAGCAGGTCAAGCTCACCTACGTCACGGCAGAGCCGTTCCTGGGCCACTTCGGCATCGGCGGCCTGCCGCACGGCGAGGCGCTGCTGGGCATGTTCCTACGCAAGGAACACATCGACGCCCACGTCGGGGGCCCGATCGACCACATCGCGGCCGATGCTGTCGTTCTCGGCGACGGTACCGAGATCCCGTTCGCCTACGCGATGGTCGTCCCGCCGTTCGTCGGGCAGGAGGTGGTCCGCCGGGCCGGCATGCTGTCGGACGAGAAGGGCTACGTGAGGGTCCGCGACACGTACCAGACGGAGAAGTACGACGACGTGTACGCGGTCGGGATCGCCGCCGCGGTAGACGTGCCGTGGCAGACTCCCACCCCGGTGGGGATCCCGAAGACCGGCTTCCCGACCGAGGTCATGGCGCACACCGCCGCCGCGAACATCGCCGCGCAGATCCGCGGCGAGAAGCCAACGAAGACCAAGGCGTTCGGGGACATCAGGGCCGTGTGTGTCCTGGACGCCGGCAACAACGGCGTCATCATCCTCGCCGACAAGATGCTCCCGCCCCGCAAGCACGGCGTACTCATCCCCGGCCCGCAGGCGCATCTGATGAAGCTCGCCTTCGAGAAGTACTTCCTGTGGAAGGCCCGCAACGGCTACGTGAACCTGCCCTGAGCCATCCGCCGAGCGCCGAGCCGGACCGCCCGGCCCGGCGCGGCGGAAGCGACACGAACCCGATATGAACGCCGTCAGCGTGCGGCATCGCGTGGACCGTCCCCACACGCTGGCGGGCCTGCCCGACCGCGGTCCGACGCCCACCTGGGCCGGACGGGTCACGCCGGCTACCGGACGGAAGCCTCGATGCCCCGGGACCTCTGACCCCCGAAGAGATGACTACGGCCCTTGCTGTGCACCATGCGGAAGATACGTTGGAACGGTACCCCGGGGGGTATGAGGCCCCGGGGCGGATTCGAGACCGCCGGCCCCGCGCTCGAGGTCCGGAGCCGGCCCAGAGGAGGCCGAGATGACCATCACCACAGAGGCAGCCGGTACGGGCCGAGAGGCCGGTACGTCAGCGGCCGGCTTCAGGCTCGAGTACGGCAACGGTTCGCTGCTGCTACCGGAGCATCCCGTCACCGAGGGCCCGGCGGGGCTGGACGTGAGCAAGCTGCTGGGCCAGACCGGGCGCGTCACCCTGGATGTGGGCTACGGCAACACCGCGGCTTGCACGTCGGCGATCACCTATATCGACGGTGATGCGGGGATCCTGCGTTACCGGGGGTACCCGATCGAGCAGCTCGCCGAGAAGTCCTCCTTCCTGGAGGTGTCCTACCTGCTGATCTACGGGGAGCTGCCGACCGATGCGCAGTTGGCCGGGTTCACCGAACAGATCAAGGTGCACACCCTGCTGCGTGAGGAGATGCGCCGGTTCTTCACCGGCTTCCCGATCGACGCGCACCCGATGGCGGTGCTGTCCTCGGCGGTCAGTGCGCTGTCCACGTTCTACCAGGACAGCCTCGACCCGTTCGACCCCCAGCAGGTCGAGTTCTCCACCGTCCGGCTGATGGCCAAGCTGCCCACCATCGCCGCGTACTCGCACAAGACGTCGATCGGGCAGCCCTTGCTGTACCCGGACAACTCGCTGGGGTACGCGGAGGACTTCCTGCGCATGACGTTCGGGGTACCCACCACCCCGTACCAGGTCGACCCGCTCGTCGCCCGGGTGCTGGACATGCTGCTCGTGCTGCACGCCGACCACGAGCAGAACTGCTCCACCTCGACCGTACGGCTGGTCGGCTCCAGCCATGCCAACCTGTTCGCCTCGGTGTCCGCGGGGGTCAACGCGCTGTTCGGCCCGTTGCACGGCGGCGCCAACCAGGCGGTGTTGGAGATGCTGCAGCGCATCCACGCCTCCGGCGACGACGCGGAAGGCTTCGTGCGCAAGGTGAAGGCCAAGCAGGACGGGGTGCGGCTGATGGGCTTCGGCCACCGGGTGTACCACAACTACGACCCGCGGGCGGCGATCGTGAAGACGGCCGCGCAGCGGCTCCTCTCCCGTGCCGCGAAGTCGGATCCGTTGCTGGACATCGCCCTGCGGCTGGAGGAGATCGCGCTGTC
>JBKPCQ010000152.1:0-9550 GCA_046727455.1 Actinomycetota bacterium | reverse complement strand
CGCTGGGCGCGCTGCACGGCGAGCCCGACGAGCAGGACCGAGCCGACCAGGCCGGCGATGGCCGCGTACGGCGCGATCAGGTATGCCGAGAGCTGCTCGTCGGACGCGACGTCGGCCAGCCGGGGCGCGGCCACGAAGTAGGCCAGGGAGACCAGAAGCGGGCCGAACGCGCCGGAGATGGCCACACCGACCTGGTTGTCGCCGCGGCGGATCGCCGGGAGCGCGGCACCGACGCCGATGACCAGTGCCGCGCCGATCATCAGGGCGGCGCCGGGTACGGAGTACGTCTGCCGGAGGAAGTGGCCCCCGCCGAACCGCCACACGCCCAGCTGGGCGGTGGACAGCTCCCGGTGGGCGGCGAACCCGAAGATCACCGAGCCGACCGCGAGGACCCAGACGTACCCCGTGGTCACCACCGTGTTCGCGGCGATCGCGCGGGCGGACAGCGCGGCGACCGCGACCAGTACGCCCACGGCGACGCCGACCACCGCGTAGCCGCCGGCGACCATCTGCGGCGGGAACGTGGACGTCCGGTGGGCGGCCCGGGCCGGTACCGCGACCAGCGCCACGGTCAGCAGGCCGCCGACCGCGGCGGTCAGCGCGAGCACCAGGCGCCACGCGGTGGTGGCCATCGGACCGGCCGTCACCCGGGCGTTCGGTCCGGTCCGGCGGCGCGGCGGGGCGGCGCCGGGCGGGCCGGCGGAGAGCCGGTCGGCGATGACCGCGCCGAGCACCGTCGAGGTGGCCGCGATCCAGGTGGTCCACGCGAGGCTGGCCAGCCACGCCCGCTCGCCGGCCGCATCGGTCGCGGTCGGCCAGGCCATGATGCCCAGCCCGTAGGCGATGCCCAGTTGCGCGGCGGCGGTGCCCGCGCCGACGCCGATCGCGAGCGCGATCGAACCTCCCCAGCCACGTGCGGCCATGGCCGGGAGGATAGCCGGTGACAGCATGATCGGACACTCCCGCACCGGCGAGCGTGGTCATGATGAGATGGAGCCGTGGCCGACGATCAGCCAACCCAGGAGCAGCCGCCCGCCGAGGACCGGCCGGCGGACGAGACCGCGGTCATGCCGCCGGCACAGGAGCCGCCGCGGTGGTCGGCCCGGGCCGGCGTACCGGTGGGCGGTCCGCGCCAGGCGGCCCCCGACCAGCAGTGGGTACCGGACCAGCAGCCGCGTACCTGGTGGGCGCCGATCCTGATCGTCATCGCGATCCTGGTGCTGATCGGGCTGATCGCGCTCGGGCTCTGGGTGGCCACGCGCAGCCAGACCGGTACCGGGCCGTCGCCCTCGGCGTCGCCGTCGCCGAGCCCGTCGTCGCCGTCCCCGAGCCCGTCGCCGTCGCCGAGCCGGAGCACGTCACCGCCGGCGACCATGGTCGGCGTGCCGTCGCTGCAGGGCGTATCGGTCACCGACGCGGAGCAGATCCTGCAGAGTCAGGGCCTGAACTGGAAGGTGACGACGCGGGTCAGCGCGACGCATCCGGCCGGTACCGTCATCGAGACCAGTCCGCCCGCGGGCGTGCAAGTGCCGGCGGGTACCGAGGTCATCCTCGTCGTGGCGACTCCACCGCCCACCTCGGCCTCCCCGTCGCCGCCCTCGCCCTCGCCGAGCTCGTCGGTCAACGGCCGGGTTCAGTAGCCCGGCTGGGCTCAGTAGCCGCGGCTGGGCACGGTCCGGTGCGCCGCCACCGTGGGGTAGCGGTGTGGTGACTGCGTCGCCTGGGCGGGCTGGAGGCCCTCGAGCTGGACGAAGATGGACCGGCGCTCGACCGCGTCGCCCACGTTGTTGAGCTCGTACCCGTCGAGCCATGCCCACCCGTTGTAGGTGGACCAGTCGTGCACCCGGATCACCCGGAACAGCATCGGGGTGGTGAACTGCACGCTGGCCGCGCGGGTTACGCGCAGGACGTCACCGGACCGCGGTACCACATCAGCTCCTGTTCCTACCAGCCCCCCGAGCGCCGTATCGACGATGTCATGGCCTTGATGATCAATGCAAGTTGCAGAACAATTGTTTTACCTGGCCGTGGCAGCCGTTAACGTCGTCTGACTTGCCCGGTTGTCCGGACAGGCCGCACACTCGGGCCAATTCCAGCGGATCGGCCCTGTGCGCACTTTTGTTGGCGCTGCCTCCAGGGAGGTGTCGTGTGACCGTCCGGCGCAGTCCCACCGTGCGCCGTCGCCGGCTGGGCCTGGAGTTGCGCCGACTTCGCGAGTCGGCCGGGGTCACCATCGACGCGGTGGCCGAGCGGCTGGAGTGCTCCTCCTCGAAGATCTCCCGGATCGAGACCGGGCACACCGGCGCCACCCCGCGCGACGTCCGGGACATGCTGGTCGTCTACGGCGTGGACGGCGGGGTCGCCGAGGAGCTGGTGCAGGTCGCCCGGGAGGCCCGGCAGAAGGGCTGGTGGCACCTGTACGGCACGGTGCTGACCACCGCGTACGTCGGGCTGGAGGCGGCCGCGTCGGAGATCCACTCCTACGAGGGGCAGGTGGTGCCCGGCCTGCTCCAGGTGGAGGAGTACGCCCGGACGATGATCCTGAAGGCCAGACCGGATATCAGCGCCGCCGAGCTCGACCGCCGCGTGCACGTCCGGATGGCTCGCCAATCACTGATAACCCAAGACGATCCACCACATCTCAGGGTTGTACTAGACGAAGCAGTCTTCCATCGGCTCGTGGGTGGCCCCGAGGTAATGCAGAGGCAAATTGATCATCTCGTGATGGTTTCAGGGCTGCCCAACGTGACATTGCAGGTGCTACCGTTCGCGGTCGGCGCACACGCCGGGATGGACGGATCGTTCGCGATCCTGGGGTACGAGGACCCGGCCGATCCCGACGTGGTGTTCGCCGAGAACGCAGCTGGCGGCCTCTTCCTGGAGAAGGAGGAGGAGCTGCGTCGGTACCGCTTCATTTTCGAACATCTGCAGGCGAGCGCACTTCCCCCCGACGAGTCGGTCGCGTTTCTCGCCGCACGGGCAAAGGAGTTGTAGATGGAAGTTGTGGCGGAGGCCAAGGGGCTCCGGGTCGACGTGAGTGGCGCGGCATGGCGGAAGAGCACGGCCAGCGGGCCGTACTCCGACAACTGCGTGGAGGTCGCTTTCGTCGACCAGGCGATTGCGGTGCGTGACTCCAAGCACCCCGAGGGCCCGGTCCTGCTGTTCACCCAGGCCGAGTGGGACGCGTTCGTCGACGGGGCGAAGGACGGCGAGTTCGATCTGTAACGATCGGTCGATGACGGGGTCGGTCCGCCGCGGCGCACCGACCCCGTTCCGTCGGCGGCGCTTCTGCGAAGCTGGTCCGTATGGTTGTGCCTCACCCTCCCAAGATCGAGCTGCACGTCCACCTCGAAGGGTCGATCCGGCCCGACACGCTGCTCGCGATCGCCCGGCGCAACGGCGTCCGGTTGCCCGCCGACAGCGTCGAGGAGCTGACCCGGCTGTACGAGTTCCGTGACTTCCGGCACTTCATCGACACCTGGGTGATGACCACCAACTGCCTGCGTACGGCCGACGACTTCCGGCAGGTCGTGATCGACTACGCCGAGGAGGCGGCCGGGTTCGGCGCGGTCTACCTGGAGGCGATCTTCTCGCCGCCGGAGCGGGTCCTGCTCGGCGGGCTGGACTGGGACGAGATCTACACCGGGTACACCGACGGGGGCGTGGAGGCGGCCGAGCGGTTCGGGGTGACCGTGCGGTTCACTCCGGACCTGTACCGCAACGGCTGCCCGGTCGACCTGGCCGAGGAGTGCGCCCGGGTCTCGGTCAGGTACCGGGACCGGGGCGTGGTCGGGCTGGGCATCGGCGGGTACGAGCCGGGGTACCCGCTGGCCCCCTACGCACGGGCGGTGGAGATCGCCCGCGACGGGGGCCTCGGCTTCGTGCCGCACGCCGGGGAGGCGGTCGGCCCGGAGTCCATCCGCGAGGCCCTCGACCTGGGCGCGGACCGGATCCGCCACGGTATCCGGGCGGTCGACTCACCCGGGATGCTCGGCGAGCTGGCCGAGCGGGGCGTCGTGCTGGACGTCTGCCCGACCTCGAACCTGCGCACCGCGGTGGTACCCGACCTCGCCGCGCATCCGCTGCCCACCCTGCGGGCGGCCGGGATCCTCTGCTCCATCAACACCGACGACCCGGCGATGTTCGGTACCGACCTCGGGCGCGAGTACGAGATCGCCGCGCGACTGGGGGTCGACGCCGCCGACGCGTACCGGGCCGGGCTCGCCGGGGCGCTCTGCGACGAAGGCACCCGGGAGCGGCTCGCCGGTTCGGCTCCGATCCCCGGCTGATCGGTGGATGTCGATGATCTTGCTCAGTTTCTAGCCTGGCGGGCATTGCCCGTGCCGACCTGCCCGGGCCGTCTGCGCTGCGCGCGCCGGCGGCTCGTCGAAGGAGAGCCCATGAGCACCCGCGAGACTGTGATCTTCCTGATCTGCGGCGTGGGGACGCTTGCCATGTCGATCGGGGCGTTCGGCCTGCTCGCCGCGATCAACCGGGAGTCCCGGGGAACCCGCTGGGCGGTGCCATTGATCCTGCTCTACGGCGCCGGGATCCTGCTCGACGTGGCCGCGCTGACCCTGGCCGGCACGTGGTACCTCGCCGCCCCGATGGCGCTCATGCTGATCCCGGCCGAGGTCGCCCTGCGCCGCCACGGCGTCGGTCGCCGGGTGGATCTCTCGCATTTCAAGTAGGCAGCCGCGCCTCAGACCGGGATCGCCGGCGGGCGCTGCGCGGTGGGCGGCGGGGGCACGGCCTTCCACAGGCCGGTCTTCTGGGCGGCGAGCCGGGCCAGGTAGGCCGGGTTCAGCAGGAGGTACCGCCGCCACAGCCGGCCCGGCTCCAGGCCGAGCCGCCACAGCCACTCCAGCCCGTACCGCTGCATCCAGGCCGGCGGCTTGCGGAGCTGGCCGGCGTGGTAGTCGAACGCGGCGCCGACGGCGAGTACCGGCATCGGCAGCAGCGGGCGCATCGCGTACGCGAACACCTCCTGCCGTGGGCAGCCCAGCCCGACGAGCACGATCCGCGCGCCGGATGCCTTGATCCGCTCGGCGATCTCGACGTCCTCGCCGGGCTGCGCGGTCCGGAACTTCGACGACTCCCGCCCGGCGATCTTCAGCGCCGGGAACCTCTCCTGCAGCCGGGGTACCAGCCGGTCCAGCGTCTCCTCGGTCGAGCCGTAGAGGTAGACGGGCAGCCCCTCGGCGGCGGCCCCGGCGAGGACCCGCACGGTCAGCGTCGGGCCGTAGACCCGATCGGCGAGCGCGGCGCCGTACAGCGAGTTCAGCGCCCAGCGCACCGGCTGGCCGTCGGGCGTGACGAGATCGAAGGAGTTCAGCCGGGCGCCGTGCGCCGGGTCCTGCACCCCCGTCATCACTCCGTGCACGGCCAGCGCGGTCAGCGCGAACGGCCGGCCCTCGCGGGCGGCGTCGAGGATCGCCGCCGTCGCCCGGTCGTAGTCGGTCGCGTCGACGAGGACGCCCAGGACACTGTGCTTCATGCGCGTGGTACCCACCGGTCGGCGTTCGCCTCGTAGATCTCCTGCATGATCATGGGTACGTCGTACACCTGCTCCCAGTCCGGGTAGTCCGCCTGGAACGCGGCGTTGGAGCCGATCCACCACTGGTGGTCGCCGATCCGGTTGGCGTCCCGGTATTCGGTGATCATCTCGGCACCGGTGATCTTCTCGGCGAGCGCGAACGCTTCCAGGTTCGAGCAGTTGGAGTGCCGCCCGCCACCGAGGTTGTAGACGGCGCCCTGGCGCGGCGCCCGGAAATACGCCTCGAACGCGGCCACCACGTCGTGGCTGTGGATGGCGTCGCGGACCATCTTGCCCTTGTACCCGAAGATCTTGTAATTACGCCGCTCCATGTTGCACCGCATCACGTACGCCAGGAACCCGTGCAGCTCGGTGGCCGCGTGCGCCGGGCCGGTCAGGGTACCGCCGCGGAAGCAGACGGTCCGCATCCCGAAGTACCGCCCGTACTCCTGCACCATCACGTCGGCGGCCACCTTCGAGGCGCCGAACACCGAATGCAGGCAGTGGTCGATCGGCATGTCCTCGCGGATGCCCTGCTCGTACGGGTGACCCGGCTCGATCTCCCAGCGCGTCTCCAGCTCGACCAGCGGCAGGGTGTTCGGCCGGTCGCCGTACACCTTGTTGGTCGAGCAGTGGATGACCGGCGCCTCGATGCAGTGCTCGCGCACGTTCTGCAGGACGTTGAGCGTGCCGACCGCGTTGATGTCGAAGTCGGTGTAGGGGTCGCGCACCGCCCAGTCGTGCGAGGGCTGTGCCGCCGTGTGGACGACCAGCGCGATGTCCCGGCCGTACCGGGCGAAGATCTCCGCCAGCGCCGTACGGTCGCGGATGTCGACGTCGTAGTGGGTGTACCGGCTGCCCAGCTCGGCGGTCAGCCGCCGCACGTTCCACGCGGTGGAGGCCTCCGGCCCGAAGAACACGGCGCGCATGTCGTTGTCGACGCCGGCGATGTCGAGGCCCAGCCCGGCGAAGTGGCGCACCGCCTCCGAGCCGATCAGTCCGGCGGAACCGGTGACGATGACGACACTCACGCGATGAACTCCTCGGGGGTCGGACGGGACGGGCTCAGTGGAGCATAGCCCTGGCGCCCAACCGGAGCTCAGGCCGCGCGCTGCATCTCCCGCTGTACCGTCGTCAGCCGGCTCACGCTGATGCCGAGCTGCCGGGCCAGCTCGGACCTGCTGATGTCCGGGTGGGTGGCCTGGATCGCCTCCGCGAGAGCGGCTGTCTCGGCGGCCGGCCGGCGCTGGCGGGGGGCGGCCCTGGCGGTCGACTGGGCCGGTGCCTTGGCCGCCGGCCGGCGGGGGCCGGGTGTGACCGGCTTCGGCGCCGGTTCAATCGACGGCTCAACCGCCGGCTCCACCACCGGCGGCGCGGGCGCGGGGGCCGGTTCCGCCACGGTAGTGGCCGCACCCTCCGCGCTGCGGATCCGGCCGGCCAGCTCCACCAGGCTCACCGAGCCCACGATGATCAATCCATCGACCGAGAGCGGCAGCAGGTAGGCCGAGCTGGCGCTCTCGCCGTAGCGCGCGGCCACCCCGGCCATGTGCCAGTAGGAGACCCAGGCGGCGATCGCGGCGATCCCGGCGGTGGCGCCCAGCCGGGCCGCGGCCAGCAGCCGCCGATGCATCGGTACCCGGGAAATCAGCTCGACGGTCAGCAGCAGCGCGAGCGGCGGCCAGGCGGCGATCGCCTGGCTGATCGGGTTCGGCCGGGCGTGCAGGATGTTGGCCGCGACGGACGCGGCCACGCCCAGGGTCAGCGTGCCGCGGACGGCCCAGCGGACACGGCGCAGAGCGGGCAGGGACACAGGCTCTCCTCGGTGGCTGCATCGGTGCGGGCTCTATCCTGGCGGCCTCAGATTACGTGCCGGCGCCGCCCGCCCCGGCGTGTCGCCGATTCCATGAGGGGATCATGAACAGGGACCCGCTGGCATCATGATCAGTCGGCGCTCGGGGACAGGCCGGCGCGGTACGGTCGGTGATACGGCGGGTCGCAGGGTGACAGCGGTGGCCCGCGCCCAGCCTGTCACCTGGGAGCCAGTCATGCCGGACGCCGCTGTTCCCGTCGGCGAGCAGCTACGCACCCTGCGCGGGCAGCGTGGCCTCACCCAGGAAGCCCTCGCCGAACGGTCCGGGATCAGCGTCGACCTGATCAAGAAGCTGGAGCAGGGTCAGCGTGAGTCGGCCCGGTTGACCACGCTTGTCGCCCTGGCAGACGCTCTGGACGCGCCGCTGTCGCAGTTGCTCGGCCGCCGGCCGAGGCTCGACGGCGGCAGCGACCGCCTGGTCCTCGGGCTACGCGATGCCGTGCTGTCCCCGCAGTTACTGCCCGTCTTCGACGACGACGAGAGGGGCGAGGCGACGCCGGTCGACCAGCTATGGCAGACCGTACGCCGGTCCTGGCGGCTGTACTGGGACGGCCACTTCGTCGAGCTGGCCCGCGCTCTGCCGGGTCTGATCACCGAGGCCCGCGTCGCGCAGCGTGCGCTCGGTACGGTCGCGGCCGGTCCACTCGCGCAGGCGTACCAGCTCACCGCCGACCTACTCGTGCACCTGGGCCGTGAGGACCTGGCCGCGTTGGGCGCCGAGCGGGGTATCGCCGCCGCGGCGGCCGGCGACGACGAGCTGCAATGGGCGACCCTGCACGGCTCCTACGCGTGGGCCTTGCTGATGCAGGCCCGGTATGAAGGGGCCGAGCAGGTCGCGATCCGGATCGCGGAGCGGATCGAGCCGCGGTTCTGCCAGCCGGACCGGGCGCTGACGGCCGCCAGAGACGTGCGCCGAGAGGACCTGTTCACGATCTCGTACGGGCGGCACCTGCTCGACGTCGCCCAGGCCCACGTCGACCAGCGGGGTGACGACGCCGCCGTCGAGGTGCTCCTAGAGGCGAAGACGCTGGCCCCGGTGTGGTTCCGGCATCAGCCGCCCGCCCGCTCACTGGTCGGGCAGGTCAGGGAACGCAAGACGCGGCCGTCGGCGGCGCTGCGGGATCTGGTCGCCGCGCTCGGCCCGGCCTAGGGGGACAACGTGTCCCCGCTGGCGTCGGCCGATTCGGTGAACGGGTACACAACGTCCCTGTAGATCGCGTGATCAGCCGCCTACGCTCGGTCGTAGTACAGAGCGCCGGTTGGTGTCAAAAGGCCTGGCCGGTGCGAAGTCCACGGGGGACTCGGGTACGGCGGCGCACCTACGCGGAGCCGTCTGAACACTAGATCTTGATCGACCTCGGCCGCCGGCGGGGTGAGCGCACGTAGGGGGGCGAACCGAGTTCCCCACCAATCCCCCACAATGGACAACGCCCAGTCCCTCGACCGGGCCTGACCTGCGTCTGGACGCGGGTACCGCGAGTGGGGAAGGAGGGAGTTGAACCCTCACGCCCTTACGGGCACACGGACCTGAACCGTGCGCGTCTGCCATTCCGCCACTTCCCCGTGGCTTCGCCAGGAAGCGAGGGGAAGAGTAGCACGAGTCCGGCCGATCGGTGCGCGTGCGGGTGTGCGGCATGCGGATACCATCTGTCTCGGAACCAGAGGAGGAGCCGGTGAGTGTGCTTCAGCGCTTTGAGAAGCGGCTGGAAGGCCTGGTAGAGGGGGCCTTCGCAAAGGTCTTCAAGGGGGTCGTCCACCCTGTGGAGATCCTCAATGCCATGCAGCGGGAGGCGGAGGCGCACAAAGCGATCCTGGCGGGTGGCCGCACCCTGGTCCCCAACCGCTACGTGATCGACCTGTCCCCGTACGACCACAGCCGCCTGGCGCCGTACGCCGCCGCGCTGGCCCAGGAGCTGGCCCAGTCGCAGGCCGAGTTCATCGGCGAGCAGAGCTGGACGGTTTATGGCGACGTCATCGTGGAGATCGAGCGCGGGGAGGGCCTCGACACCGGCATGTTCCGGGTCACCGCGGAGGTCTACACCGGCGGCGACGTGGCTCCCGTCCCTTCGTACGAGCAGCCGCCCCCTCCGGCGTACCCGCCGTACGAGCAGCCCGCGCCGAGCGGGTACCAGCAACAGCCCGGC
>JBKPCQ010000151.1:0-7859 GCA_046727455.1 Actinomycetota bacterium | reverse complement strand
TTGCTTTAACATTCTTTTGCCTGATTTATTTTTTACTGCACCACGGCGGGCCCCTTCACGCCCCGTATAAACGACAGTGGGCCGCCGGCGGAGGCGGGCGGCCCACTGTCGACGTCGGGTGCTACGTCAGATCTTCGGGCTCCTCCTCGCGCGTGGCCAGCGGGTTCTCCCGCACCCATTCGGCCGTCTCGTGGTACTTCTGCGCGATGTACTCCTCCAGCTTCGCCCGCTCGATCCGCCACTGTCCCCGCCCGCCGACCTTGATCGCCGGCAGCTCGCCGCTGCGCACCATGTGGTACACCTGCGACATGGAGACCGAAAGCTCCTCGGCGACGTCGGACATCTGCAGGAATCGGGCCGGCATTGCTTCAGTTTGCCATCGGTTGCCTGCGATCCGCTTGTCTCCCCGGTAACTTCGGTGTACGACAGCACCGTGACCGAGACACTGCGGGTGTACCTGCCCGGGACGATGCGGGTACTCGTGGCCCTACGCGAGCGCGGCGAGCTGGCCCCCACCGGCCCCGACGGACGGCCGGCCGAGGCGCACACGGTCACGCCGGCGCTGCGCGAGTGGTACGCCGAGGGTGACGACGAGGAGCTGGAGTACGTCGCCTTCACCCGGGCGGCACAGGCGGCGCTGCGGCTGCTGCGGCACGACCCCGGCGTGCCCCGGCGGCGGGTCGTCGTCTCGATCGACATCCCGCCCGGCCGGCTCACGGCGGTCGACTCCGAGCTGGGCTCCAGCGCGGTACGGCTGGGCGCGCCGGTACCGCTCGCCGCGGTGGCCGCGATCCACGTGGACGCCGCCACGGCCGAGCCGGATGTCGACGCGGCCGCGCAGGTCGTCGAGGAGGCGCTGGCCGGCGACCCGGACGCGCAGTTCACCGTCGACGGCGCCGAGGATCACGAGCTGGCCTGGTACGACGTCACCGAGCTGGACGAGCTGGTCAGCTAATGGCCGGTGGCGGGCGGCGTCTGGACTGACGAGCGAAGCGAGGAGGGAAGACGTCGGCATGAGGAGCCACCGGCCCGCGCGAGCGGAGCGAGCGCCAAAGAGCTAGGCCGGTGGCGGGCGGCGTCTGGACTGACGAGCGAAGCGAGGAGGGAAGACGTCGGCATGAGGAGCCACCGGCCCGCGCGAGCGGAGCGAGCGCCAAAGAGCTAGACCTTGGTGGGCTGGCGCGGTTCGGCCGGGCGCAGGGTGCGGCCGAGGCACAGCAGCGCGACGAGCGCGCCGACGAACAGCATGATCAGTGCGTGGTTGAGCCGGGAGTTGGCCACGTAATCGACGATCGCGTGGTCCGCGCTGCTCAGCCCGCTGACCACACGGAAGACCTGCGCACCGCCGATCAGCGTGACCGCCTCGGTGAGCAGCAGGAGGACGCCCGGGAAGGCGCCGGCTGCCAGGTATACCGGGAACCGCCGGTCGGTGCCGGCGCGGCGCAGGTAGCCGAACGCGACGAGGCCGGCGGCGGCGCCGCCGAGCAGTGAGGTGGTCAGGGCCAGCCGGGACGCGGCGGTGAGCTGCGAGCCCGCGGTGCTGCCGGCGCCGAACAGTCCCAGAAGCTGGTTGTCGAAGACGCGCAGGGCGAACGCGACGAAGAACCCGGCGAGGGTACCGGCGACACCGGCCGCCACCAGCCCGGCCGGGGGCAGGGCGCCGAGCGCGCCGCCGACGGTACCGGCGATGAGAACTGAGCCGGCGAGCAGCAGGATGGCGGACCGGTGCCCGTACGCCCAGATGATCAGGGCGGCCACCCCGGCGGCCGGCAGCGTCCCCGCGCCGAGCGCCAGCGGCCAGCGCAGCGCGGCCCGGACCCGCAGCCAGGCCAGTGCGGTGAGCGCCGCGGCGGCCCCGGTCAACATGCTGGCCGCGACCACCACCGGCAGCGCGTCGGTGACCTGGATCAGCGCGCCCACCGCCGTGCCGGTGCCGCCGATGCTGGCGTGTGCCGACCACAGCATGGCGGCGAGCCAGATCAGGCTGAAGGCGAGCAGCACGGCGGGTCCGCGCGGCCTGGCTCCGTTCACGCGCCCAGGGTACGCGCCGCCGTGACCGTGTAAGGATTGGACCTGGCGAAGGAGGCTGTCATGGATGCTGTGACCCTCGTACCAGATCCCCGCAACGAGCCGGTCCGCCGCTACGGGCCGGACAGCCCGGAGCGCGCCAGCCTGGCCCGCCGGCTGGCCGAGTTGGCGGGCGAGCGGCACGAGTTGACCATGACGATCGACGGCGTTCAGCGGATGGGCGGTGGGGACGCCATCGAGGTGGTACAGCCGCACCGGCGCCGGCACGTGCTCGGCGTGGCTCGCAACGCGACCAACGCCGATGCCGGGGCGGCGGTGACGGCTGCCAGGCGGGCCGCGCCCGGCTGGCGCGACCTGCCGTTCGAGGAGCGGGCCGCGATCTTCCTGCGGGCGGCCGACCTGCTGGCCGGACCGTGGCGGGACACGCTCAACGGGGCGACCATGCTGGGGCAGTCCAAGTCGGTCCAGCAGGCGGAGATCGACTCGGCCTGCGAGCTGATCGACTTCCTCCGGTTCAACGTGTACTTCGCCCGCAAGCTGCTGGGCGAGCAGCCGCGGTCCGCGCCGGGGGTGTGGAACCGGTTCGACCACCGGCCGCTGGAGGGCTTCGTCTACGCGATCACGCCGTTCAACTTCACCGCGATCGCCGGCAACCTGCCGACCTCGGTGGCGCTGCTCGGCAACACGGTGGTGTGGAAGCCGTCGCCGACCCAGCAGTTCGCCGCGCACCACACGATGCGGCTGCTGGAGGCCGCCGGGCTGCCACCCGGCGTGATCAACATGGTGACCGGGGACGGGATCGCCGTGTCGGAGGTTGCGCTGACCGATCCGGACCTGGCCGGGATCCACTTCACCGGCTCGACCGCCACGTTCCAGCTGCTGTGGCGCACGGTGGGGGAGAACATCAGCCGGTACCGGTCCTACCCGCGCATCGTCGGCGAGACGGGCGGCAAGGACTTCGTGATCGCGCACTCCTCGGCCGACGTCGACGCGCTGCACACCGCGCTGGTCCGGGGTGCCTTCGAGTACCAGGGCCAGAAGTGTTCGGCGGCATCCCGCGCGTACCTCCCGCGGTCGGTGTGGGACGGCGGGCTGCGCGACCGGCTCGCCGCCACGACCGAGTCGCTCACCTACGGCGATGTCACTGATTTCGCCAACTTCGGCGGCGCGGTCATCGATGGGCGCTCCTTCGGGCGCCTCGCCGCCGCCCTGGACCGGATCAAGAACTCGCCCTCGTGCACGGTGCTCGCCGGGGGTACCGCCGACGACGGCGAGGGCTGGTTCGTCCGGCCGACCGTGGTGGAGTGCGCCGACCCGACGCACGAGGTCTTCACGACCGAGTACTTCGGGCCGATCCTCGCCGTCCACGTGTTCGACGACGACCGGTTCGAGGCGGCGGTCCGGCAGGCCGAGTCGGCCGCTCCCTACGCGCTGACCGGATCGATCTTCGCCACCGATCGGGGGATCGTCGACTGGGCATCGCGTGTGCTGCGGTTCACCGCCGGCAACTTCTACATCAACGACAAGCCGACCGGCGCGATCGTCGGCCAGCAGCCGTTCGGCGGCGCGCGGGCCTCGGGTACCAACGACAAGGCGGGCTCCTGGCACAACCTGGTGCGGTGGATGTCGCCCCGGACGATCAAGGAGACGTTCGTCCCGGAGACCGATTACCGGTACCCCCACATGGGTTGACAGCGCCGCTAAAGTCCCCGGACGTGAAGAAGATTGTCTACGCGGTCCTGGGGCTGGTGTTCGGCGGCGGCCTCATTGTCCTGGGCGTCGTCACCCAGAACGGCCCGGTGACGTGTGGCGGCCAGGTCATGGAGCGCGGCGACTCGTGCGTGAGCGTCGGGCGGGACAGCGGTACCCGTGACTACGACGCGCAGAAGGCCAAGAACCAGCGCGAGGGCTGGATCGAGGTGGGCCTGGGGGTCCTGCTCATCGCGGCCGGTGGGGTGTCGCTGGCGCTGCTGGTACGCGACCGGCGGCGCGCGGCGGCGGTAGCTCCACCCACCCCCGTCTGACGGTAGGGTGTCGCGCATGACGGAGCAGTACAGCGACCCGAGCGGCAACACGGCACAGTTCCAGGCGTTCGCGCAGCGTGCCGAGACCGAGCCGGAGCGGCGTTCGCCGCTACCGTGGATCGTCGGCATCGTGGCAGCGGTCATCGTGCTCGGCGCGGTGATCGCGTTCCTCGTGAGCTGAGCGCCGCCGCGGCGCGCGAGCGCGCCGCCGCGGCGCTCAGTCCTCGTCGTCCCGCCGTGCGAGCCAGGTGGCGAAGCGCTCGATCGGGGTCTCGAACTCCGGGTTCAGGTCGACGAAGTCGCGCAGCCGCTCGGCCAGCCATTCCAGGCTGACCGCCTCCTCGCCCCGGCGCTGCGCGAGTTCCTCGATCCCGCGATCGGTGAAGTACATCCTCAGCTCCGCGGCAGCGCGGCGTCGATCAGGGCATGCTGCTCGGCGTCGTGCAGCTTGGTCGAGCCCACCGCCGGGGCGGCCGCCGGCGGCCGGGAGATCCGCCGCACCGCTACGCCGTCCAGGTGCTCCAGGAGGTTGAGCGCGATGAACGACCAGGCGCCCTGGTTGGCCGGCTCCTCCTGGACCCACGCGTGGTCGACGGCGTTCGGGTACCCGCGCAGGACCGCGCGGATCTCCTCGATCGGTAGCGGGTAGAGCTGCTCGACCCGGACGAGCGCGGTGTCGGTGACGCCCCGGTCGACCCGGGCCCGCAGCAGGTCGTAGTAGACCTTGCCGGTGCAGAACAGCACCCGGCGGACGGCCGGCGGGTCGAGGGTGTCGGGGATGACCGGCTGGAAGGTACCCGTGGTGAAGTCGGCGACGGCGGACACGCACAGCTTGTGCCGCAGCAGCGACTTCGGGGTGTACGCGACCAGCGGCTTCTTCTTGAGCGACAGCGCCTGGCGCCGGAGCAGGTGGAAGTGGTTGGCCGGGGTGGTCGCTACCGCCACCCGCATGTTGTCCTCGGCGCACAGTTGCAGGTACCGCTCGATGCGTCCGGACGTGTGGTCCGGCCCCTGCCCCTCGTGGCCGTGCGGGAGGAGCAGGGTCAGTGCGTTCTGCTGGCCCCACTTCGCCTCGCCCGACGAGATGAACTCGTCGACCACCGACTGCGCGCCGTTGGCGAAGTCGCCGAACTGCGCCTCCCAGCACACCAGCGCGTCCAGGTTCTCCACCGAGTACCCGTACTCGAAGGCCATCGCGGCGAACTCGGACAGCAGCGAGTCGTGGACGAAGAACCGGGCGTCGTCGTGCTTGACCCCGAACAGCGGCAGGTAGTCGGCGCCGGTCTCCGCGTCGACCACGCTCGCGTGCCGCTGGACGAACGTGCCGCGCCGGGAGTCCTGTCCGGCCAGGCGGACGGTCACACCCTCGTTCAGCAGCGAGCCGAACGCGATGATCTCGCCGAAGCCCCAGTCGATGTCGCCCTCGACGGACATCTTCGCCCGCCGCTCCAGGAGCTGCATGACCCGCCGGTGCGTGGTGAAGCCGGACGGCAGGTTGACGTGTGCGTCGCCGATCCGCTTGACCAGGTCGGCGGTGATCGCGGTGTCCACCGGGGGCTCCGGCTCCGGCTGGCGCACCCGGTGCGGCCGGGTGGTGGTCGAGGCGTCGCGGGTGGCCTTGAAGACCGTTTCGAGCTGCTGCTGGAAGTCGCGCAGCGATTCCTCGGCCTCGTCGAGGGAGATGTCGCCACGGCCGATCAGCTCTTCGGTGTACAGCTTCCGGACCGAGCGCTTGTTGTCGATGATGTGGTACATCAGCGGGTTGGTCATCGAGGGGTCGTCGCCCTCGTTGTGCCCGCGCCGCCGGTAGCAGACCAGGTCGATCACGACGTCCTTGTTGAACGTCTGGCGGTACTCGAAGGCGAGCCGGGCGACCCGGACCACCGCCTCGGGGTCGTCGCCGTTGACGTGGAAGATCGGCGCCTGGATCATCCGGGCGACGTCCGTGGAGTACAGCGAGGAACGGCTGTACTCCGGCGCGGTGGTGAAGCCGACCTGGTTGTTGACAACCACGTGGACGGTACCGCCGGTGCGGTATCCCCGGAGCTGGGAGAGGTTCAGCGTCTCGGCGACCACGCCCTGCCCGGCGAATGCCGCGTCGCCGTGCACCGCGACCGCGAGGACGGTGTACCCCTCCAGCTTGAGGTCGATCCGGTCCTGCTTGGCCCGGACGATGCCCTCCAGTACCGGGTCGACCGCCTCCAGGTGGGACGGGTTCGCCACCACCGAGACGCCGATCGCGTGCTCCCCGTCGGGGGTGGTGTACTTGCCGACCTGGCCGAGGTGGTACTTGACGTCGCCGGAGCCCTGCGCGGTCTTCGGGTCGAGGTGGCCCTCGAATTCCGAGAAGATCTTCTCGTACGGCTTGCCGACGATGTTGGCCAGCACGTTGAGCCGGCCACGGTGCGCCATCCCGATGACCACCTCGTCGAGGTTGTCCTCGGCGGCCTGCCGGAGGACCTCGTCCAGCAGCGGGATCAGGCTCTCCGAACCCTCCAGGGAGAACCGGCGCTGCCCGACGTACTTGGTCTGCAGGAAGGTCTCGAACGCCTCGGCGGCGTTGAGCCGGTTGAGGATGTGCTTCTGCTCCTCGGGGATCGGCTTGGCGTACCTGACCTCGACCCGCTGCTGGATCCAGCGCCGCTCCTCGGGGTCCATGATGTGCATGTACTCGATGCCGACCCGGCGGCAGTACGAGTCGCGCAGGACGCCGAGCACCTCGCGCAGCCTCATCTTCTGCTTGCCGGCGAAGCCGCCGACCGGGAAGGTGCGGTCGAGATCCCACAAGGTCAGCCCGTGCTCCAGCACGTCGAGGTCGGGGTGCCGGCGGATGTGGAACTCCAGCGGGTCGGTGTCGGCCATGAGGTGGCCGCGGACCCGGTACGCGTGGATGAGTTCGAGGATCCGGGCCGGCTTGCTGATCTGGCCCTCGGAGGTCTGCGCGACGTCGCGGACCCAGCGCACCGGCTCGTAGGGGACGCGCAGCGCGGTGAAGATGTCGTCGTAGAAGCGGTGGTCGCCGAGCAGGAGCTGGTGGACCACCTTGAGGAACTCGCCGGACTGGGCGCCCTGAATGATCCGGTGGTCGTAGGTCGAGGTGAGCGTGATGATCTTGCTGACCGCCGCGTCGGCGATGGCCTCGTCGGACATGCCGGAGAACTCGGCCGGGTACTCCATGGCGCCGACGCCGATGATGGCGCCCTGGCCGGCGAGGAGGCGGGGCATCGAGTGGACGGTACCGATGCCGCCCGGGTTGGTCAGCGTGATCGTGGTGCCGGCGTAGTCGTCCATGGTCAGCTCGCCGCGCCGGGCCCGGCGGACGATGTCCTCGTACGCCTGCCAGAACTGGCGGAAGTCCATGCCTTCGGCGGCCTTGATGGACGGCACGACGAGGGTCCGGGAGCCGTCCTTCTTGAGCAGGTCGATGGCGATGCCCAGGTTGACGTGCTCCGGCTCGACGAGAGTGGGCCTGCCGTCGAGTTCGGCGTAGGAGTTGTTCATCTCAGGGTGCTCGGCCAGCGCCTTGACGAGGGCGTACCCGATGAGGTGGGTGAAGCTGACCTTGCCGCCCCGGCCCCGGGCCAGGTGGTTGTTGATGACGATACGGTTGTCCGCGAGCAGCTTGGCCGGTACCGCGCGGACGCTCGTCGCGGTCGGTACCGTCAGCGACTGGTCCATGTTCGCCACCACCCGGGCGGCGACGCCGCGCAGCACGGTGGTGGTTGCGCCGGCGGGCGCCTTCGCGGGTGCGGCCTTCGCGGGCCTGCCTTCCGCGGGCCTGCCTTCCGCGGGCGCGGTGGGTGCCGG